>NZ_DAHVYG010000082.1 GCF_027327745.1 Geobacter sp.
CCTGACCCAGTGCGGCTCTGTTCGGAAAATTGCTCTGGTGGGCCACGAGCCCGACCTGGGGGATGTGGTGTCGTCGCTCCTTGGCCTCGACGTCCCGTTCAGGATGAAGAAGGGAGCCGTGGTCGCCCTGGAGGTGGAGCCGGCGGACCGGGGAGTTCCAGCCCGGTTCCGGTGGCTGGTCCACGGCGGAAAGAAGCCGGTCAGGACGTGGGAAGAAGCGGTCGCTGGATGAACTGGTGGAACGCAACTTTGAAGGCCGGTGGCGCCGGAGAGAGGATCCCCATGAAAAAACAGATGAAGGAGCTGCAGCGGATAAATGGGGTCGGGGATGTCCTGGCCCGGCGTTTGGTGGAGGCGGGGCTCGGGACCTTCGACAAGATCGTCGCGGCCGGTGAGGAGGGGCTCAAAAAGATCAAGGGGATTCCTCCCCGGGGCCTGCAGGGGATCCTCGACCAGGCCGCCGCGCTTGCCGACGAAGAAACGGGGGGGCGCGCGGTACGGGTGGCGAAGCTGAGGGGCGCTGTTTCGACCCTGAAGGGAGAGGTGGAGGGGATCGCTAAGAGCGTTCGGGACCGTTTCGGCGAGGAGCTCGCGGGGAAGAGCGGCAGAAAGATCGAGAAGGATATCCTCAAACTCCTCTCCTCTCTGGAGAAGGTGGAAGGGAAGCTTGAGACGCGGGTGAAGCGTGCCGGCAAGGGGCTGGCCAAGGCGGAGAAGCGGCTCGCGGGGCTGGCGGACGCGGGGCTCAAGGGTGTCGGCAAGGGGCTGAGGAAGAGCCGCAAGGCGCTGAAGCGGGTGATCTCCTGATGAAACGGGACCTCCATACGGAACTCCCCGGCAGGCTTATCGCGGTGGAAGGTCTGGACGGTTCGGGGAAATCGACCCAGATCTACCTCCTGAAGCGGTGGCTCGAGATGCGGGGGCTCAAGGTCTACTTCACCGAATGGAACTCGTCGGTCATCGTCAAGAAGGCGACGAGCAAGGGAAAGAAGCGGCAGCTCCTGACGCCGACCACCTTCAGCCTGATCCATTGTACCGATTTCGCCGACCGCTACGAACGACAGATCCTGCCGCTCCTCAAGGCGGGGTACCTCGTGCTCTGCGACCGTTACATCTACACCGCTTTCGCCCGGGATGCGGTGCGCGGCTGCTCCCGCCCATGGCTGCGAAGGCTCTACGGCTTTGCCCGGCAGCCCGACCTGGCCCTCTTCTTCAATACCCCCCTCTCCGTCGCCCTGAACCGGATCCTCTCGGGGAGGCCGCAGCTGAAGTACCACGAGGCGGGGATGGATCTCGGACTCTCCTCCGATCCCTACGAGAGCTTCCGCCTCTTCCAGGAGCGGATCTACAACGAGTATCTCGCCATGAAGGATGAATTTTCCTTTGAAACCGTTGACGGTTCGGCGCCCATCGAGGAGCAGCAGGAGAAGGTCCGGGAGATGGTCGCCGCCACCTTCGATCTTCCCCGTTTCCGGTGGAAAGCCCTGAGATAACCGAGGTCAAAAGTCCATGCAATATTATGGTGAAGGGATTCCGGGGGTTGACCTCGAGGAACTAATCGGCAGGCTGATCGTCATCGAAGGGGCCGACGGGTCGGGACGCTCGACCCAGATGGACCTGCTCCGTGACCACCTGGAGAACAAGGGGCACGCCACCCTGAACGTGGGGCTGCGCCGCTCCACCCTCGTCTCCGATGAGCTGAACGAGGCGAAGCAGGGAAACGTCCTCGGGGAGATCACCCGCAGCCTCTTCTACGCCACCGACTTCGCGGATCAGCTGGAAAACCGGATCATCCCTGCCCTGAAGGCGGGGTTCATCGTCCTCGCCGACCGCTACATCTACACCCTCATGGCGCGGGACGTGGTCCGGGGCGCCGACCCCGAGTGGGTCCGCTCCCTCTACGGCATCGCCCTGGTTCCCCACCTGGTCATCTACCTGCGCGTCAGCCCGGGTCAGCTCGTGGAGCGGAACTTCCGCAAGAACGCCACCCTCGACTACTGGGAGTCGGGGATGGATCTGGGGCTCTCCCGGGACATCTTCGACAGCTTCATGCAGTATCAGCGCCTGATCCAGAAACAGTTCAGCCGGATGCAGACCGAATACGGTTTCCACGTGGTGAACGGCAACCGCTCGGTCCGTTCGGTTGCCGGTGAAATCTCCTCGCGGGTTGAGGCGGTACTGGAGCTCTAAATGACAAGTGGCAGCAAGACGAAGCAGTCGGGGGCCAACGGCGAGGACCTGCTCCGGGAATTAGAGCAGGAACTGAAGCACCTGCGCGCCGTGGTGCGCGAGGCGGGAGAGAACTTCATCCTCCGGCGCGAGGGGGAGATCGAGACCATCATTTCCTATCTCGCGTCCCTTCCACGCAAGAGCGTGCGGGAAGAGGTGCCGGAGTGGCTCCGGGAGCTGCACCGGCTCAAGCTGAAGCCGGCCAAGGGGCGCCTCAGGGATCTGAAGGAAATCGACCGGATCATCGAGTGCCTGACGGACGGAGTCATCGACGCCCAGAAAACGCCGGGCAAAGCGACACAGCCTCCCCGCACCGCTCCCCAGCCACTGGCGGAAACCGTGGAGTAGCCCGTGGAGGTGACGGGAGAGATGCCGCTCTGGGTTGCCGCCCGGGCGCTCCTGGCGGCCCGCGGGGACGATTTTTTCCGGCGCTGGAAAAAGGTCCGGGAGACCTTCGATCCGGAGGCAATTCACGACCTTCGGGTCTCGTCGCGCCGTCTTCGGGAAGGACTCCTTCTCTTCAACCCTGTCTATCCCCCCGACACTATCGCCCGGGTCGCGAAAAGGGTCCGGATGGTCACGCGGATTTTGGGGGAGATGCGCAACACGGACGAGGCGCTTCTCTTTTTCCGGGAACTGGCCGGCGAGCCGGAAACACCCTGCCGCGAACCGCTCGATCTGCTCATCTCCCGCTTTGAAAACCTGAGGGAAAAGGAACGGCAGAAGCTTCAGGAGGGTCTCTCGGCACTGGACCCGAAGGAGATTGCCCGCCTCTTCGCCCGGACCGTCGGCGGTCCCTGTCTGTTTTCCCCGCCACCGGCCGGCATCGACCCCTTTTCCAACCTCGCCTCCTTTGCCCGGGAGCGGATGGAGGAGCGTCTGGCCGACCTCTTGGCCCTGGTAGCGGCGGCCCGGCACGAACAGAACATCGCTGCCCACCATCAACTGAGGATTGCCGTGAAACATTACCGCTACCGGCTGGAGATCTTCTCACCTCTCATCGTGAAGGGGTATGAAGAGCTGCACACTGCGGTGAAGGGGTATCAGGAGACCCTGGGAAAGATGCACGATCTGGACGTCTTCGCGGGGATCGTGCAGGAAGCGGGACTTCCTCCCGCCGCGGAGGCTTCTCTCATGGATGCCATCGCGGCGCGGCGCGGTCGCTTCTTCGCCCGCTTTTCGGAGATGCTGGAACGGACCCCCCCGGAAGCGATCGGCGCACGGGTCAGGAGCTCATGGTGAAGCAGAACAGACTGGCTGCCATCGATATCGGGACCAACTCGATCCGCTGCATCGTGGTCGAAGTGACGAAAAACGGGAAGTTCAGGGTCCTTGACGACGAAAAGGCAACGGTGCGCCTGGGGGAAGGGCTCGCGACCAGCGGAAAGATATCGCCCGAGGCGTGGGAGCGGGCCTTGGTCGCCCTCTCCCGGATGAGAAAGATCGTCGACGGCTACGGAGTCTGTGCTGTCGAGGCCGTAGCCACGAGCGCCGTCCGCGAAGCGGCCAATGGTGCGGCTTTCATCGAGGCGATCCGCGCGGAGGTGGGGATCGAGGTGGCGGTGATCAGCGGGGAAGAGGAGGCTGAGCTCGCCTCCCTGTCGGTGCGCAACCACTTCGACATGGAAGGGGTCCGCTACGCCATGGTCGACATCGGCGGCGGGAGCCTGGAGGTGGTGACGGCCCGCGGCGCCCATATCGAGGAAATCTTCTCCCTCGACCTGGGGGCGGTCTTCCTGACGGAAAAGTATCTCGCGGGCGATCCGGTGAAGGGAAGCGAGCTCCAGAAGCTGCGCCGCCATATCCGCAGCCGGCTCAAAGAGACCTTTGCCGGCGAGCCGCCGGCCGTCCAGTGCCTCGTCGGCTCCGGCTGCACCATCACCTCCCTTGCCGCCATGGTCATGGCCCTTCGCAGCGAGGAGTATGGTTCGATCCACCGCTACGAGGTCCTCCGCTCGGAGGTGGTGCACCTTCTGGCTATGCTTGCCAGAATGAGCCTGAGGGAGCGGCGGGAGCTTCCCGGCCTCAACCCGGACCGGGCGGACATCATCATCGCCGGCATCACGGTGGTGGACGAGCTGATGCGTATGTTCGACGCCAACCTGCTGCGGGTAAACGAGCGGGGGATCCGGGAGGGGCTCATCCTCAAGAGCCTCCGCAAACACGAGCTCGTGGCCGCGGAGGCGGGGAGGCGCACCTGGCGCGACGCGGTGCTCGAATTCGCCCGCTCCTGCCATGTCGAGGAGGAACACGCCCTCCATGTGGCGCAGCTCTCGCTCCAGATCTTCGACGCGGTCGATCCCCTCTACCACCTCGGCGACGGGGCGCGGAGGATGCTGGAAGCCGCCGCCATCCTCCACGATGTGGGCTATTTCATCAACTACTCCAGCCACCACAAGCATTCCTACCACCTGATCCGCCATGCCGACCTGTTCGGGTTCGCCCCCCGGGAGCGGGAGCTGATCGCCAACATTGCCCGATACCACCGCAAGGCGCTTCCGAAAAAGAAGCACGAGGCATACCTGCGACTGGCGGGGGCCGACCGGCTCCTGGTCTCGCGCCTCGGCGGCATCGTGCGCCTGGCCGACGGCCTCGACCGCAGGAGAAGCAGCGTCGTGCAGTCGGTCACCTGCACCCCCTCCGACGGTAGCTTCATCATCACCCTCCAGAGCCGGGACGAGATCTCGGTGGAACTCTTCGGCGGCAAGCTGAAGGGGGATCTCTTCGCAGACGCCTTCGGGAAGAAGCTGGTCCTCGTGGCGGAACCCGCCCCCGCCGGATAACGCCGCAGAAGCAGTGCGGACTCTCTTTCGTGGGGTCAGATCCGCTCCCGGCGGACGTGAAAGGTGAGGGTCGCACCGGTCACGGTGCTCCGGCCGGTGTAGAAAAAGATCGCCAGCCAGAGTGCCTGAAGGAAGAGAATCATCGCGGGGTCCCAAAGGGCGGCGAGGGCGACGCCCAGGTTGGTACCGCGGGAAGCCTCACCTCTCAGAAAGAACGCGCTCCCCATGGCGTACAGCACCCCAAGAATGCCCATGATCTGGTATGGTGAGACGCGCCCCTCGCCTCGGTAATCCGCCCGGAGGGTCTCGGACAGAAACCGCCAGATTTGGGTCACGGCCGTTGCCACGATGAAGGCGGCGGCACTCTCCCCCTCCAGAAAGAGCCCCGAGGCGCAGAGCCCGCAGACCGTGTAGAGGACTGCGGTTACCGCCTGGACCGGCAATACCTTGACCCCTTCCAGCCCGTGGGCATAGGCGATCTTTTTCGTTCCCCCCGAGAAAATGAAGCAGCTGCCGGCGAAAATCCGGCGCAGCAGAGACGGTGCATCCCGCAGCGGTTTGCCGTAGCAGCAACCGAAACTGATGCATGCCATGCGGCCGAGTCCCTCGCCGAAGGAGTACGCGATGGCGATGGCGGCGAGCGTCGCCAGAGGGGGGAGGTAGAACCCGAGCGCCGCCCCCGCGGTGCGGTTCACCAGCGGGATGAGCCAGGGTGCGATGATGATCCCGACAAAGACCGCCCCGCCGACCGTGAAGGTGTGGGCCTTCTTCTCCACGATCCGCGCCACGAGCCGCGAGGCGGGAACGCAGACGAGGAGGAGGGGGACGGCCAGGGTGGCGACCCCGGCCGGAGGAATCCTGATCGCCCCGAGAAGGAGCATGAGCATGGCGACGGCAGCCGCATAGGCGTTGGCGGTGAGGAGGCCGTACCAGGTAAGGTTGACGCCGCGCCACGCGTCGGGCGACGCTTTCTCCACGGGAACCGTGGCCAGGAACTGCCAGCGTTCACCGGGGAGAACGGTGAACCCCCACCAGAAGTAGAGGATAGTCCCAATGCTTGCGACTGCGAGAAAACCAAGTATGGTCATTACGAATCTCCATGGCGGTGGTTACTCATCGGGCCGCGTCCGCTAGTCGGCGGCGTGGGCGAGAAGGGAGCGGACCTTGACGTCGGTCTCCACGAGGGGGCGCTCGAACCCTCGGGTAAACCGGCTTGCGGCCGTCGGGTGCTCCATGTTGCGGAGCAGGTCTTCGGCGAACCGCACCCGTCCCTTCTGGAACATCAGGACATCGGTGCTGCTCCCCGGGCGAAAGAGGCTCTTGGGCTGCCCCTTTTCCACGAACATCCCCGGCTCCAGCGGTTGGGGCGCTTCATAGCGGTGGGCGCTGTAACACGAGGCGATTTCGCCGATCATGAGCGCCACCACTTCCACCATAGCAACGAGGCCGACGCCGGTGCCGCGGGGTACATCGGTGTCGATGATGGTCACCACCCGCTTGTTCTTCGAATAGGGGGTGGCGACCGTCACCACCGCCGCCGGGTTGCAGGAGTGATAACCGCCGTCGATCTCGTAGAAGTCCGCCACCCGTCCGGAAACGGGGAGATGGTTGTAATGGTACTAGTCGGGGGTGAGGCGGAAGACGGCGAAGTCTCCCCCGGCAAAGGCCCGGAGCCATTCCCGCCGGTTGCCGAGGAGCTCGTCGAAGCTAAAGAATTTCTCTTTCAGAAAGAGGGTCGAGGTCTCGGCGAAGGAGCCGACCAGTACCCGGGAATCGGCCGGGCAGACCACGGTGCGGTGGTCATCCGGGAGGGGACGGCATTCCCAGTAGCGGATCTTGCGCTCGAACACCTTGCGGGGGGTGTCTAGGGTCTCGGGAGGGTCGAGACACTCCGCCGGATCGATGCCGCACCGGGTGATGAAACTCCGCGCCGAGCGGAGCGGGAGGTCGAAATTGAGGTAGCCGAGGAGGCTCGACGACCACGCACTCGTCAGGAGCCGGAAAAAGATCGGCGCGTTCTCCCGGGTTCCGGCGTAGAGAAGCCTCACCATCCGGTCGCCGAGCAACTGTTCGGTGCGGACCGCGCCGCTCTCCCGGTCGATGTACTGGTGTTCGATCGTGAGCATCTGATCAGTTTCCTCCCGGAGGTGCGCCGCTTGGCCCCGCATCGGCGTGGACGGTGGCGAGAACCAGTCCGATGACCGTTCTGAGCGCTGGCGCCGTGAGCTTTTCGTCGAGGAGATCCCTTCGGATGCGCCTGACGTACTCCCCTCCGCTTTTCCCCGCCATCAGGGCATCGACGAGGAGCGCGCCGCGCTTCTCCGTCCGCAGACGGTCGAGGCGCTCCAGGTCTTCCTCCAGGAACTGGAGCGCCTCGTTCATCTGCCGGAGCCGCAGGGTCCCCCGGTAATAGGTTTCGGCCCCCCGGTTGAAGGTGTCGGGTGACGCATTGAGGGGGGAAGCGGCTCCGATTTCGGCGAGGATCCCGCGGGTGAGCCGCCCGGCGACGCCGTTTCGGTCGGGATTTTCGACCCGTGCCCGGAGATCGTCCATGGTCTGCTCCATCCCCAGAAGCTCCACCAGGTCGGCCCCATCCTCCGCGATGACCCGCACCAGGGCGCGGCGGTAGTCGTCGAGCGTCACCCGGAGGTAGCCCGGGTACCGGTTGCTTGCGCGCACGTTTTCGGTCCGCGCCAGGATCGATCGCAGAAAGCGGTTGCGGGTGGTGCGGCGGACGAAAAAGGTCGGAATGCCGATGGCCGTGGCGAAAAAGGCCTGGCGCCGCTCACTCTCGATGACCGGAGAGTCGGGAATGTCCCGGTGGGTCAGCGTCCCCGACGCCAGGTACTTGTAGGTGAGGGCCATGATCAGGCACTGGAGGTCGGCGGCGTATCCCAGGTCCTCCTCGATGCTCTCGAAGAGGCTGTAGTGGCGACCCTCGAAGCCAGAGAAGCCCATGACGCCGCATTCCCGCGGCTTGCAAAGGAGATAGACCGACATCTGGGTATCGAAGATCCCGAGGTCGGCCAAGTCCCTGCGGAGCTTGCCGGTGTTCCCAAGACGGCCGTCGAGGGCCGGGCTCCGGGGGGTGGAGAGGAGGGAGACGAGGTAGTCGATGAGGCGGAAATCGGGGACCCAGTCCCCCTTGAAACCGCAGATCCCGCTCACGAGCCGGTCGAGCCACTGGGGGCCGAAGGGGGTGACCGCCTGGCCGAAGACCGAGAGGCGCGCCTTCTTCCGCCAGCGCCGCCAGATCATCCGCAGGTGGGTGTAGTCGAGTTCGTGGGGGAGGAATCCGAGCGCCCGCTCCGGGTGGAAGTCGGAGAAGCCGAGCCGGTACGGTGCAGCTGAATAGATGCCGGCGAAGAGCGGGAGAAAATGTTCGAAGGCCTTGATGGCCAGGTCCCCCAGGTATTTCTCGTGGACGGCGGTGAACCCGGACGAGGGGTCCGTCAGGGCCGCGGTCAGGCGCCGGCTCCCGAGGCTCAGGTGGGTGCCGTTGTTGGCGAGACTCACGTCCGACACGCTCGGGAGCACCACCAGGTTGTTGAGGATGATCCCGGCGTCCCGCAGCTTCGCCACCGTGTTGAGGCGGCTGCGGGAGAGGACCTGGTGGCAGAGGTGCATGTAACGGTGCTTTTCCTCCCCCTGGTCCCACCCCGAGAGACAGGGGCTCATGAAGAGCTCACGGTAGAAGGCATCAGAGATGAGGCTGTTGAGCTCTTTCTGGCGCACCGGCGGATGGGGGGCGAAGTAGACCATGGCCCGCTGGCCGCTCTCGGCCAGACCGAAGGCGGCGTTGGCGTACATGGCGAGAAGTTGCGTCAGAAGGTAGCGCTTGGCGGTCTCCCGGGCGATGGCGCGTCCCATGCCGGTTTCCGGGGTGAGTGGCATTACCGTGAACGAGTAGGTCTCAGGGGAGGTGTTGTCGTTGAGGAAGTGCCCCATGAGTCGCTCTCCGGTGGCGCGGATGATGGGATGGAATTCCGGCGCCGTGCTGACGGCGTCGGCCAGGGCCAGTTTGATGAGGTAGCTGATCGGGAGGCGGAGATGCTCCTCGCCGTCGCGGTAGACGATAAACCGGTCCGCGTCGCTGCGGAGTCCCGACCCCGGATTCCTCTTGTCGGCGCGGAGATCCCGGTCGAAGACCTCCCGGGCGAAGGGGGAGAGCGCCCGGCGCGGAAAGCGGACCCAGCTGTTTTCCCAGACTCCTTCGCGGTTGTCGGTGATGAAGCGTTCCAGTTCCGATACCGCCCTGCGGGAGGTCTCCCCGGCGGCGGCCCGGCGGGTAATGTTGGCGAGGTAATCCGACTGTTCGATGGTCAGGGGGAGGTCGACGGCATCGCGCCGTCCGGCCACGGCCGCCTGGAGCTCGTTCTCCGTACCGGCGGTCGTGTCGCCGAGGGAAAAGGGGAGGGTCGCGGCGAACCGCCGGGAGCCGGCCGGTGCGACCCCTAGCCGGGCAAGGATGGCCGGTATCGGTTCGACCTGGGGCTTATGGGGGCCCTCGGTGCCGATCGTGTGAAGATCGGCGTTTACCCTAGGCAGCGATGACAATCAAAAGCTCCTTATCCTGTGGATTGCCGCCTCGATTGTAATTCCTCAATGCCGCGCTAGTGTTAAGAACAGGTTATGATTGTGCAACAAAACGCAGCCCTTCTCCCAGTCGAACGATACCGGCCAGTAGCGTTTTATCGCAATAATAACAAAATGTTACAAGTGTGTGACGGCTGTTGACAGGGGGGCGCCCCGTGCAACAATTACAGTGAAGAACGGGAGGTAACAGCCATGGGACTGTGGGACGACATCAAGAAGGACGGAATGTTCGGTCTGGCGGTCGGGATCGGCGCAGCCATCCTGGCGCCGGTGGTGCTGCCGGTTCTGGCGAGTATCGCGAAGCCCCTCGCCAAAGGTGCCATCAAGGGGGGCCTCATGCTCTATGAGAAGGGGAAGGAGGCCGTGGCCGAGGCTGGCGAGATGATGGAGGATCTGGTGGCGGAGGCGAAATACGAGATGGCCGAAGAGCAGGCGGTCCAGGGAGGTGCCGCGGCAGCCGCCGCTGCCGCGGCGGCAAGCGTCATGCAGGGGAGCGTTTCGGCGGAAGAACCTGTCGTGCCGCCTGAGCACCCTCAAGGGGAGGGTCGGGGGTGACCCTTCCCGAGGCCCTGTGCACCCACCTGACCCCTACGAGGATGCGGCTCCGTTTCCCGCACCTCAAGGGGCACGAAGCCTACTTCGGGTTCGTGACCGGGCGCCTGGCCGGATGCGGTGCCATCGAGCGGGTGGAGCCCAGCCCTGCCAGCGGAAGTCTCCTCCTTTTCCACCGCAACGGCGCGAAAGAGATCGTCCGGTTTGCCGCCGAAAGCGGCCTCTTCCACGTGAAGATGCCGCATGCCGGTTCCCTGGCCGGCACCACCATCGCCCTGTACCGGGAGGTGGACAGTCGCCTGCAGAAGGCTACCGGCGGAGCCCTCAACGCTGCCGATGCCTCGTTCCTGGCGCTGGCGGGCTCCGGAATCTACCAGATCGCCCGGGGAAATTTCGCTGCGCCGGCCTGGTACACGGCGTTCTGGTATGCCCTTAATATCTTTCTCAAGGCCCACAAGGGGAGGGGAGAATAGATCCGTAACCGAAAGGAGTGAGATTCATGGAAGAAACCCACGATATCCGTAAGGAACGGAAGCGGAAGAAGGAGTTTCACGCCGCGGACGAGGTCACCGGAGCGGAGGGGAGCGAAGAACCCTCCCCCATCGCGAAGGTTGAAGCGAGTGAAGAAGCCACCACCATCACGGAGGAAACGGCCATGAAAGAAGAAGTCAAAGAAGAGATCAAAGAGCCTGCGGCTGAAGAAATGACTGGAGCCACTCTCGGCAAGGCCGGCACGACGGTCAAGGAGGGAATCGTTGGAAGCCTCAAGGGGCTCAACGAGATCGAAGCCGAAATCGTGAGCCTCGTCCGCAACACCGTTTCGTCGACCCTCCAGGCCACCGGTTCGGTGGCGACCGAGGGGGTTACCGTCACCAAGGACGTTCTCAAGGGGGCGATCGCCGCCGCCGAGGATGTCGGATCCGGCCTCACCATGAGCACCAAGAGCGTGGCCAAGGGAATCATCATGGGGGTCGGCGACGTGGGGGGCGACCTCATGAGCGTCGCCGGCATGACCATCAGCGGGGCCGTCAAGGGGGCCTCCGAGGTCGGTTCCGACGTGGCGATCGTGGCGCGGCGGGCCGCCGACGGCATTCTGGAGGCGACCCGGGAGATCGGCGGCAACGTCGAGCAGGTGGCCGCCGCGGTCGTCACCGGCGCCGTGGAGGCGGTCGGCGCCGTCGGGAACACCGCCGTCAAGACCGTGAAGGAGATGCTGGTCGGCGTCGTCGAAGGGGTGAAAGAGGTGGCAGGCGCCGCCCTCCCGAAGGCAAGCGCTGCTTCCGGCCCGATCGGGGAAGAGCATCCGGCGTAGGTCCCGACCGTGATTCCCCTGTCCCATGTATCAGACCGCCACACAGCCATTCTGGAAAGACCCCGCCGACCCGGAGGGCCCTGTCGTGCAGGTCGTCCACGCCGCCGTGGCCGGCAGGGTTCGTTTCCAGGTGCGGGGGCTCTACCGGTCGCCGGCCCTCCTGCGGCATCTGGAGAACGGCCTTGCCGCAGGGGCGGGAATCCGTTCCGTCTCCGGCAGCACCCTGACCGGGACGGTTCTGGTCCTCTTCGGACCGGAGGGGTCGTCCGCCGCAATTTCCTCTCTCCTTGAACGGATCGTGGCGGCCTGCGCCGGCGATTCGCCGGATCAGCCCGCGACGCCGACTCCGGCTCCTTGGCGCGCGGACCCGGCCTCCTACACCAAACGCGGCAACCGCATCGTCCGCCGGAAACTTCGCAAACTCGTCGTCCACGCGGAGGAACAGGAGGAGAGCCCCTGGCACCTCATGGCCGCCCCCGAGGCCGTCGCCCACTTCGGCACCCTGCCAGAGACCGGACTTCCTTCCGCCCGCGTTGCGGAACTCTTCCGCACTTACGGCCCCAATCTCCTCCCCGAGGCGGTTCCCCGTTCGGGGCTCGCCATCTTCCTCGATCAGTTGAAGTCGCTTCCGGTGGCGCTTCTCAGCGTCTCGGCGCTCCTCTCCATCGTCACCGGCGGGATCGCCGACGCCGCGGTGATCATGGCGGTGGTGGCGATCAACGCCGCCATCGGGTACGTCACCGAGAGCCAGGCGGAGATGACGATCCACTCTCTCAAGCGCCTTGTCCATCCCACCGCACTTCTGGTCAGGGATGGCAAGATGGTCGAGGTGCGGGGCGAGGAAGTGGTGCCGGGAGACATCCTCATCCTGCGCCCCGGCAGCTACGTAGCCGCCGACTGCCGGATCGTCGAAGCCCGCCATCTCTCCGTCGACGAGTCGGCCCTGACCGGCGAGAGCTTCCCCGTGGTGAAAAATACGGAGCCTCTTACGAAGAGCGATATCCCGCTCGGCGACCGGATCAACATGGCGTATATGGGAACCCTCGTTACCGGCGGACAAGGGGTCGCCGTGGCGGTCGGTACCGGCCGCTTCACCGAACTCGGCCGCATCCAGACTCTGGTGGGTGAGGCGGAATCGCCGAAGACCCCGATGGAAAAACAGCTCGACGCCATCGGCAACAAGCTGGTGTATGTCTCCGGTGCCGTATGCGGCGTCGTGTTCGGGGTGGGACTCCTGCGTGGATACGGTTTTCTGCCGATGCTCCGCAGCTCCATATCCCTTGCCGTGGCTGCCATCCCGGAGGGGCTCCCGACAGTGGCGACCACGATACTTGCCCTCGGTATCCGGACCATGCGGCGCCACAATGTCCTCATCCGTCGCCTCGACGCGGTGGAGACCCTCGGGTCGGTCCAGACCATCTGTCTTGACAAGACGGGCACCCTCACCTTCAACCGGATGGCGGTGGTGGCGGTGAATGCCGGCCTCCGGGACCTGACGGTCGCCGCCGGCCGCTTCAGCGCCGGGGAGGAGTTGGTCGATCCCGCCGGAAGCGAGGAACTGGTGCGGCTCATCCAGGTCTGCGCCCTCTGCAGCGAGAGCGAGATTGTCCAGGAAGGGGGGGTGACGGTGCTCCGGGGAAGTTCCACCGAGAACGCCCTCGTGCGCCTGGCCCTCGACATCGGGACCGACGTGGCGGGGCTTCGGGAGGCGCTGCCGCTGGAGCGGATCGTCCACCGCTCCGAGAGCCGCAACTACATGAAGAGCGTCCACGTCATCGGCACCGACACCCGGGTCGGTCCTTTCCGGGCCGATGAGGAAAAGGAAATCCGCCCAGACCGGCTCGTGGCCCTCAAGGGGAGCCCCCTGGAGGTGCTTGCCCTCTGCGACCGCCAGATGCGGGACGGGCGGATCGTGCCGCTTACCGATGACGACCGCCTCGCCATCGAGCTCGCCAACGAGCGGATGGCAGGGGGGTCGCTCCGGGTCCTCGCCGCGGCGTACGCTTTCGTCCACGACGGCGAGCGGGCCGAGGGACGGGACGGCAGCTTCGTCTGGCTCGGCCTTGTCGGTATGGCCGATCCGGTCCGTCCCGGGGTTAAGGAGCTGATCGGGCGTTTCCACCGGGCAGGGGTCGATACCCTCATGATCACCGGCGACCAGGTGCCGACCGCCTACGCCATCGGTCATGAACTGGCGCTCTCCAGGGGGGTGCCCCTGGAGATCTTCGACTCCACCCGGCTCCAGGAGATGGACCCGGAGCTCCTCGCCACCTTCGCCCGCACCGTCCACGTCTTTGCCCGGGTGAGCCCGGCCCAGAAGCTCCAGATCGTCCGGGCCCTCCAGCGGAGCGGCCGGGTGGTTGCCATGACCGGCGACGGGATCAACGACAGTCCGGCTCTGAAGGCGGCCGACATCGGCATCGCCATGGGGACCGCCGGCACCGACGTGGCCCGCGAGGTGGCCGACGTGATCCTGGAGGACGACAACCTGGAGACCATGATCATCGCCGTGGCCCACGGCCGCACCATCTACGGCAACATCCGCAAGTCGGTGAACTTCCTCCTCGCTACGAACCTCTCCGAGATCATGGTGATGTTTTCCGCCATCGCCCTCGGTCTGGGGCAGCCGCTGAACGCCATGCAGCTTCTCTGGATCAACCTCATTTCCGACATCTTTCCGGGGCTCGCCCTGGCCCTGGAGGAACCGGAGCCCGACGTCCTCGACCGTCCGCCCCGCAGCCCCGAGGAGGAGATCATCGGCAGCGCCGATTTCGGCCGCATCGCCCGGGAGGGGGGGGTCATCACCGCCGGCGCCATGGGGGCATACGGCTGGGGGATGCTCCGCTACGGTCTTGGGCCACGGGCCGGAAGCCTCGCCTTCATGACGCTGACGTGCGGGCAGCTCCTCCACGCCCTCGCGTGCCGTTCGGAACGGGCCGGTCTCTTTTCCCGCGGGAGCCTCCCCCCCAACCCGTACTTGAGCTGGGCGCTGGGGGGCTCCTTTCTCCTCCAGTTCGGAGCCCTCACGGTGCCGGGCCTCCGGGGATTCCTGGGACTCGCCCCGATAACGCTTGCGGACGGTCTCGTGGCGGGGGCCGGGGCGGTGCTCCCCCTCGTGGTCAACGAGGCGATCAAAGAGGGGCAGCAGGCAACGCAACCGCAACTACAGGGAGCACAGCCATGAAACGCGACTTCATGTTCACCTCCGAGTCGGTGACCGAGGGACACCCCGACAAGCTCTGCGACCAGATCAGCGATGCCGTGGTCGACCGCTTCCTCCAGCACGACCCTTACGCGCGGGTTGTCGCCGAGTGCGCGGTCTCCACCTCCATTGTCTTCATCGCCGCCCGTTTCGCCGCCGACGTGACCCTTGACTTTCCCACCATCGCCCGTCAGGTGATCGGGATGGTCGGATACGAGCAGCAGGCTTTTAACGCCAAGAGCTGTAGCATCGTCACGAGCCTCTCGGAACTGCCGGCCGGCGGAAAGCGCATTTTCCAGGAGGAAGAACTCGGCGAGGAGGAGATCGACGCGATCCCGGTCCGAAATCAGGCGACCGTGTTCGGTTTCGCCTGCAACCAGACCCCGGCCTTCATGCCGCTTCCGATCTGGCTCGCCCACCGGCTCGCGCGCCGTCTTACGTCGGTGCGTCTCCAGAAGATCCTCCCCTATCTCTCGCCGGACGGGAAGACCCAGGTGGGGGTGGAGTACCGGGACGGGCGTCCTGCCCGGATCCACAGCATTACGGTGGTCGCGAGCCAGAACCGGGAAGGGGAGCCCGACCCCGCTCGCTTCGCCGTCGACATCCGCGAGGCGGTGATCGACCAGGTCTTTGTCGACGAGCCGGTGAAGCCCGACGACCGGACCCGGATCTTCGTCAATCCGGACGGGGCGCTCATCCTTGGAGGGCCGGCGGTTCACGCTGGGCTTACGGGACGCAAGAACGCCATCGACACCTACGGCGAGTATGCCCGTCACAGCGGCGCGGCCCTGTCGGGGAAGGATCCTCTGCGGATCGACCGGATCGGGGCCTACGCGGCGCGCCACGCCGCCAAGAACGTGGTGGCGGCGGGGCTCGCCGCCGAGTGCGAGATACAGCTCTCTTACTCCATCGGCTTAGCCCGGCCGGTGAGTGTCCAGGCGGAGACCTTCGGCACCGGCCGGATACCCGACGGAGAGATCGCCCGGCTCGTGGAGAGTCACTTCGACTTCCGCCTGGCGGGGATAGTCCGGCAGTTCAACCTGCGGCGGCTCCCCTCCCAGCTCAAGGGGGGGTTCTACAGAAAGCTCGCCGCGTACGGCCACGTGGGAAGGATGGACATCGGGCTGCCGTGGGAAGTGATCGACCGGGCGGCGTTGCTGAGGGACGACGCGGCGCGGAGCGGATGACCGGGAAGCGACTCAATCAATGAAGGAGCGTGTCATGACAGCGCAAACGCATGAAACCGGTGGGGCTGCCGGTGCGAAGGTGAAGGAGGGGATCTGTTCCATCATAACCGGCACCCATCGCGTTGAACGTGAGGTGGTCGAACTGGTTCGCCGCACGGTCTGCGACACCCTCAGGGGAGGGGGAGAATTGACCGGGGAGGGGATCAGGGTGAGCCGGGACGTGTTGACCGGGGCCATCTCTGCGGCCGAGGAGATCGGTATCGGCGTGGCATCGACAACCCACAAGGCGGCCAAGGGGATTATCCTCGGGGTTCACGACGTGGGAGGCGACATCGGCATTGCCGCCCTGGAGACCGTCAAGGCGGGGGTTCACGGCGCCGACAGGGTGGGGGCCGACGTCGCCATGGTCGCCAAGGGATGTGCCGACGGCATTCTCGAAGCGACCAGGGAGATCGGCGGCAACGTGTTTGAAGTGGCCCGGATCGTGACCGAGGGGGCTGTGAAATCGGCGGAGAGTGTGGGGATGACCGCCATTCAGACCGTTACCGCCATCGTGGAGGGGATAGCCGGGAGCGCTCGGGAGATCGTCGGCGCGCCCCCTGCCGCAAAGGAGCCGACGGCCGGTGAAAGGTAAAGCGATGCACCATCTCTTATATACGTTGTTGATTGTCCTGACGAACAACTCTGACAGTCTCGCGGTGAGAATCGCCTACTGTCTTCAGGGAATAAGAGTAAGTATCCTCATGAACCTGTGGATTTCTGTAATTGCCTTCGCAGTTACGTTTCTTGTTTCTTTTTACGGGTCACTGATAGCTGGGTCCTTGGGAGCGAAACTGTCTTCCGTGATAGCCATGGTGATTCTTGTCGCCATTGGCTCCTGGATGATTCTGGAACCATATTTGAAAAAAAGGCGTCTTTATAAGACCCACCGTGGAAATTCCACGAGCCTCTGGGATATCTTGCAGAAGCCGGAAAATGCGGATATGGATCACTCGAAGCATATTGATTTTAAGGAAGCAACGCTTCTCGGCACTGCACTGGCGTTGCAAAATATCGGGGGAAGTTTGAGCGGAGGGATGATCGGCCTGGACCCAATGCTGATAGCTGTTTTGTCTGCAGTGGTCAGCTTTGTTATCTTTTGGGGGGGTAATTACCTTTCCGGATTCTTTGTCAGGCGGAATCTTGCTGGCAAAGCGGCAGTTGCAGGAGGCATATTGCTGATTTTGATCGGTCTGTCGCAGCTTCCTTAAGTAGGGACGGTTGGCGGAATTACAGGAGTGCCGCGATGAGCGATATGGCCGACCCTTCGAAGGCCCGTTCGATCATGGTGGTTAATATAGCCTTGCCGACCGACTCACCGGCCCGGGAGAGCTTCGCATCCATGTACCGGTCGGTGGTCTGGGCCTTGGCCCGGTCGAAGTAGCCGTGCTCTTTCAGGATGCCGAGGACTTGGTCGGTGGCGATTCGGTGGTGATCGTATTCGATGACGACGCTTCCCGTCGTGGTGTTCACAGTGGTTCGGTGAATCCCTTCGTGCCGGTCGAAAATCTCCCGGATCGCCGCGGCAGCACGATCTCTTCCCTTTACCGCCGGTGTCTTTATTCTGAGTCTGCCGGGAACGTGATGGTAGTAGTACATCGCGTGCTCCTTTGATGTTTCTGTTTGGAGCCGATTATCCCGTATGCTTATGACACTATTGTAACCCTTGTGTTAAATCTGCGTGACAGCTTGGAGGAGAGGCACGGTGGGACGCGTCCTTGCCGGCGTCGAGGTTCGAATCGACAATCCGAACGGGGAAGGGGTGGGGGAGATCCTCGTCCGGGGGCCAAACGTCATGGGAAGATCATGCGCTCCTCCTCCGAACTGCAGCGGATCGCGGACGAGCTTTCCCGCATGGCCGCCTGGTTCAAGGTAAACGAAAGCCGAGCGGCGTAACGCCGGGGAGGTGAACTTCTTATCCCCAGTGGGTCGGCTTGATGGGATGGTTCGGGTGAATGTGACAGGGCGCTTTTGCCCGGCCGGTCATGGGCCCTCGGCAAAGGATGCGAGGCTGCGGATCAGCTCTCCGTCCGCCGTCGGGTCGATGTGGGGAATCTTGCTCTGGCCGCCGAGCTTGCCGCGGGCCTCTTTCGACCAGTGATAGATGCGTGCCTCGTCGACGCAGATGACCCGCGGTCCGGCGATCCTCCCCTGCTCGCGGAAGGTGGCGTAGTCCGCGTTGAGCGAGCGCAGGGACGCGTCGAGATGCCTCTCCAGCTCCGCGTTTTCCCGCTCGTGCAGTTCCCCGACGGACAGGACCCAGAGATGACGCCGTTCGGCGATGTCGGGGCCCACCATGAACTCCCGGATCTCGATCCCGTCCTGCTGGTTGAGCCGGGCGATCGCCTCCTCCACCTCCCCCTGGGTCACCTTTTCCTCGAAGCGGTCGAGAAACTTGTCCCTGCCGGTAAATTCGATGAAAAGGAGAGAACGGTCGGTGAAGCGGATGGTGTCGCCGATGTGGTAGCGCCAGAGCCCGGCGCAGGTGGAGAGAATCACTGCATAGCGCTTCCCGGTTTCGGTCTCCTCAAGCGGCACCGCCGGCGCATCCGGAGCCGGCACCCCCCGGTCGTCGAGCGCCTCGAAGGGGACGAATTCGAAGAAGACGCCGTAGTGGGGGACGAGCCGCATCCGCTCTTCCCCCAGGAGCTGGAACGCCATGAATCCCTCGGAGGAGGGGAGGACTTCGAGAAAATGGGGGCGTCTCTCCGCGAAGAGGAGGTCGAATTCGCGCCGGTAGGGCTTCATGCTCGTGCCGCCGTGAATGATGAGCTCCAGATTCGGAACGAGACTGCCGAGGGGGCGGTGCCCCATCTCCTCGACCCGCTGCAGAAGGAGGATGATCCAGGGGGGGACGCCGGATATCCCCCTGACGGAGCGGTCGGTGAGCAGGAGGGAGGCGAGGGAGACGACCTTCTCCTCCCAGGGGAGGGCCGAGACCGCCATCCCCGGCGCCACGAACGGTTTGAGATAGAAGGGGCGGTGGCGCAGGGTGATGGCGCTCATGTCGCCGCTGCTCACCCCCGGCCCCAGGTCCGAGAGATTGGTGTTCCCCGCCATGTAGAGGAGCTTGCCCTGGAAGAGGCGGCTTTTGGGGTTGCGGTGGAGGTAGCAGGCGGTCATGTCGAGGGCCGCCCGCTTGTTGGCGGCGAACATCGCGCGGGAGAAGGGGATGAATTTGGTCGGCGCGGTGGTACCCGAGGTCTCGCAGAAGAAGGGGATCTTTCCCGGCCAGGTGATGTCTTCGAGGAGCAGGCGCCGGGTGCCGTTCTCCTCACGGAGTCCGGCGCTGAAGTAGTCCCGCCAGAAATCGGCGTAGGTCCTGATCGGAACGCGCCTCCGGAACCCGGCGTAGAGGCGTTCGAACGGCTCACCGGCTAGCTCCGCTAACCCGTGCTCCCGGCCGAAGCGGGTCGTGGCGGCAGCGGCGACGAGGGTGGCCAGGAGCTCCCGCTGTGCGGCAATCGGGTCGCGGCTTTCGAAGTTCCGGGCCATGGCGGCCGCCCCCGCTTTCAGCATCAGGTCGATTCCCGCCTTGATCATGAAACCACCGCCAGTCGGACCGCGGAGACGAGTTTGTCGTACCACCCCTCGATGACCGGATTGTAGCAGTGGTGGTGAAAAATGAGGGACGCATGGGCGACCGGGTCACCACTTGTGGTGGAGGCCACGGTGCGGACCTTCCCGCGGGGGAAGAGCCGCCCCCTGAGGGTGGAGTCGCGCAGCGCCGCCAGGGTAGGAGAAGAGGGGACGAGGGTGCTCTCCTCGTCTTCGGCGACCATGACCAGCGCCGGTCCGCAGAAGATGGGTACCGTCTCGTCGAAGCAGACGTCGTTGAGGGCGAGGGTTCGCTGATACCCCCCGGTAAACGGCGTCGAGCGGATGACCTCCATGATCTTTCTTCGAATGGAGAGATGGCGGTGCGACAGCGTCCGGTTTTCCGCCCCCGCCTCGAAGAGCGCCTGGAAACAGCGCCGGGCCCGTTCGATCTGCCGCTCGATGTCGCCGACGTTCCCCGACTCCGCCAGGAGGATTCGCCGCAGGCTGCTTTCCAGCATCCTGATCCCTCCTTTCTTTTCCCGCTCCGGACGGACGAGATCGGCGGTGCAGAGGACCGGACTCACGAAAACGGTACCGCCGATGGCAAGCGCCTCGTGGACATGGGTCTGGAGAAACCGCCTGACGAGGGAGCAGCCGAAGCTGATGGAGAAGATGACCGGCCGTTCCCCCCGGCGGTTCAACTCCTCGATGAGGTCGGCCAACTGGGCGAAGAACATGGCGCTGCTGAACCCGTTTCGTGCGAAGTTGAGGTAATAGACGCTGCCGTAGCGGCGGAAGAGTTCCCGCTGGAACTCCACCGCCTCCGTGGCGTCGGGGACGAAACCGCCGACGACGATGGTCGGCGTGGTACCTGCACCCTTCTCCCTGAAGATATGGTTTCGGACCGCGTGGAAGCTCGACAGGCGCTCCCTGAGGGCGAACTCCCGCCGCCGTTTCTTCGGGGTGAACGGTTTGATGGCCATCTGGCGGATGATGCCGGTGGCGGCGGTTGCCATACCCATCATGGTTGGATTGCCTCGAACGACCTTCTGGGCCAGGGGGAGCACGGCGCTGTTGATCATGGGAACTCTCCGTTGTTTTTTGGATAGTTATGGCATGGGATGGTTACAGCGCTGTTTCGGGGATGAAAAAAGTGGGTTGTCGCCCGATTGCTCGCTAGCGCATGGTCGATTCCCCTCAAAGGGGGTGGCCATGGAGGGACAGGGGGTGGTGGATGGTTTTGCCAGAAGGTATCCCTGGCCCAGGGTGACGCCGGCCTGGACGAGATGATCGAGTTCTTCAGGAATGGCAATGTCGAGATCGTCCACGATAATCGACCGGTCAGCTGTTCAGCATCTCGGCAAGTTCCTTGCCGAAATAGGCTGTGTTTGCTTCGTGATAGGAATCCCTGAGGTTGCGAAATTTTTCGATCTGCCGATCCAGTTCGGACAGGCCGTTCATGTGGAGCATGCGTTGCAGGAACTTCATCGGGAACCTCCTGGCATGTACCGACCGGTTCATTGCTCGGGAGTGGCGAGCAGGTAGATGCCCGTCATCTTGAAGAGCATCGCGTTCATCTGGTTCAGACCGCAGAGGGAGACCCGGACGTTTTTCCTGTCCCGAAGAGACTTGAGAAACCTCAGGAGGAAGGCAATCCCCATGGAATTGATCCTGCCCGTGCCGCTGAAATCGCACCGAACATCCGGTCCCCTCACTTGCCCTGATAAGCCGTTCATGATCTGCTCGGCCTTGGCGTCGATTGTCCCGCAAAAATAGATGACGTCTGCGATACCGTCGCGCACCACCTCGACTCTGAAATCGGTTTCCATGGAAGTATCTCCTTTCGTTTTGTGTGCCTCCCTCCTCCCTGAGCGCTGCACGACGGCTGGTGTTCAGGCGCAGGCGCGCCATGTGGTGATGTGGAATCCCGGTGCGTCCGACAGATCCTCGGGTGTCCTGAGCCTCACGTGCCCGCTGACGACTGTCTCTCTGCCGGGGGATATGGAGATATGGAGATGGTCGATGAAGCGCCAGATGAGGAACAGCCCCAGTCCTCCTTCCGTTGGAGGGAGCCCCTCCCGCTCCCGGTTCCTGCTGAAATGGTCGACAACCTCCACCGGGTGGAGGCTTCCCCAACCGTCGGCCAACTCCATGGCGAGGTTTTCGCCATCGAAGCCGAATCGGAACATAATCCTTTCGCCGGGGAGGATTGTGCGGGGCTCTCCCTTGCGGAAAAGCTGGCTTCCCCTCTGGTCGCGCGGGGCGCCGTAGAGGGCGTTCTCGATCATTTCGTCCGCAATCAGGGCGGCCCGCTGGCGGAGGAACTCCGCCTCGGCCGTGCTCCCGCCCACGGCCTCCACAAGGTGCGCTATGAGCGTCTCCTTCTGATCGCTCGACTCAAGAAGGAACTCGCGGGCCACGGTCCCTGGCCTGAGGCAGGTCGATATCCGCTCGCGCGCGTCGTCCGCAAGGGATGAAATGGCGATACTGAGGGGAGACTTCCGGCGCCTTTCTTCGTCCGAGGGGGAAAGTGCAGGAACGACAATAAGATTCCTGATGCCGTCCTTGAGGATAGGGCTGACGGCGGGAAAGGGAGCGGCTGCCGGCGAAACTAGAAGAATTTCCGCGGCGGGGTGCAGCTTCCTGATCACCTCGAGAACGACCGGTGCTTCAGCCGGGTAAAACCGGCCCGACAGGAGGATGAAACGGGACATCGGGACGGCTGCGCATGCCCTTTGGACCGACGGGGGAGACGGGTCGCTTATCACCACGGTGACGATACCGGGAATGGCAGCCAGGTCGTTTTGCCAGATGTTCAGATCCGCTTCGTCTCTGAGAAGGGCGAGGATGGTCGGGTTCGTGGTCATGACTGCTCCTGTGGACCGTTGTTGAATGAGGCAATGAGGAGAGTGACGTCGTCTTCGAGGTTTTCGGTGTCGGTAAAGTGCCGAATGGCCGAGAAGAGCTGACGCCGCAGAATTTCGGCGGGAACATCCCCGTGCTCGCGTAGAAATGTCTCGAACCGGTCGTATCCGAAATCGTTTCCCGCCTGGTCGGTAGCCTCGATGATCCCGTCGGTGTAAAGGAATAACCGGTCTCCCTCGCCGAAGGGAATGATCCACTCTCCGTAGGCTGCATCGGACTCGAACCCAAGGGGAAATCCGGAAGCATTCTCAATGCGTTCAAGGAGCCGTGGCGAGTGCCGGTGGAGGTACGGAAAGGAATGTCCGGCGTTGGCGATGGTGGCGATCCGCCGCTCTTGATTGATGCTGATGGCGATGCAGGTCATGAGGAGCCTTTGCTGTGCCGTGGCCAGAATGGCGTTGTTCATGCCCGCCAGCAGCCTCGCGGGAGTGGTGGTGCCCGCCGCAATAAGGGTATGGAGGCTCGCCTTGGCCGCCGTGGTGACCATTCCGGCCTGCACTCCGTGGCCGCTCACATCTCCCATGACGATACAGACCGTGCCGTCTGCGAGTTGGACGTAATCGTAAAAATCGCCTCCGATTTCCGTAGAGGTGACCATCTCCGCGCTGATGGCGATATTGCCGAACCGGCCGGCAGGAAGCGGCAGGAGATCCTGCTGAATCCGGCTTGCCGTGTCGACCTCCTCCCTGATGCGGGCCGTGAGGCGGTTCAGGGTTTCCAGCAGTCTCGCCTGGGTGCGGGCGATGCTCATCATCAGGAGCGCCACTGAAGCGATGCCGAGGCAGCGCGTACCTTCCATCACCGGAAACGAGTCGATCTCCAGGGATGGATCGGCTGTAACGAGCCGTTCCATGGCGCTGTTCACGTCGAGGCCGGCATCCAGAGCAAAGGGATGCTCTTCAAGTAACAGCCTGATTGGCTTCTTCCCGAAGAGCTCCATGGTGAAGGGGCGCCCGAGGTGCCGGAAGAAAAGCACTTTCCGGCTTATGATCCCGAGAAACTCTCCACCGTCTATTATCGGCAGGGCAAGAAGCGTTTCGTCGCGTTGGAATATGCCGACCACTTCGCGCACGGTGAGTTCCGGTGAGATTCCCGCGTTGGGAACCGTGATCTCCCGCAGCAACGGCACTTCATGCAAACTGCAACTTTCGGTCATGTCAGGATACTCACTCTGGCGATCTGCTTTGTTACGGTACATCCGGCAATTTTGCCGTCGAGATCATCTTCTCATTAAGCAGTATCGGCCAGAAACGTTACCGATATGTCACAACGGGATGAAATCTTTTGGAATTATTGGAAGAGGGAATCTTACCTTGCGCGCTTACGTAAGAGTGCAACAAGCAATGCGAGGAGAGGGACCGCCTGAACCGGTAGCCCGGGAACGGTTCTGGTCGAGGGTCTCCGCCGGAAACGCCGCGCGCAGGGCCGCGACTGCGCCAGCAACAACGGGAGATGCCTGGGAGGTGCCGGCATAACTGCTGCCGGCGGCGGTAATGATTGCTCCGGGGGCGAGCATGGTGAGAAATGAAGTGCTGTTGGAAAAGCAGGTAACCTTGTCGGCCGCTGTGACCGAGTCAGCGCAGGGGGACCAGCTCTGGCTCCCGAGGTTTGCGTCGTAGACCGCTCCGACGGAAACAATCTAACCGCTGCGGTCAGCTTTTTTTGTATCAACTCCAGTGGTGCGTGCGAATCTGACCGGTTTGGGTCTTACAATGGGCGCTCTTTTCTGGTACGATACCTTCCCAATCAAGTAACTGCAAGGTTTTATCGATGTCCGAACTTACCCCGATGATGCGCCAGTACCTGGAGATCAAGGCGGACTATCCCGACGCGATTCTCTTCTTCAGGCTCGGCGATTTCTACGAAATGTTTCTCGACGACGCGGTCAAGGCGTCGCGCATCCTCGACATTACCCTTACCTCGCGCGGCAAGGGGGGCGACGGCAACGACGTTCCCCTCTGCGGCGTCCCGTACCATTCGTCCGCACCCTATATCGCCCGGCTGATCGAGGCGGGCGAAAAGGTCGCCATCTGCGAGCAGGTGGAGGATCCGAAAAGCGCCAAGGGGATCGTTCGCCGCGAGGTGGTGAAGGTGGTTACCCCGGGGCTCGTGGTGGAGTCCGAGAGCCTCTCCCCCAAGGAAAACAACTACCTCCTATCCCTCTTCGGCGGTGATGGTCCCCGCTGGGGGGTCGCCTATCTGGACCTTTCCACCGGCGATTTCCGTGTCACGGAGACAGACGGGGAAGATGCGGTCTGGAGCGAGGTGGCCTGCGTCGACCCGCGGGAGATCCTGGTGCCGGCCACCCTGCGGGAGAACGGCCGGCTGGGAGAGCGGGCGGACCTGGCCGCGGGGAGGATGATCTCGGTCATCGACGACTGGGTCTACGACCGGGATTACGTGGAGCGGCTCATCCGCAACCATTTTGGGGTCGCCTCCTCCGACGCCCTCGGCTGCGGCGGGCTGGCCGAGGGGCTGCAGGCGGCGGCTGCGGTTCTCCACTATCTACAGCAGACCCAGAAGGGGAGGGTGGACCATATCCGGGACCTTCGGGTCTACCGCACCCGGGAGTTCCTCGTCCTCGACGAGTCAACCCGCCGCAACCTGGAGCTGACGGCCACCCTGTCGGAGGGAAAACGGCGGGGGTCGCTCCTGGGGCTCCTCGACCGGACGGCCACCGCCATGGGGGGGAGAAAGCTCAGGCAGTGGATCAACTACCCCCTTGTAAATGTCGAAAAGATAACGAAAAGACAGGACGCGACAGCGGAGCTGGTCTCCGCCGCCGGGCTGCGGACCGCGCTGCGGGAAGTGCTCGACGGGATCTATGACCTGGAACGCCTGAATGGCCGGATCAGCCTGGCGAGCGCCGGGGCCAAGGATCTCGTGGCGCTGCGGGCATCGCTGGAGAAGATTCCCCCCCTCTTCGATCTTCTCGAAGACGCCGGCGCATCGCTTCTGCGCGAGATCAGATCGGGCATCGACCCCCTGGAGGACGTGAAGGAGCTCGTTGCCCGGGGGATCGTGGCGGATCCTCCCTTCGTCCTGCGCGAGGGGGGAATCATCGCCGACGGCTACCACGCCGAACTGGACGAGCTGCGCGTCATTAGTCGCGAGGGGAAGGGGTTCATCGCCCGTCTTGAGGCGAAGGAGAAAGGGCGGACCGGCATCGCCTCCCTCAAGATCCGTTACAACAAGGTCTTCGGCTACTACATCGAGGTGACCAAGTCGAACCTTTCGTCGATCCCCGACGACTACATCCGCCGCCAGACCTTGGCCAACGCCGAGCGCTTCATTACCCCCGAGCTGAAGGAGTACGAGGAGAAGGTGCTGGGGGCCGAGGAGCGGATCGTCGAGCTGGAGTACGGGCTCTTCCAGGAGATCAGGCAGCAGGTGGCAGCCCAGGGGGAGCGGATCGCCCGGACCGCGGACCGACTCGCCACCCTCGATGTCCTCGTCGCCCTGGCCGAGGTGGCCCACGAGCGGGGGTACTGCCGGCCGCTCGTGGACGAGGGGGATGTCTTTTCCGTGACCGAAGGGCGTCACCCGGTGGTGGAGGCCCTCAATGTCTCCGAACGCTTCGTGTCGAACGATCTGCTGCTCGACAACGCCGGGAACCAGCTCGTCATCATCACCGGACCGAACATGGCCGGCAAGTCCACCTTCATGCGGCAGGTGGCCCTCATCGCCCTCATGGCCCAGATGGGGAGCTTCGTCCCGGCCACCGAGGCCCGCATCGGGATCGTCGACCGGATCTTCACCCGGGTCGGGGCCTCTGACAACCTGGCCCGCGGGCAGTCGACCTTCATGGTGGAGATGATGGAGACCGCCGCGATCCTGCGTAACGCGACCCCCCGCAGCCTCATCGTTCTCGACGAGATCGGCCGGGGCACCTCCACCTTCGACGGCGTCTCCATCGCTTGGGCCGTGGCCGAGTATCTCCACGACACGGAGCGCTGTGCGGCCAAGACCCTCTTCGCCACCCACTACCATGAGCTGACCGAGCTGGCGGTGACCCGCGGGCGGATCAAGAACTGCAACGTCGCCGTGAAAGAATGGAACGATCAGGTGATCTTTCTGCGCAAGATCGTTCCGGGGGGGGCGTCCCACTCCTACGGCATCCAGGTGGCGCGGCTGGCGGGACTTCCCGTGGAGGTGATCGAGCGGGCCAAAGAGATCCTCCAGAACCTGGAGAAGGGGGAGTACGCCGAGGGGGGGGTGCCGCGTATCGCCAAGGGGAAGAAGGGGGGAGTGCCGAAGGAGTCCCCCCAGCTCTCTCTTTTCGATCAAGGCGCCGATCTGCTGCGCGCCCGGATCGCTGGTTTGAATATTGCAGCTTTGACACCTCTTGAGGCGCTCAATATTCTCGACGAGTTGAAAAGGATGGTCTGAACGTGACGAAGCTTTGCCGGACAAGTCTTGTTGCCACCGTGTCGCTGTTGCTCGCGCTGTTCGTCCTCGGCACCGTTGCCCCGGCAGCGGAGGGGGGGGCCTCTCGCGACGGGAAAAGGACGGTGGCGGCCACAAAGAAGAAGGGTGTCAAGAGGCCGTCGGCCGCCTCCGGCGCTTCCGCTGCGAAGGGGACGGGGGAGAGCATCGTCGGCGCCAAGGCGGTGGTAAAGGATATCCGATACTGGTCGAACCCCGACTATACCCGGGTTTCCATCGCCGTTGACCGGGAGACCCGTTTCGAGGCGCACCAGATCAAGCAGCACCCGGCCGATCCCTATCCCTCCCGCATCTACATCGATCTTGAGGGGGCTCGCCTTGCTCCGGGGCTGAAGGACATCCCCATCGGTGACGGCTTCCTGAAGACCGTCCGCTCCGCCCAGTACAGAGCCGATGTGGTGCGGGTGGTGCTCGATCTGGAGAAGATCAAGGATTACAAGGTCTTTTCCCTTGCCGATCCGACCAGGATCATTGTCGACGTGAAGGGGGAGCGCCCCCTGGAGATTTCGCGGCTCACCGAGCATATCCAGGCTGCCCCCGCCGCGGCGGCCGAGGTGAAAAGGCCTGAACCCCGCGAGGAGAAGCCCATCCCCATCGCCAAACTGAAGCCGGGGAAAATACGCCGGATCGTGGTCGACCCCGGCCACGGCGGCCATGACCCGGGGGCCATCGGTGCCAATGGAACACAGGAGAAGGATGTGGTCCTCGCCATCGGCCTCAAGCTCGCCGAAAAACTCCGGTCGGAGCTCGGCGTTGACGTGGTCATGACCCGTTCCACCGATGTCTTCATCCCCCTCGAAGAGCGGACCGCCATCGCCAACAAGGTGAACGCCGACCTCTTCGTGTCGGTCCACGCCAACGCCTCGCTCAACCGGGGGGCGGCGGGGATCGAGACCTACTACCTGAACCTGGCCAAGACCGAGAAGGCGGCCCAGGTGGCTGCCCGGGAGAACAACACCTCCCTCGAAAAGGTAAGTCTGCTGCAGGCGATCCTCTTCGACCTGATGGCCAATTACAAGATCAACGACTCGGCCCACCTGGCCGATGAGGTCCAGAAGGCGGTCTACAGGAAGATCCACGGCAGTTATCCGGGCTCCAGGAACCTCGGGGTGAAGCAGGGGCCGTTTTACGTGCTGGTGGGGGCCACCATGCCGAGCATTCTCGTGGAGAGTGCCTTCATCAGCAACGAGGCCGAAGAGGCACGGCTCAAGAACCCCGAATTTCAGGAGCGGGCCGCCGATGGGATCGTGGAAGGAATCAAGGGGTATATCAACAGCCTGAGGTAGCCGAAAGGGGCCATGGAATTCAACATCGACCGATACTTCCCCGACATCTCCCAGGAGGCCGGCGACGCAGGGCGCGCCTCCTTCGAGGAGAAGCGTCCCCTCTACCTGGCCGCCAGCAAGCATTTCCTCACCCACTACAGGGGGGAGATCATGGCCCTCCACCGCGCCGGCGCCCGGGGAGATTCCGTGGTCCGCGAGATCACGGCCATGACCGACACCCTCATCCGCAAGCTCTTCCGGAGCATCACCAGAGACCTTTCCCAGCACGGCAAGGGGAAGAACCATCTCACCCTCATGGCGATCGGCGGCTATGGCCGAGGCGAGCTCAACCCCTTCTCGGACATCGATCTAATGTTCCTGTACAGCGGGAAGGATCAGGCCCGCGTCGAGGACATCGCCCAGAAGCTCCTCTACTTTCTCTGGGACATGAAACTCGACGTGGGGTATTCGGTGCGCAACCTCCAGGATTGCGTGGAGATGGCAGCCTCCGACAGCACGGTCCGCACCGCCCTCCTCGATGCCCGCGTCCTGGCGGGGAGCCGCATCCTCGCCAAGGAGTTCGAAAAGGTGATGGTGACCCAGATCCTCGCCAGGCGCAGCGACTCGTTCATCAGGGAAAAGGTCGATGAACTGCGGAAGCGGCGGGAAAAGTACGGCTCCTCGGTCTACCTGTTGGAGCCGAACGTCAAGGAGAGCGAAGGAGGGCTGCGGGATCTCCATACCGCCCTCTGGGTGGCGAAGATCAAGTACAAGGTGAGTGACCCGAAGGAGCTGATCGTCAAGGGGGTGCTGAGCGAGGAGGAGCTGGCGGGATATCGCGAGGCGCTCGCGTATCTCTGGCGGATCCGCAACGAGCTCCACTTTTCCGCGGGGCGCAAGAGCGACCAGCTCACCTTCGATGCCCAGACCCGGCTCGCCGCCTTCTTCGGGTACGAAGATTCGGGAAGGACCCTGGCGGTGGAGGAGTTCATGCGGGATTACTACCTCCATGCCACGAAGGTCGAGCATATCGCGTCGTCGCTCATCGCCACCTGTTCCCGCCGCGACGAGGGGGCGTTCCGGATCCTCGGATACTTCATCCGCCGGCCTGTCGGCGATGGGTTCTACATCCTCAAGGGGGAGCTCGTGGTCCCCGACGAGTCGGTGTTCGAGAAGGAACCGGCCCGGCTCATGAAGATCTTCGAGTACGCCCAGAAACATGGCGTTGCCATCAGTGTCGCCGCCAAGGCCCTCATCCGCAAAAGCCTCCACCTCGTGAACGACAAGTTCCGCCGGAACAAGGAGGTGAACCAGTCGTTCTTCGCCATCCTGCGCAGCGACAAGGGGGTCTCCGAGACCCTGCGGCTGATGCACCACCTGGAGTTCTTCAACCGCTTCATCCCCGAGTTCGGCCACATTTTCTGCAAGGTGCAGCACGACCTCTACCACATATACACGGTCGACATGCACTCGCTGTTCGCCGTCGAAGAGATCATCCGGCTCCTCCGCGGCGAGCGCGAGGAAGAGCTGCCGCTCCTGACCCAGCTGGCCCGGCAGGTGGACAAGCGTGAGCTTCTTCTGCTGGCGGTCCTCTTCCACGACATCGGGAAGGGAGAAGGGGGGGGGCACGCCGAGAAGGGATCGGCGATGATGCCGACCATCGCGCGCCGCATGGGGCTCTCCCGGGAGGACAGCGAACGGCTGGAGTTCCTCGTCGGTACCCACCTCCTCATGGCCCACATCGCCCAGCGTCGCGATCTCCACGACGAGAAGATGATCATCCAGTTCGCCCGGCAGATGGAGAAGAGCGAGAACCTGAAGATGCTCTACCTCCTGACCTATGCCGACATCCGGGCCGTGGGGGTTGACGTCTGGACCGAGTGGAAGGCGATGCTTCTCCAGGAGCTCTACGAGAAGGCGTTCAACGTCCTGGAGCGGGGAGACTTCCGGCTCGAAGCCCGGAGCGAGCGGGTCAAGAACGTCAAGCGGAAGGTGCTGGAGATCATCGGCATCGACTTCCCCCCCGCGGTGGTGAAAGAGGAGCTGAAGGCGATGACGATCCGCCATCTCCTCTCCAACCCGCCGGAGGTAATCGCCGAGCATGTGAAGCATCTGCTCCAGCTTGAGCACGAGAAGATCGTCACCCGCGTTTCCCACGAACCGGAGGGGGGGTATTCGAACTTCACGATCTGCATCCTGGATGTCCCCGGGCTCTTCTCCATGATCACCGGCGTCATGGCGGCCAACGGGATCAACATCCTCGGCGCCCAGATCCACACCAGCTCCAACGGCAAGGCTCTCGACATCCTCCAGGTCAATTCCCCCCAGGGATTCGTCATCACCGACGAGAGCCGCTGGAAGCGGGTCGAGGATGACCTGCGGCAGGTCCTCACCGGCAAGATCCAGGTGGGGGCGCTGGTGGCGAAGCGGCAGCGGCCGACGCTTCTCACCGAGCGGGTGAAGCCCCGTTTCCCCTCCCGGGTGGAGATCGACAACGAGGTGTCGTCCGACTATACCGTCATCGACATCTACACCCATGACAAGGTGGGGCTTCTCTACCTGATCACGAGCACCCTCACGGAGCTGGGGCTCTACATCGGCATTTCGAAGATCTCCACCAAGGTCGACCAGGTGGCCGACGTCTTCTATGTGAGGGATATCTTCGGCCACAAGATCACGAGCCCGGAGCGGCTGGAAGAAATCAGGGAGCGGCTGCTCAAGGCGATCGAATGACGGCGCGCGACGCAGCGGAAAGGCCATGAACCAGTACCTCGATCTCTTTCTCAGCTTTCTGCTGGTCGAGAAGGGGCTCTCCCGGAACACCCTTGATGCCTACGGCCGCGACATGGCAAAATATCTGGATTTCCTCGAGTGCCGCGGCTGTAATGAGCCATCCGCCGTCACCGCCGCCGTGGTGGTCGATTTCCTGGCCGCACTCAAGGAGAGCGGCCTCGGAGCCCGGAGCCGGGCCCGGGCGCTGTCGGCGATCCGGATGTTCCACCGCTTTCTCCTGGTGGAAGGGTACGCCGAGGTGAATCCCACCGCCATCATCGAGGCGCCCAGGACCGTCGGGAAACTCCCCCAGGTATTGACCGCCCTGGAGGTGGAGGCGCTCTTGGCGGCGCCGGCGGGGGAGGGGCACCTCGAAGGGCGCGACCGGGCCATGCTGGAGCTTCTCTACGCCACGGGGCTGCGGGTCTCGGAGCTCGTTGCCCTGAAGCTTCGGGATGTGAACGTCGCGGCGGGATACCTCATGGCGTTCGGCAAGGGGGGGAAGGAGCGGCTCGTCCCCATGGGGGAGTCGGCCTGCGGGGCGGTGGCGCGTTACGTAAGCGGGATGCGGCCGGCCATGGACCGGGGAGGGGACAACCCCTACCTTTTCCTGACGCGGCTGGGCGACCGGATGACGCGCCAGTCGTTCTGGAATATAATCAAAAAACGGGCACGGGAGGCGAGGATCAGGAAGCCGATTTCGCCCCACACGCTGCGCCACTCGTTTGCGACCCATCTCCTGGAAAACGGGGCGGACCTGCGGAGCGTGCAGACCATGCTCGGTCATGCGGATCTCTCCACGACCCAGATCTACACCCACGTCACCCGCGAGCGGCTCAAGCGGCTCCACGAGCAGTTTCACCCGCGGGGGTAAAAGCCGGGACTCGGGACTGGGGACTAGTGATTGGGAAAGACACTCCAGCGAAAGGAAATGTTGATGAAGTACATTGTGCTGCTCGGCGACGGGATGTCGGACGAGCCGTTGAAGGAACTGGACAATCGGACTCCGCTCATGGCGGCGAGGACGGAAAATCTCGACTACATGGCCCGTCACGGGCAGATCGGCCTGGCGCGCACCGTCCCGAAGGGGCTCCCGCCGGGGAGCGACGTGGCGAACCTCTCGGTCTTCGGTTACGACCCGCGCACCTGCTACACTGGCCGCTCTCCGCTGGAGGCGGCGAGCATGGGGGTGGAGCTCGGCCCCGACGACGTGGCGTTCCGGGTTAACCTCGTGAACCTGCAGCCGGCGCGCGGCACCCTCATCATGAACGACTACTCCGCGGGCCACATCTCCACCGAGGAGGGTCGCGAGCTGATCGAGGCGCTCCAGCGCGACATGGGGGACGACGAGTTCCGCTTCTATCCCGGTGTCGGCTACCGCCACCTGATGGTCTGGCGCAACGGCAAGCATGCCCTCACGGCGACCCCCCCCCACGACATCTCGGGGCAGAGCATCATCGACCATCTCCCGAAGGGGGAGGGGGCGGACCGACTCATCTACCTGATGAACACCTCGCAGATGATCCTCAACAACCACCCCCAGTACCGTCGCCGGCTTGAGGCGGACAAGGTCCCCGCCAACTCCATCTGGCTCTGGGGGCATGGCAAGGCGCCGCGGATAGAGCCGTTCCGTGACCGCTTCGGCCTCACTGGAGCGGTCATTTCGGCGGTGGATCTCGTGCGTGGGATCGGTGTCTGTGCCGGCCTGGACGTGATCCGAGTCGAGGGGGCCACCGGCTACATCGACACGAACTACGCGGGGAAGGTGGCCGCGGCCCTCGCTGCCCTGGAGACCCACGATTACGTCTACCTGCACGTGGAGGCGCCGGACGAGGCATCCCACTCCGGGAACCTGGAGCACAAGCTGAAGGCGATCGAGGACTTCGATGCCCGGGTCGTGGGGCCGATCATGGAGGGGATGAGGAAATTCGGCGCGTACCGCATCCTCTGCACCCCCGACCACCCGACGCCGCTCCGGATCAAGACCCACACCGACGATCCGGTGCCGTTCATCCTCTATGGCGGCGAGGGGAAGGAGCGGGAAGGGGTGCGGGGGTACGACGAGGAGTCGGCCCGGGGCTCGGGGCTCTTCCTCGATGAGGGATTCCGGCTCATGGAGATGATGCTCGGGCGGTAACTGTCGGAATGCGCGAAGGGGGCGGGATGAATTCCGCCCCCTTCGCGCGTCGTGGAAAGGCTCAACCGGTTACCATCTTCGGTAGACGGGGCCGAGGGGGCGGTACCAGTAGGGGCCGGGCCAGTAGCCGTAGTAGTAAGGGTCGTAGTAGTAGTACGGGGCAGGGGTCGGGTAGGGATACCCCGTTTCGTAATCGTAGCTCTTCCAGACGTGAATCTCCCTGATGGCAACGAGAGGGTAGGTATAGTCCACCTCGTCGAGGGGGATGGTTTTCTTCCCCTTGATCTCGCCCACGAGGGTAACGAGTCTTCCCGGCTTGAAGATCATGCTGTCGAGGAACTTGTCGGTGGTGGCGAGGAATCTCCCCTCCGTACGGAACGTATCCTCCGGCATCCCCGAGTCATCGAGCTTTACCTGCATCACTTCGAGCTGGCTTCCCTCCTTGGTGTTCTTGATCCCGGCGATCACGCCCCCCAGCATGACGTACTTGCCGATGTAGCTGTCGGGCTTCTCCTTGAGCATGCCGAAGGTGAGTGTCGGGTCGACAAGCCTGCGGGACTCGTCGCTGATCACGTGGGCGCATCCGGCGAGCGCCGTGAGCGCCAGAAGCAGCATTGCGAAGAGTTTCTTCATGGCGGACCTCCTAAAATTTCCCATCTGTTTCTTATAGTATCCCTCCCGAATTCAAAGTCAAACCTTTGATGGAAGCTCCACCGCCGGCAGGAAAGGAGGGAGGAAAAAGTCTGGAACTGGCGCCGGTATCCGTGCTATAACCACCCATTGACTTGATGATCCGGAGGAATGTCCCGTGAAGATATGTGTTATCGGAACCGGGTATGTCGGCCTCGTTGCCGGTACCTGTTTTGCCGAGAGCGGCAACACCGTAATCTGTGTCGATGTGAACAGGGAGAAGATCGAGGGGCTCAAGGAGGGGATCATCCCGATCTACGAGCCGGGGCTCAAGGAGCTCGTCCTGCGTAACAGCGCCGAGGGGCGTCTCTCCTTCACCACCGACCTGGCTGCCGCCGTCAGGGCGTCGCTCGTGAACTTCATCGCCGTCGGGACCCCTCCGGGGGAAGACGGTTCCGCCGACCTTCAGCATGTCCTTGGCGTGGCCCGCGAGATCGGCCGGCACATGGAAGGGTTCAAGATCGTCGTGGACAAGTCGACGGTCCCGGTCGGCACCGCGGACAAGGTGCGTCAGGCGGTGCAGGGGGAACTCGACGCTCGGGGGGTGCATATCGAGTTCGACGTGGTCTCCAATCCGGAGTTTCTCAAGGAAGGGGCCGCCATCGACGATTTCATGAAGCCCGACCGGGTCGTCATCGGCGCCGACAACGTCCGGACCGCCGAGATCATGAAGGAGCTCTATTCCCCCTTCATGCGCAAGACCAACCGAATGATCGTCATGGATGTCCGCAGCGCCGAGATGACCAAGTATGCCGCCAATGCCATGCTGGCGACCCGGATCTCGTTCATGAACCAGATCGCCAATCTCTGCGAGAGGATGGATGCCGATGTGGCCGCCGTTCGCGAGGGGATCGGCTCCGATTCCCGCATCGGCTACGACTTTCTCTTTCCCGGCGTCGGCTATGGCGGTTCCTGTTTCCCCAAGGACGTGAAGGCGCTCATCAAGACCGCCGAGGAGTGCGACTACGATTTCGCCCTGCTCAAGGCCGTCGAGGAGGTGAACGAGCGTCAGAAGGGGGTCCTGACCGAGAAGCTGGTCGCTTATTTCTCCCGCGACAACGCGGCCGCACCGCTGGCCGGCAGGACCATCGCCCTCTGGGGGCTCTCCTTCAAGCCCCGCACCGATGACATGCGCGAGGCGCCGTCGGTCGTCATCATCAACCGGCTTCTGGAGATGGGGGCAACGGTGCGCGCCCACGACCCCGAGGCGGTAAAAGAGGCGCGGAAGATTTTCGGCGACCGGATCGCCTACAGCGGCTCCAGCCAGTACGATATTCTCTCCGGGGCCGATGCCCTTGCCATCGTCACGGAGTGGAACGAGTACCGCAATCCCGACTTCGACCGGATCCGGGAACTCCTGACGCGGCCAGTGATTTTCGACGGGCGCAACCTGTATAACGTGCGCCGGATGAGGGAGATCGGTTTCGAATACTTCTCCATCGGCCGCAACGTCGCGGGATTCACAGAGAAATAGGGGAAGGGCGATGCGGATTCTTGTCACCGGCGGTGCCGGATTCATCGGCTCCCATCTTTGCGAACGGCTCCTCGGCGAGGGGCACGACGTCCTCTGTCTCGACAATTTTTTCACCGGCAGCAAACAGAACATCGCCCGCCACCTGGGCAATCCCCGATTCGAACTGATCCGCCACGACATCACCGAGCCGATCCTGCTGGAGGTAGACCGGATTTACAACCTTGCCTGTCCGGCCTCACCGGTCCACTATCAGTACAATCCGGTGAAGACCATCAAGACGAACGTCATGGGAACCATCAATATGCTCGGCCTTGCCAAGCGGGTGAAGGCGCGGATTCTGCAGGCGTCGACCTCGGAGGTCTACGGCGACCCCCTCGTCCATCCACAGCCCGAGTCGTACTGGGGGAACGTGAACCCAATCGGGATCAGGAGCTGCTATGACGAAGGGAAACGGGTGGCCGAGACCCTCATGATGGACTATCACCGCCAGAACGGCGTCGACATCCGGATCGTGAGAATCTTCAATACCTATGGGCCGCGGATGGCGGTCCACGACGGTCGGGTGGTCTCCAACTTCATCGTGCAGGCCCTTCGGGGAGAGGATATCACCCTCTTCGGCGACGGGAGTCAGACCCGATCCTTCTGCTACGTCGACGACCTGGTGGATGGAATGGTCCGGATGATGGAGTGCGAGGGCTTCATCGGGCCGGTCAACCTCGGGAACCCGGTCGAAAACACGATCAGGGAGTTTGCCGAACGGATCCTGGCGCTGACCGGCTCGGACTCGAAGATCGTTGCCATGCCCCTGCCGAGCGACGATCCGAAGCAGCGGCAGCCGGACATTTCGCTTGCGCGCGAGCGGCTCGGCTGGCAACCGACCGTGGCACTCGACTCGGGTCTCAGAAGGACCATAGACTATTTCGCCGGCATTTCCGCCACGACGTAGCATCACCGGAGGACGCATGCGGAAACGTATGTATGCCATCCCAGCAGCGTGCATATTGTTTATCCTCTACTTCACCGTTTTCGGTGAGCGGGGGCTTTTGCGGATATATCACCTGAACCGCGAACGGGAGCAGATCCGGGAGCGGTTCGGCGAGATCAACGCGGAGAACGACAAGCTCAAGCGCGAGATCGAGGCGCTGAAGACCGACCGGCGCTACCTGGAAAGCATAGCGCGGAAGGATTTCGGGCTGGTGCGCCCCAACGAAACAGTCTACCAGTTTCCGTCGGCGGATAAGCAGGCGGCCGGGCAGCCCCGCAAGCCGGCGGCGGCGGATAACAAATAGTTTGAAGAGCGACGGCTGTTCGTTCTTCGGCGGTTATACAGCAGGAGAAAAGAGAATGAGCGGTACCCGGAGACAATCGTGCGCAATCTGCGCCTGGCGCGAAACCTGCGCCAAAAAGTTCTGCGTCACCGATGGCGGGGCGCACTGCCCCGACTTCACCCGGGACATCTCCATCAAGGTCCCGGAGGATTCCGAATGAACATGGCGGAGAGATCGATGAAGGAAAGCGTGCGCATCCTGGTGGGGGAGGGACTCGAACGGTGCTTTGCCGACGGCTCCCTCTCCTCGGGGGTGATGCCCCCCGTGGTCATAGAGAAGCCGGCCCACGAAGAGCACGGCGATTTCGCCTGCAACGTCGCCATGGCCATGGCCAAGGCGGAGCGTAAGGCCCCCCGCCAGATTGCCGAGACGCTGGTGAAGTATATGGAGGACCGTGACGGAATCATCGAGAGTATCGAGATTGCCGGCCCCGGTTTTATCAATTTCAGGATTGCAAATGCCGCATGGTGCCGCACCCTCGGCGCCATCGAGGCGGCAGGGGCCGACTACGGCACGAGCCGTGCCGGCGGAGGGAGTAAGGTGCAGGTGGAGTTCGTCAGCGCCAATCCCACCGGGCCGCTGCACATCGGCCATGGGCGCGGAGCGGCCATCGGCGATACCATCTGCCGCCTCCTTGCCGCCACGGGGTGGGACGTGACCCGCGAATTCTATTACAACGACGCCGGCGCGCAGATCGCCAACCTGGCGCTTTCGGTCCAGGCGCGCTGCCTCGGTATAGAGCCGGGCGACCCCCGCTGGCCGGCCGACGGCTACCAGGGCGAGTATATCAAGGATGTCGCCCGTTCCTACCTTGACCGCGAGACCGTGGATGCCGGCGACCAGCATGTCGCCGGCGCCGGCGACCCGAACGACCTCGACGCGATCCGCCGTTTCGCCGTGGCCTACCTGCGCCGGGAGCAGGACCAGGACCTCCTGACCTTCGACGTCCACTTCGACGTCTACTTCCTCGAATCGAGCCTCTACACCGAGGGACGCGTCGAAGCGGCGGTCAACCGCCTCATCGAGAATGGCCACACCTACGAGCAGGACGACGCCCTCTGGCTTCGCACCACGGACTTCGGCGACGACAAGGACCGCGTCATGCGCAAGTCCGATGGGAGCTACACCTATTTCGTTCCCGACGTGGCTTACCACCTGGCGAAATGGGAGCGGGGCTTCGTCCGCGTAATAAACGAGCAGGGGGCCGACCACCACAGCACCATCACCCGGGTGCGGGCCGGCCTGCAGGCCCTGAACGCCGGCATCCCGCAGGGGTGGCCGGAATATGTGCTCCACCAGATGGTGACGGTCATGCGCGGAGGCGAAGAGGTCAAGATCTCCAAGCGCGCCGGAAGCTACGTCACCCTCAGGGACCTGATCGACGAGGTGGGCCGCGACGCCACCCGCTTCTTCTTCCTGATGCGCAAGCCCGATTCCCAGCTCGTCTTCGACATCGATCTGGCCAAGCAGCAGTCGCTGGAAAATCCGGTCTATTACGTCCAGTACGCCCACGCCCGCATCTGCAGCATCTTCGAAAATGCCGCGGAGAAAGGGATCGCGGTGCCGTCATTCGCGTCGGCGGCGATGGAGCGGCTCGGAACGGCGGAAGAGATGGCAATTGTCAAACTCCTCGCCTCCTTCCCCGAGGTGGTCGAGGGTGCTGCCCAAGCCTTCGAACCTCACCGGATCACCTACTACCTCCAGGAGCTTGCCGGCTCGTTCCACTCCTTCTACAACAAGAACCGGGTCATAACGGAAGACATGGAACTGGCCGGTGCCCGTCTTTTCCTGCTCGCCTGCGTGGTGCGCACCCTGAAGAACGGCCTTGCCCTCCTGGGCGTATCCGCCCCGGAGAAAATGTGACGGACCGACGAAACATGGTTGTCGATTATCGCGAACGCAGGCAGGTAAGCAAGAACCGGCCGAAGTCAAAGCCGCTGGGAGCGCTGGTTTTCGGTTTCGTCATGGTGGCGGCGGGTTCTTTCGCCCTGGGGGTGGCGGCTGACCGGCTGCTGCTGAAGCTTCATCCGCCGAAGGCGCCAGCCGCTCCTTCTCCCCAAGCTGCAATCTCCTCGCGAACTGCCCAGCCGGCGACCAATGCGGCAGCTCCGGGTGCGTCGCCGGCACCACCACCACCCGCCGAACCTTCCCTTACCTTTTACAACACCCTGCCGAAGGGAGGACAGGCGATCCTGGGAAGCGGCATCAACCCCCGCAACGAGGAACCCCGGGGCGTTTCGTCAGCAAAGCATTCCCCGTCGGCAACTCTTTCGCCCAAAGAGCAGGCTCCTTCGAGGCCGTCTGCCGACAAGGGGGAGCCCGTTACCAAGCCGGCCGAGCCGTCGGAAAAGAAGACAACTGAAAAGAGTGGACTAACATCAACTAAGACAGCCAAGGACGCCGGCAGAGAGTCCGGAGCAAAGAAATCGGTTAACCCAAAAGGGAAATTTTCGGTCCAAGCCGCCTCGACCAAGGATCGAAAAGATGCCGAAGCCATCAAGGCAAAGCTCGCAGAGAAGGGATTCGCCGCCTATATCGTCGAATCGTCCGTCCCGGGCAAAGGCTCCTGGTATCGGGTACGGGTGGGAAAACAGATGGAACAGCCGGCGGCAAGCGAAATGGCTTCCATGGTCGGCGGCGGAGCGATCATCGTCCCGGAATAAGATGATGAATTTTATTATTGACTCGCCTCCGCAGGTGTGGTACTAATTGGTTCTCTTGTGACGCGGGGTGGAGCAGTCTGGTAGCTCGTCGGGCTCATAACCCGAAGGTCAGAGGTTCAAATCCTCTCCCCGCAACCAAATGATTTCAGGGACTTAGGCTAAATGCTTAAGTCCCTTTTTTAATGCTCTGACGCAGGTATTGACGCAGGTGACTTACATGAGCCCGAGAGCTACCAGAGCTTAACAGCTCCTCTAACCCCACCTGAGCTTGACCTGTTGGCGGTAGGTCCCATGTCCGGTTTCGGCCACCATACCCGTGAAATCCGGCAATGGCGCAATCCGAGGCATTGGCTCGCGAATACCGCACTATTTATCGAAATGATGTTACGAAGGAAGAGGAGCTGATCGCCCGATATTAAAATGAGAGGGACTTGAGTCGGGAGTTAGTCTGAGAAATATATTGACGCTTTTTGCTGGAATGGATACTATCGCACCCATAAAGCTATTTTATGAATACAATAATATCCATTGGTGATGAATGGCGTCTCCACAGAAGCGAACATATCTCCGCCCGACCCGAGATGCAGCCGAGCTCATGGGCAAGCTCATCCGCCTGGCGAGAAGAGAACGCAAGATGACCGAGGAAGATCTGGCGGGACGAGCAGGTATTTCCAGAAGGACATTGCAGAAAATCGAGCGCGGTGACCTGAAGTGTGAGGTTGGCCTGGTGTTCGAGGTTGCCAACCTTGTAGGCGTAAAGCTTTTCGGGGATGAAGATTCTGCGAATCTCTCCAGACATATAGGCCGTGTTGACGATAAACTGGCCCTGCTGCCCAAGCGGGTTCGCCGTGTCGTGAAGGTTGATGATGAATTCTGAGTACTCCGAAGTTTATGTCTGGGTTTGGCTCCCTGGAGAGACAGCGCCGGTGGTGGCCGGTAAACTTACGGCCATGGGGCCGACGTATGTCTTCAACTACGGTAAGAGCTACCTTCAACGCGACAATGCTATTGCGATATACGACGCCGAACTACCCCTTCGCCCGGGTCTGATCCCTCTGCTTCCCGGCCTTAGCATTCCGGGGTGTTTGCGGGATGCTGCTCCTGATGCATGGGGGCGGCGGGTGATATTGAACAAGAAGTTCGGGAGCAAAGCTTCCGTGATCGACCCGGCGGCACTTGATGAACTCAGCTATCTTATTGAGTCCGGGTCCGACCGGATTGGTGCCCTCGATTTTCAACGTTCGCCGACACAGTATGAGCCAAGATATGCATCCGCTGCATCCCTTGAAGAACTGATTGCGGCCACTGAGCGAGTCGAAAAGGGTATCCCCCTGACTCCGGAACTTGCTCAAGCACTTCAGCATGGTACCTCCATCGGAGGAGCACGACCCAAGGCCCTCATCGAAAGTGACACCCGGAAATTCATCGCGAAATTTTCCACCTCCACCGACCTTTACTCTGTCGTCAAAGCAGAGTTTATCGCCATGAGGCTGGCGTCCATGGCAGGCCTGGATGTGGCGCCGGTCTCGCTGAGAAGTGCCGCCGGCAAGGATGTGCTACTGGTGGAACGTTTTGACCGGACGGCGACGGCCAACGGATGGGAGCGCAAGGGCCTTGTTTCGGCACTGACACTGCTGGCTCTGGATGAAATGATGGCCCGCTATGCAAGCTACGAGAGCTTGGCCGAACTTATCAGGACCAAATTCAGAAATGCTCCTGGAACACTGCGGGAGTTATTTTCCCGGATCGTTTTCAACATCCTGGTCGGCAATACCGACGACCACGCTCGCAATCATGCGGCCTTCTGGGATGGGCTTATGTTGATGCTGACCCCGGCCTATGACATCTGTCCACAGGGGCGCCATGGTCACACCGCCACACAGGCAATGCTGATAACGGGAGATGACCGTTCAAGCCGGCTCGTCACCTGCGTTGAAGCCGCCCCACACTTCCTCCTTTCCGAGGAGGAGGCCATGCAAATTATCGAAAAGCAGATAACGTGCATTGAGCAAAACTGGTTGAAGGCCTGCGACGAGGCATCGTTGAGCGAGGTAGACCGGAATCTGCTGTGGGGAAATCAAATATTGAACCCGTATGTTTTCGAGGGGGCGGAAACAGGGGCACTGAAAGACCTCGCCAAACGGTACGAACGAGGATGAAATTCCTCACAAGAAAGGCAAGCAATAGAAGCCATGAAGATAGATTACGGGTCACAGATTACAGCTAAAGGTTCACGGGCTTTACCCTCCCCAACATCCTCAAAACAGTGGAGGAGGGGAGCCTCGTGGTGAAGTGTCTCGGATGATCCACGTCTTGCGAAAATTTTACCCATCCCTTCTTTTCGAGAATCACCCCATTTACCGCCACGTTAGCCCGTAGACGCCAGTAATCGCCTGATTGCGCTCCTGATTGACTTACCGGAAAATTGTTGTATGTGAGCTTTATCGTTTAATGCCTCCAAGGGACGAGTCTGCCGGCAAGTGAGAGGAACGGGCGATGGCGCATCCGGTAATGGTTGGGGTAAGGCCCGGGATTGTCGTGATCATGCGTGGCGCACTCTGCGTCTTCGCCTGCCTCTCCGCCCTCTCTTCGGTTGCGTGCCGGAAGGAAAAACCGCCTCCGGAACGGGCGCCGGAGGTGGAGGTCGTGCCGGTTGTCAGCAGAGATATCCCGATCGTGCACGAGTGGGTCGGCACCGCCGACGGCCTGGTCAACGCCACCATCCGGGCGCAGGTTACGGGGTACCTGATCAGGCAGGACTACAGGGAAGGGGACGTTGTCAGGAAAGGGCAGGTTTTGTTCGAAATCGATCCGCGCCCTTTCAAGGCCGCCCTGGACCAGGCGAAGGGGGAACTCGCCCGGCAGGAGGCGCAGCATGCGAACGCCAAGGCCAATCTGGACCGGATCAAGCCCCTTGTCGCCCAGAACGCGGTGAGCAAGAAGGACCTCGACGATGCCATCGGCGCCGAGCAGTCGACCCTGGCCGCGGTGATCGCCGCCCGGGCCGCGGTAGAGAACGCCCGGCTCAACCTCGGCTTCACGCGGATCACCTCCCTCATCAACGGCGTGGCCGGCCTCGCCCGGGCGCAGGTGGGGGACCTGGTCGGCCCGGCGGCCCAGGGGGGGGAGCTGACGACTGTCTCCACCATCAACCCGATCAAGGTTCGGTACACGGTCAACGAGCAGGCGTATATCGACTTCATGAGGCGGTTTTCCTCTGAGGCCGCCGGGCTGGAGGAAGCGAGGAAGCTGGAGATCGAGCTCTTCCTGGCCGACGGGTCGCGCTATCCGTTCACGGGGACATTCTACGCCATCGACCGGCAGGTGGACGTGCGGACCGGGACCCTGCGGGTCGAAGCGCTCTTTCCGAACCCGCGCCATCTTCTCCGTCCCGGCCAGTTCGTGCGGGTCCACGTCCACATCGGGACCAAAAAGGGAGCGCTCCTCGTTCCCCAGCGGGCGGTGACCGAGCTCCAGGGAAGCTACCAGGTGGCGGTGGTGGGGCACGACAACCGGGTGGAGATCCGGACGGTCAAGGGGGGCGAACGGGTCGGCTCTCTCTGGGTGATAGAAGAGGGGGTTAGGCCGGGAGAACGGGTTGTCGTGGAAGGGGTGCAGAAAGTCAGGCAGGGGCTGGCCGTGACCCCGAAGCCGTTCGCCCCGGTATCCACGCCCGTGCGCGAGCCCCCTGCGAGGTCCGAAAGCCGGCCGAGGGCCGCGGGGAGATAGCCCGCCATGTACCGGTTCTTCATCAGACGCCCCATCGTGGCGATCGTCATCGCCGTCATCACCGTCATCATCGGACTGGTCTCCATGGCGGGGCTTCCGGTGGCGCAGTATCCCAACATCGTCCCCCCCGAGATCCTCATCCAGGCCACCTACGTGGGGGCCGACGCGCTGGCGATCGAACAGGCGGTCGCCACGCCGCTGGAGCAGCAGATGAGCGGCGTGGACAACATGAACTACATGTTCTCCCTTAATCCGAACAACGGCCTGATGCGGATGACGGTGAACTTCGACGTGAAGACCGACCCGAACACCGACCAGGTCCTCGCCCAGCTGCGGGAGTCCCAGGCGGAGAGGCAACTCCCCCTCGACGTGCGCAACTACGGCGTGACGGTCCAGAAGGCCCTCTCCGCCCCCCTCGCGATCATCGCCCTCTACTCGCCCAAGGGGACCTACGACGCCACCTTCCTCGCCAACTACGCCTACATCAACATCGTCGACCAGTTGACCCGTGTGAGGGGGATCGCCAGCGTGGCGGTCTTCGGCGCGGGGCAGTACGCCATGCGCTGCTGGGTGCGGCCGGACATGCTGGCCAAGCTCAACATTACCATTCCCGAGATCGTCGACGCGCTGCAGAAACAGAACACGGTGAACCCCGCCGGCCAGGTGGGGGGCGAGCCGAGCCCCCCCGGCCAGGAGTTCACCTATGCAATCCGCGCCCAGGGACGGCTCGTAACAACCGGGGATTTCGGCCAGATCGTCCTGCGCGCCAACCCGGACGGTTCTCTCGTCCGCCTGAAAGACGTGGCGCGCCTGGAGCTGGGGTCCCAGGACTACAACATCCAGGGGCGCTTCAACGGCAGGCCGTCGGGGATCCTGGCCCTCTACCAGCTCCCGGGGACCAACGCCCTGGAAGCGGTGGAAGGGGCCAGGAAGGTGATGGCCACCCTCAAGGGCTCCTTCCCGGCCGATCTCGACTACGGGATCGCCCTTGACACCACCAGGTCGGTCACCGCCGGGCTTCACGAGATCGCCATAACCCTGGTCATCGCGGTAATCCTGGTGATCATCGTGGTCTTCGTCTTTCTTCAGGGGTGGCGGGCGACCCTCATCCCGATCGTTGCCGTGCCGGTGTCGCTGATCGGCACCTTCGCCTTTTTCCCCCTGCTCGGCTTTTCCATCAACCCCATCGCCCTGATGGGGATGGTGGTGGCCATCGGCCTCGTGGTGGACGACGCCATCGTGGTGGTGGAGGCGGTGGAGCGCCACATCGAGGAGGGCCTGGCGCCGCGGGAGGCGTCGCTCCAGGCGATGAGCGAGGTCGCCGGCCCGGTCGTGGCCATCGCCCTGGTCCTCGCCTCCGTCTTTCTCCCGACCGTCTTCATCCCGGGGATCACCGGCCGGCTCTACACCCAGTTCGCCGTCACCATCGCCATCTCGGTCCTTCTCTCCGCCTTCAACGCCCTGACCCTCTCCCCGGCGCTCTGCGCGCTTCTCCTTCGGCCGAAAAAGGAGACGCGCGGCCCCTTGGGGTGGTTTTACCGCAGTTTCAACCGCCTCTTCAGGCAGGGGGCCGATGCCTACGTCGACATCGCCCGCGCCGTCATCCGCAAGGCGGCGCTCGGGTTCGTCGTCCTGGCGGTGATGTCCGGGGCGATTTATATCCTCGGGAGGCAAATACCGGGCGGCTTCCTCCCCGAGGAGGACCAGGGGTACGTCTACGCCGTCATCCAACTCCCCAACGCCGCCTCCCTCCAGCGAACCTCGGAGGCCTGCCGCCGGGCGGAGCGGCTCATCATGGCGACCCCGGGCGTGGAGTACTGCACCACGGTCGTCGGCTTCAACCTCCTGAGCTACGTCCGCAACACCTACAGCGGCTTCTTCTTTATCAGGCTCAAGGATTGGGACGAGCGGCAGCGTCCGGGGGAGAACGCCGCGGGGATCATCGCCCGCCTGAACCGCGAGCTCGGCCGGTTGCCCGAAGGGAACGCCTTCGCCTTTTCCCCCCCCGCCATCCAGGGGGTCGGCACCGCGGGGGGGGTGACCTTCATCCTGGAGGACCGGGCCGGCAAGGATGTCGCTTACCTGGCGGAGAATACCGATAGATTCATCACCGCCGCCCGCAGACGCCCGGAGCTGGCGCGGGTGACCACGACGCTTCTCCCCGGCGTGCCGCAGTATTTCGTGGACGTGGACCGCGACAAGGTCCTGAGCGAGGGGGTGGACCTGGGGCAGGTGTACGGCACGCTCCAGGCGTTCATGGGGGGGCAGTTCGTCAACTACTTCAACCGCTTCGGCAGGCAGTGGCAGGTCTACGTGGAGGCGGAGGGGGACTTCCGCACCGACGTGCGGCAGCTGGGGCAGTTCTACGTGCGCAACGCCCACGGCGATCCCGTGCCGCTGGCGGCGGTGACGCGGGTGGAACGGCGCACCGGCCCCGAGTTCACCATGCGCTACAACCTCTTCCGCTCGGCGCAGATCAACGCCACGGCCGCCCCCGGCTACAGTTCGGCCCAGGCGATGCGGGCGCTGGAGGTGGTCTTTCACGAGACCATGCCGACCGACATGGGGTTCGATTACCTCGGCATGTCGTTCCAGGAACAGAAGGCGCAGCAGGGGGTCCCCCCCGCCGCCATCTTCGCGCTCTCGCTGCTGTTCGTCTTCCTGATCCTCGCCGCGCTCTACGAGAGCTGGTCCCTGCCTTTCAGCGTCCTGCTCAGCACTCCCATCGCCGTCTGCGGCGCGTTTGCGACCCTTCTCCTGCGCGGGATGCCGTTCAACATCTACGCCCAGATCGGCCTCATCGTCCTCATCGGTCTCGCGGCGAAGAACGCGATTCTCATCGTCGAATTCGCCAAGGACGAGCATGAAAGGGGGAGGGGGCTGCAGGAGGCGGCCCTTGCCGGCGCGCGGCTGCGGCTGCGTCCGATCCTGATGACCTCCTTCGCCTTCATCCTCGGCTGCCTGCCGCTTGCCATCGCCAGCGGCGCCGGCTCCATCGCCCGGCAGGTGATGGGAACCGGCGTCATCGGCGGCATGCTCGCGGCGACGGGGATCGCCATATTCCTGATCCCGATGCTGTTTTATGTGATCGAGAGGATTGGCAAGGGGAAGAAACACGTGAGGGGTGTGGAGTGAAGGGTAAGGTGAAAAGATTTATCGCAATTATGCTTCTGTGCCTCATTCTCGGCGGCTGCATGGTCGGTCCCGACTACCGGCGCCCGGCGGTGGAAACCCCCAGGTCCTGGCGCTTCGCGGAAAAGGAGGCGCGGGATGTCGTCAACACCCCCTGGTGGGAGCAGTTCGACGACCCGGTGCTCGTGGAGTTGATCGGGGTCGCGCTTCGGGAAAACAGGGAGCTGCTGATCGCCTCGGCCAGGGTGGAGGAGTTCCGGGGGCGGTATGGCGTGGCCCGCTCGCCCCTTTTCCCCCAACTCGGGGCCGGTGCCAGCGCGGGGAGGAAACGGAGCACCGAGCGGGGGCAGGTCCCCCTTTCCGCCACGGCCAGGAACCCGGCCGATCTGTTCAATGTGTCCCTCTTCGCCAGCTGGGAGATCGACTTCTGGGGGAGGTACCGGAGGGGGGCCGAAGCGGCCCGCGCCGACCTGCTCGGCACCGAGGAGGGGAGAAGGAGCGTCATTGTCTCCCTCGTCACGTCCGTCGCCGGCGCCTACGTAAACCTGCGCGACCTCGACCGGCAGCTGGAGATCGCCCGACGCACCGCCGATACGCGCGAGGAGTCGTACAGGATCTTCACGCTCCGCTTCCAGGGGGGGCTCATCTCCGAGCTGGAGCTGAGCCAGGTGAAGTCGGAGTACGAGCAGGCCCTCGCCACCATTCCCGCCATCGAGAAGGCCATCGCCCAGCAGGAAGATGCCCTGAGCGTGCTGCTGGGCCGCAATCCCGGCCCCATCAGGCGGGGGAACCCCATCGACGGACTGACGCTTCCGGCCGTTCCCGCGGGGCTCCCCTCGGAGCTCCTCGAAAGCCGCCCCGACATCCGTCAGGCGGAGCAGGAGCTCATCTCGGCCAACGCGCAGATCGGCGTCGCCCGCGCCCGGTACTTCCCGCGCATCTCCCTCACGGGGCTGTTCGGCTGGGAGAGCACGAACCTGTCGGGGCTCTTTTCCGGTCCGGCGCGCACCTGGAGCTGGGCCGCCCCCATCACCCAGCCGGTCTTCACCGGCGGTGCCATTGCGGGGCAGGTCGAGACGGCCGAGGCGTTCCGGGAAGAGGCGCTCCTGCGGTACCGCCAGGCGATCCAGAGCGCCTTCCGCGACGTGGAAGACGCCCTCGTCGACCAGAAGCGGACCCGCGAGCAGCTCCAGGCCCAGGCCCGGCAGGTGGAGGCGCTCCGCGCCTACGCCCGTACGGCCCGGCTTCGTTACGACAACGGCTACACGAGCTACATCGAGGTGCTCGACGCCGAGCAGAGCCTCTTCACGGCCGAGCTCGGCTACGTCCAGACGCAGGGGGGGCTGTTCCAGGCGCTCATCAACCTCTACAAGGCGATGGGGGGAGGATGGGTCGTTGCGGCGGAAAAGATGACCTTGCCGGCGGCAGGAGGAGGTGGTAGCCGTTAACAGCGTTTATGGCTAAAGAATTTGCATCGTGCGCCGATAAGTCAACAAAACTCCTACCATTTCGCGGAACTGTATGGCATTATCGCATTTCTAATGAAAGTCGTCGGGAGAACCCCTTGAGTGCCTGAACTTGCCGTTGCAGATTTCAAGCGCAGGATCCGCCTGTTTGTTGCCTTCCTGCTGGCAGCCGTCATCGCCGTTACGGTCTGGAGCCTCGCCACCGAATATCGGAACATCATCGCCGCCGCCGAAAGGCAGACCGCCGGATACGCGCAGGCGCTCAGCGAGCATACCGAGAGCGCTTTTGCCGAATCCGACCGGATCGTCAAGGACGTGATCCAGCGGGTCAGGATGCGGGGTGGCGTTGATCGATTCAGCAAACGGGAGCTGTTCGACCTCCTGCGAGCGCAGGGAGGAGATTCACCCCAGATAGGATCCCTGTTCATGGCCGGCAGGGACGGGGACATGTTCATCAATTCCCTCGAATTTCCCCCAAAGAAGATCAACGTAGCCGACCGCACTTATTTCCGTCATTACCTTTCCACCCCGGGCGCGGATCTGTACATAAGCAGACCGGTCATGAGCCGCCTGGTCAACCGCTGGCGCTTCAATCTGATCAGGCCGCTCAACGGGCCGAACGCCGAATTTGGCGGACTGTTGGTCGTTGCCTTCGAGGTCGAGTATTTCAAGAGGTTCTTCAGCGCCTCAAGCCTCGGCCCCCGCGGGAGGGTCATCCTGGTCCGCACCGACGGCGCGCCCCTGGTCTACGAGCCCTATGTCAGGGGCGCGTATCAAGCCGATTTGCGCAACTCGCAACTGTTCCGGAAGTGGTTACCCGCCTCGCCCTCCGGTACCTATCACACCGATAGCGATCTGCTGGATCACGCCCCCCTGATCGTTTCCTACAAACGGCTCTCCCGGTTTCCGGTAGTGGCGGTGGTTTCGCTGCACCGCGACGACATCCTCAGGCCGTGGACCCGGAAGGCGACCCTCCATGGCGCCGTAACGCTCGGTCTCTGCCTGGTCATCATCCTGTTGTCGCGACTCATGTTCCGTCATCTGGACAGGCTGGAAGGAGCACAAAAAGGCCTGCGCGAGCAGCAGGAGCTGTTAAGGATCAAAGCGGCCCAGATCGATGCGGCCAACGATGCCATCCTGCAGGTCGATTTTGCGGGGAACCTGGTCCATTTCAACCGGGCCCTCTGCCGGATGACCGGTTACGGTCCGGATGAACTGTCAGGCAAGGGGCTCAACGACATCAAGACCCCGGAGTCAGCGGCCCAGACTGGCAGCAACATCGAGCGGATCAGGGAGCAGGGCGAAGCGACCTTCGAGACTTCCTTCCTGGCCAGGAACGGACGCGTGATTTCGGTAGAGGCCCACGCCCGCACGATGGAGAACGACGGGATACCGTTTATTCTCAGCATCGCCCGGGACGTCAGCGAGCGGAAAAGGAGCGAGCTGCGCGAGCGGACCCGTCTGTCGATCCTTGAGGAGATGGCGACGGGTGGCGACCTGAAGGACGTCCTCGCCCACATCGTCACCTTCGTCGAGCAGCAGAGGCCCGAAGCCCTCTGTTCCGTGCTGCTCGCCGACGACTCCGGAAGCCGCCTCCACCACGGAGCCGCGCCTAGCCTGCCGGACGCCTACAATCGGGCTGTGGACGGGCTGCGCATCGCCGAGGGAATGGGGTCGTGCGGGACGGCGGCCCACCGGCGCCAGCGGGTGATCGTCGCAGACATCGTCGGCCATCCGTTCTGGAAAGGATTCAGTCCCGCCCCGGAGGCGGGACTGCGGGCCTGCTGGTCTCAGCCGATTCTTTCTTCCGATGACGAGCTTCTGGGTACCTTTGCCATCTACTATCGCGTGCCGCGGTCACCGGACGAAGAAGAGATCGGCCTGCTGGAGTCGGCAGCCCATCTGGCGAGCATCGCCATCGGACGGGTGCGCGGGGAGCAGCGGCGCAGACACCTGGAAGACCAGCTCCGCCATATGCAGAGGATCGAGGCCATCGGCCAGATGGCGGGGGGGATAGCCCACGACTTCAACAACCTGCTCACCCCGATCCTCGCCTTTGCGGACCTGATCTGCCGGGACCTTCCGCAAGACGCCCCCCAGAGCAAGATGGCGGAAAGCATCCTGAGGGCCGCTCACAAGGCCAAGGACCTCACCCAGAAACTCCTCTCCTTCGGCCGTCGGCAGATGCTGCACACCCAGCCGCTGGATCTGAACGAGGTGATTCACTCTTTCCACGATATCCTGAGGCGCACCATCCGGGAGAATATCGATATCCGGATGGGCCTGGCACCGGGGGGTGCCGCCATCCTGGCAGACCGGGGGCAGATCGAACAGATACTCCTCAACCTGGCCGTCAACGCCCAGGATGCGATAGAGGGGAACGGCAGCATTTCCATCGAAACCGGTCACGTGCTCCTGGATGACGAATGTGTCCGGCTGCACCCCGGCATGAGATCGGGGCCCCATGTCCTGCTGGCCTTTGCCGACAACGGCTGCGGCATGGACGACGAGACCTTGTCGCACATCTTCGAGCCGTTTTTCACCACCAAGCAGGTGGGGCGCGGCACCGGACTGGGACTGGCAACGGTCTATGGCGTGGTCAAGCAGCACGAGGGGTATATCGCCGTCGACAGCCATGTCGGAAGGGGGACAACTTTTACGATCTACCTCCCGGCAAAAGCCAACCCGATACCCTCGTCAAACCCGGAGCCGGCCCAACGCGACCTCCAGGCGGAGCAGACGGGCAGCCGCGGCATGGTTCTCGTCGTTGAGGACAACAAAATGGTGCGTGATCTGGTGGTCGAATTGCTCGAAACGTCGGGTTACGGGGTCCTGGCGGCCGAGACTCCGGCTGAGGCGTATGAGATGGCGCAGGTTCATCCCGATATCATCGATCTGCTGGTTACCGATGTCGTGATGCCGGGGATGAACGGTCAGGAGCTGTACGAGCGGCTGCTGGAAATGAAGTCCCGTCTCCCGGTGCTCTTCATCTCGGGCTATACCAGCGATGTGAATGTCCACAGCGGCAGTCTGGAGGAGGGGGTGAATTTCCTCCAGAAGCCCTTCACCTGTGAGCAGTTCATCGAGAGAGTCCGCCAGACGCTGGCGGAAGCATGGTTGTAACGCACCCGACGGTTCAGAGGGCTATTTCTTCGGTCTCCATGTCAAGGAGATTGATGGTGAGTTTTCGGCTGCTGAGCCTTGTCCCCAGGGCAAGGAGCACCTTGCAGACTTCGGCCACCTCCATGCTCGCCACCACGGCGGGGGTGAACGACGGGTTGCCGAGCTGCTTCTCGACCCCCCGTCCGTCCCGGAGGTCGGCATAGAGCCTCTGCAGGGTCTTCTGGCCGGGGAGCTGGGTGAACACCTGGCCGTACCACCCCCCGATGGCCCCGTGCACGAGGGGTAATCCCATGGCGTCGCAGACCTCCGCCAGCTCCAGGCGCGCGGCGATGGAGTCGAGGGCGTCCACTGCCACCCGGGAGCCGTGGAGGAGCTCCCGGCCGGTGTCCGTCGTGAGCATCTCCTGGCGCGGGATCAGGGTAACGGCGGGATTGATCTCCTCGATCCGTGCCGCCGCCGCTTCCACCTTCGACGCGCCGAGGAGGCGCGGCGACGAGTAGAGCTGGCGGTTCAGGTTGTGCTCCACGAAGATGTCCGGGTCGATGGCGACGATGGTGCCGACCCCCAGACGCGCCAGCTCCTCGATGACGTACCCCCCCAGTCCGCCGCACCCCACGACGGCGACCCGGCTCCGGAAAAGCCGAAGCTGCTGGGCCGTGGTGAGCATGGCGCGGTTTCGCTGGTAGCGGGCCGGCAGAAGCTCCAGCCGCAGTATCGCCTCTTCGGCCTCGGCAATGGTGAGCCCGTAGCGCCTGGCCGCCTCCACCTGGCATTCCCACGGGACCAGATCCGCCTCGGCGTGTTCCTGGATGAAGTCGACGAATAACGGCATCCTAGCCTCCTCCGAGAAGAGGGAAGAGGGAGAGGGTGTCACCCTCCCCCAGCCGGTGATCGAGCTTTACGTGGCGGCTGTTTACCAGCATGATCCCCAGCTCCTTTTCGGAGAGGTTCAGCTCCCTCACCACATCCCCCACCGTAGTCCCCTCGGGGTAGGTGCGTGTTTCGATATCGAAGCGGCCGGTACGAAACGTTGCGAACAGTTTCACGGTTATGTTCATGATGTCACCTGAAGTTGACGGTGAGGCGCACGGTCCCTTCCCGGCAGAACGGCTCTGCCCGGAGGCGCCCCGCGCTCACCTGCATATTGTCGAGGATGCCCCCGTCGCACGACTTCCAGAACGATTCATCCCGCTCCCGGAAAAACGAGGCCAGGTCGTCGCAGCTCACCAGGATTCCCCGTCCGAGAAATGCCGGTCCCAGTTCCGGAAGGAGGATGTTGAAGAGCTTTACCCGCACCGTGCCGATCCGGTCGACGGCGTCGGCCGGGGTCTCGTGGTAGGTCATGGCGCCGCGCATGGCGGCCAGATGCCCGCCACGGCGCATGGTGGCGCCGACCAGCCCCGGCATGGCACCCGAGAGGGCGATGGTCGCCCCGTCCCTCACCACCGCCGTCTCCACGTTGTCGGTCGCCTTTGCGTTCAGGAAGATGGTGGTGATTCTCGTGGCGACGTAGTCTGGGGAGATGTCCCACTGGCGGCAGAGAAGGCGCTGGAGCGTGCACCCCACGTGGGCCGTGACGAAAAAGCCCTGCTGCAGGATCGGAAAGAAGTCGCCGATCAGTGAGGAGGGAAGCGTCAGGGTGAGGCGGGTCTGCCGCGTGGCGTTCATCCCTTCCTCCGTCATGGGTCGTGGGGGAGGTGGATCAGGTTGCAGCCGCGACACTTGCCGTAGCGCGCCGGAAGGTAGACGGCATTGACCGTGAGGCATTTCCTGCACTGCCAGAAGCCGAACCCCGTCACCTCCCGCCCGGCAAGCCGGCTGTAGAACCAGCGGTAGTAAGCGTCCCAGTCGAACTCCCGGGGTTGCGAGGCCTTCTCCACCAGTTGCTCCAGCAGCATGCGCCACCCCCTCCGGTTTGAAAAGGGCGGGGCAAAAGCCCCGCCAATATCAGTGAACTCTCAAGGCGTTCAGATTTGCGTCAGATCGGCGCAAATATGGACGCCGCCCTACCAGTTGAACAGCTGGTCCATCTCCTCATCCGGCACCGAAAACACCTGGTTGTGGGGGGCGATCGGCTCGGTGTAGAAGAAGCGCGGCAGCCGGTCGTGGGCCTTGGTGAAGCCGGCCCGGGCGTTGAAGTCGCGCTCGGCGGAGAGCACCTTCTTGCCCAGCGCCACCACGTCGTCGCCGGTCATGGTGATGCCGTAGAAGGCGCCGAGCATGTCGAGGAGCGCCTGGAAGGTCTCGGGCTGGTCCATGATGGCAAAGGCGATGAAGAGGCACATGCCGGTGGAGTCGATGGCCGCCGTGGCGATCTGCAGGTTGCGCGACAGCTCCACCTGCCCCTCGGTCTTGAGCGGGTCCACGTCGCCGCCGACCTTGAGGATGTTGGTGGCGATGGCGTAGCCGGCGGTGTGGTCGGCCCCCTGGGTGGTGGTGGCGTAGGTGACGCCGATCCCCTGGATGGGGCGCGGGTCGTAGGCCGGCATCGCCTGCCCCTTGACCACCGGTACCTTCTCCACGCCGAAGACCTTGCCGGTGATCTCGGCGCCGCAGCCCAGCACGCGCCCCAGCGGGGTCCCCTTGCCGACCTCGTCCAGCAGCCTGATGGCCCCCTCGCGGTCGCCGAAGGGGATGAGGCCGGCATCCATGGCGACGCCGATGGTCACCCCCATCTCGATGGTGTCGAGGCCGATGTTGTCGTCCATGAAGTCGAGCCGGGCCACGGTGTCCAGGTCGTCGATGCCGCAGTTGCCGCCGTGGGACCAGACCGTCTCGTACTCCGGCTGCTTGGTGATGTAGTGGCCGTCCTTGTCGTTGTAGATCCCCGAGCACTGGATGACGCAGCCGCGGTGGCAGCCGTGGGTGGCGCTCCCCCCCCGCTTGATCTCCAGCTCCGCCTGGGCCTCGCCGCTGAGCTTGGCGGCGCCGGCGAACTGCCCCTGCTTGAAGTTGTAGGTCGGATATCCCCCGGCCTCGTTGAGGACGTTGGTGAGAACGTTGGTGCCGTAGGCGGGGAGACCCTCCCCGGTGACCGGGTGCTTGCGGAGCCCTTCCACGAACTTCCGGTTGGCGTCGCGGAATTTCTCGGGATCCTTCGGCGCCCGCATCTTCATCCCGGCATCGTCGAGGATGATCGCCTTCACCCGCTTGGAGCCCATGACCGCCCCGACGCCCCCCCGTCCGCAGTGGCGGGTGGGGCGCAGTTCCGGATCGGTGCAGGCGATGGAGGCCGCCAGGAGCTGACGCTCGCCCCCCGAGCCGATGGTGATGTAGGCGACCTTGTCGCCGTACTCCTGGCGCAGCTTCTCCACCAGGGGATAGTTGTCCATGAGTTTCAGGCTGTTATCCACCTCAATCTTTATGCCGTCCTTGTTGATGATGATCTTGTAGAGGTCGTCACCCTCCGGCTTCCCCTCCAGGATGACGGCGGCGTAGCCGATCCGCGCCATCACCTGGGCCGCCTGCCCGCCGGCGTTGGACTCTTTGATGGTGCCGGTAAGCGGGCTCTTGCAGCCGACCGAGAGCCGCCCGGTCATGGAGCCGGTGGTGCCGGAGAGCATCCCCGGGGCGATGACCAGCTTGTTTTCATTGCCGAGGGGGTGGCAGAGGGGATGCACTTCCCTGGCGATCAGGAGCGAGGTGAGTGCCCTGCCGCCAAGGCCGGCGTACTCGCCTACTTCCTCGAAGGTGACGGTGGGGCCTCCCGCAGCACCCATGTTGATACGTGCAATCCTGTCCATTCTTTTACTCCTTTCCCTTTTCCTGAATTGTTGTGGCTTCCGGCCACGGTAATTCTCCTTTCCAAAGGGAGGCCTTGCCGTTTCCAGCAAAACCCGGTGGCCTGACGCCATGGGATTTGGGTATCCCTGCAGGAAGGCAGGCTCGGAGAAAGCGTTTTATTTAGTTGTCGATTGCACTCTGACAATCTCTTTCAGATTTTTAACAATGCGGTAAATACAATACATAAAACCTGCGAAAATACAAACCGCTGTTTTGTATTATATCGTGTTTCCTCGCCCGGTCTTTACCCCGCCACCTCCATCTGCCGGAGAATGACCACCCGGTAGGAGGCGAAGCATCTTCGGCTGAGGCACCCCCAGAACGCGCCGGCGCCGTAGGCGACCTGCTCCAGGAAGTAGATGAGCGCAAAGGGTGCGAAGGAAAGCTGCGGTTTCTTCACTGCGTGGTCCACCTTGGCCGCGCAGAGGAGGGCGCCGAGGGGGAGCAGCCAGAAGTGGGGGACCAGCAACGCCACGGCAACAAGGGGAATCGAGTAGTAGCGCACCAGGTGGTAGCAGAGGTAGTAGACGAGGCTCCCGAGGGCGCGGAGCCGGCCGCAGAGGAGCGCGCCCAGCCCCATGGGGAGATTGCGGCGGGCGAGCCTGAACCTCACGGCCGTCGCGTCTGCCACGAGAATCCCCGCCGCCGCCGGGAGCGTCCACCAGCCGGTGAAGGGGGCCAGGGCGCAGAGGGCCAGCAGCAGGGCCAGCAGCGGCGGGATGACCATCCGCTTGCGCCGGTGGGGGTGGAGGATCTGGAGCATCCCCTCGGAGGTGCCGTAGTCGAAGCGGCGGGACATGAACGAGCGCAGGGTGCTGCGGTGCTCGTGGTAGACCCTGCCCGCCGGCAGATAGGCGATGGTCCACCCCTCGTCCCGCAGCCGCCAGGTCAGGTCCACGTCCTCCCCCACGTGCATCGCGTCGTCGAAGCCGTCCGCGCTCCGGAACGCGCTGCGGCGGACCAGGAGGTTGCAGCTGGGGAGGTAGAAGGTGTCATCTCCGCCGCTCCCCGAGCGCTCCCGGGAGCCGAGGGAGAGGCTCGACATGACCGCCTCGTAGCGGTCCACGGCGGATTCGGTGCACATGCCGTCCACCAGCCCCCCCACGGCCGCCGTCCGGGGCTCGGCGAACGCCGGGACCAGCTCCGCCAGCCACTCCTTCGAGGCGGTGCAGTCGGAATCGATGAAGGCGAGGATGTCGCCCCGGGCCGCAGAGGCCCCCACGTTGCGGGCCGCGGCAGGTCCCCGTCCCGTACCGCCCGAAGGGACAACCTGCGCGCCGTACCCTCTGGCAACCGCCGCGGAGCCGTCGCTGCTCCCGTCGTCCACCACGATCACCTGGAGGAGCTCCCGCGGGTAGGTCAGTCCATCCAGGGACGCGAGACAGCGTCCGAGTTCCTCCGCCCGGTCCTTCACCGGGATGACGATACTGACGGCGGGAAGCTCCTTCTGTTCTTCGCCGCTGCGCAGCCGCTCCATGAACCCCTTTGCCGCCAGCTGCTCCAGCACGGCGGCCTCCGCCGGTGTGACGGGGGAGATTGCCACTTCCCTCGCACGTCTGACGAGCTTCATCAGCGAAGCGTTCAGGCGCACGACGCAGAGGGGAGCCTTTGCTACGAGGAACTGTTCCCCACCGCGTTCCACCAGCTCCACATGCTGCGCCAGGCGATAGTTCATTGCGCCAGCCCCTCCTCGCGGAAGATCTCCCAGAGCTTCGCCGCCGTTTCCTCGGCGCCGAGATGATGGGTTTTCCCCTCCCGGGCCTTGATCCCTCCCGAGAGAAGAGAGAGGATTCGCTCGAAGGCGGGAAGCATCGGGTCCGGGGTTACCACCCGCACCGGATCGGGGCGGGGGAGGCCGAATTCGGCCGTCGCGAGCCGGGCACCGATGGCCCCCACCTCCCGGAAGGGAAGCCCCAGGTCCGCCAGTTCCCATTCCTCGATGGGGGCGGTGAGGGAGCGGGTGACCGCCTCGATGGAGGGGTAACGTGGTATCTGACCCTCGTCGAAGAGGACCGTGCATGGGTATGGCGCCTCCACCTTCTGGCGGGCCCCCCGGTCCGACTTGCGCAGCGCCTCGACCCCCTGCTGCTTCAGGGTGAGCGACACGGCGGCGGTGATGCACGGGATGCCGGCGGTGGCGGCAGCCAGGGCCGGCACCGGATCATCCCCCCGGTCCTGCATCCGGTGGCCGGTGAAGATGAGGGTAGGGGAGAGGATGGCCACGATGCGGGAGAGGGAACGGGCATCGGCCACGGCGTCCCCCCCTTCCACCCCGTGGTCCCAGAAGCGGATCCCCCGGTCCGCTCCCAGGGAGAAGGCGAGGCGCAGGGTGTCGTCGAGACGCCCGGGACCCACCGCCAGCGCCGTCACGGTGGCGCCTAGGGAATCCTTGAACCGCAGGGCCTCCTCCAGGGCGACGAGGTCGGCCGGATTCGGCACGCGTCGCAGCCCCCGGTCGCTGATGCCGGCTCCCCGCGTCGTTACCCGGGCGGGGGGGCGGGGGTCGTTGATCTCCCGGAGGAGGACGAGGATGTGAAGATTTTTGTAGGGCATGGTTTGCTCCACTTTTGGTTGTCGAAGTCCCCCTTTGAAAAAGGGGGATTTAGGGGGATTTGGCGTCGGTAAAATCCCCCCCAGCCCCCCTTTGTCAAAGGGGGGAGCGAGAGTCTAAGTCATCCGATACGCCACCCCGAACCCTCCCCGGGGGTAGCGCCAGCGGGTGAAGGCGTTGCGGTGGCAGACCACGTAGCAGGTGCCGCATTCGAGACAGCCGTCATGGACGAAGGTCATCTTCTGCTCCTCCTCCGACCAGGTGTAGCAGCGGGCGGGGCAGGAGTTGGTGCAGCCGCGGTTGTCGCACCCCACGCAGACCTGGGTGTCGAGGACGATGTGGGGCTCCCGGTCGATGGTGAAGCTCGTATAGTCGAAGATCTCGTCGATGTTCATAGTGCTCTCCATGCGCTGAAGGCGTCGGCCGCCAGGTTCTTCAGTCCCACCTTCTCCTTGGCCGTCTTCAGGAACAGCTTGGACAGGTTTTCCTTGGGGGCCCCATCGATCCGGTAGATGTACTCCATCATGCCGCAGACCAGTTCCGGGTACTCGTTGTAGATCCGGTCGTTATGGAGCATGTGGGGCGCCTTGCGGTAGAGCTTCAGGTCCTTGATGACGTAGCTGTCGTCCAGGAGCTGGCGGTACGCCTGGAGCCCGCGCCGGCTGAAGTCCCCCGCCTGGTGGGCGGCGACGACCGCCCGGCCCGCCAGGACACCGGAGTGGGAGGCGAGGTTGATCCCCTCCAGGTTGAGGCCGGTGGCGTTGCAGAGCGCCGCCGCGTCGCCGGCGACGATGATGCCGTCTCCCACCAGCTCGGGGATCATGTTGTAGCCCCCTTCGGGAATGACGTGGGCCGAGTACTCCTGCAGCCTCCCTCCCCGGATCATCTTGTCCACCTGGGGCTGCTCCATGAAGGCGTTCAGGAGATCATAGGGGGTCTTGCCGCTGGTCCGCAGGCTTCCCAGGTGGAAGACGAGGCCGATGGAGAGGGAGTCGTAGTTGGTGTAGAGGAACCCGCCGCCGCGGACCCCGCCGGTGCAGCCGACGAACTCGTTGGCGAAACCCTGGTCGCGCACCAGCCCGAAGCGGTCGTCGATCATCTCCCGGGGCATGTCGATGAGGGCCTTGACCCCCACCGCCATCTGGCCCGGGTCGAAGGTGGGCTGGCGGAGCCCCGCCTTTTTGGCGGTGAAGGAGAGGACGCCGTCGGCGGCCACCACCACCGGTGCGGAGAGCTCCCCTTTCCGGTCGAGGATGGTGACGCCGGCCATCCGGCCGTTGCGGATCACCAGTTCATCCACCGTGGCGCGGGTGATGAGGGTGGCGCCGGCCTTGACCGCCTCTTCCGCCAGCCAGCGGTCGAAGCGGGGGCGGAAGATGGTGTAGCCGTTGTAGGGGGGACGGTCGAAGTTCCCGGCCTCGATGGTGGTGGAGAAGCTGGAGTCGCCGGTCATGAAGGTGACCCCCTTCTTGACGATGTGGCGCTCCAGGGGGGCCCGCTCCCAGAAATCGGGGAAGACCTCTTCCAGGGAGGGGAGCCGGTGGAGGACGCCACCGAACATGTTCTTCTCGCCGGGGAACGCTCCCCGTTCCACCAGAGCCACCTTCAGGCCGGCACGGGCCATGGTGAGGGCGGCGGAGGAGCCGGCCGGTCCGGCCCCGACAACTATCGCATCGTATGCTTTGCTCACGGTGTACCTCCGACGGCCGCTTTGGCCCGATCGAGAAGGCGCGGCAGCACCTCCTTCAGGTCAGCCACGAACCCCTCGTCGGAGTTGGCGAAAATGGGAGCCTTTGCGTCGCTGTTGATGGAGACGATCCGACGGGAATCCTTGATCCCCCCCACGTGGTGCATGGAGCCGGAGATGCCGAGCGCCAGGTAGAGGCGGGGGGTGACGGTGCGGCCGGTCTGCCCCACCATCCGCTCGAATCCGGTCCACCCCAGGTCGTAGACCGGCCGGGTGACGCCGAAGGAGACGTTCAGGAGCCGGCAGAGCTCCGCGAGCTGGTTGAAGGTAGCCTGGTCGCACCCCTTGCCGGCGCTGAAGATCACCTCGGCCTCCATGAGGTCGACGGTCTGGGGGTCGGGGGGGATCCGCTCGCTCACCCGGGCCGTGGCCCCTTCGGGCTGCGTCACGGGGTGCCAGACCGTGAGGTTCGGTGTGGCGGGCTTGACCGTCGGCATCAGCACCTGGCTAAGGTTGCGGACCGGCACGGTGATCACCAGGGGACGGGAGCCGTCCCACACCTTCGTCTCGTCCACCCGGACCCCGAGGGCATGGCGGGAGAGCCGCAAGTTCTCGCCGTCGCGCCGGACGGAGACCACCTCGGTCAGAAGCGCCCCGTTGAGGGCGGCGGCGATCACCGGCGCCAGGGTCGATCCCAGGTCGTTGTGGGGAAGGACCGTGACCGAGGCGCGCTCGTCGGCGGCCAGCCGGGCAAGGGTCTTCCCCAGGTGGGCAGGGGTGTCGAGGAGGAGCTCTCCGCCGGAGACGACGGTGACGGACGGTACGCCGTAGGCGGCAAGGGAGGTCAGCGGCCCGGCCCCCGGCTCCAGCAGGGTGGCGGTCCCCCAGCGGGCGTCGAGGATGCCGGCCAGGCGGCCACCGTAGGAGAGGAGCCCCCGGCCGGTCTCGTCCAGCTCGCCGCCGGGGAGATCGACAAAAACGAGGATCTTTCCGTTGGCGTCCATCAGATCTCCCTCCCTATCCGGTGTCCCTCCCAGATGGCCATGTCCACCTTGCGGGGTGCCACGCAGTCGCCGATCCGGTAAAGCTCTTCAACCTTCCCCTTGAGGGAGAAGTAAAGGGAGTCGTCCACCCTCTGGCCCATGGCCAGCACGACGGTGTCGAAGGGGCCCCACTCGTCCCACTGGTTGGAGTAGACGTTGAATCCCTTGACGGTCTTGGCGCCGCTCTCGCCGGCAACCTCCATCACGGCGATGTCGGGGGTGAAGGTGACCCCCTTCTGCAGGAGCCGCTGGCGGGTGAGATACAGGTCCTGGGTGGGACCCAGCTCGGCGCCCACAAAGAGGCTCGACGTGATTACGTGGACCGTCTTACCCTGGTTGGCAAGGAACTCGGCGGTGGCGCTGGCCCGGTGATGGCCGTCGTAGTCGATGAGGCAGACCTTGTCGCCCATCTGCGCCCCGCCGTCCAGGACCTGCCAGACGTTGTACACCGACGGCCCGTCGGCCCCGCCCACCGGCTGCTCCTTGGGGCGGCTCCCGGTGGCGACGATCACCACGTCGGGCTTTTCGGCCAGCACCTGCTCCGCCGTCACCTCCGTGCCGAGCTTCACCTTCACGCCGGCCTTGTCCACCTGGTCCTTCTCGTTGCGGATGATGACGCCGAACTCGTCGCGCCCCGCACCCTTCATCGCGGTCCTTACCTGCCCTCCGAGGGTCTCGTTGCGGTCGTAGAGGGTGACGCTGTGGCCGCGCCGGCCGGCCATCTTGGCGGCCCACATGCCGCCCGGTCCGCCGCCGACGACGGTCACCTTCTTTCTGGTGTTCGCCTTGGTCAGGGTTCCTTCGCCCCATTCCTTCTCCCGGCCGATTGCCGGGTTCTGGACGCAGCCGAGGGTCTTGTTCATGCCGATCCGGCCGATGCACCCCTGGTTGCAGGCGATGCAGTACCGGATGTCGTCCATCCTCCCTTCCCTGGCCTTCTTGGGGAGGAACGGGTCGCAGATGAGCCCGCGGCACATGCCGATCATGTCGGCCTGGCCATTGGCCAGCACCTTTTCGGCCATGACCGGGTCGTTGATCCGGCCGGTGCAGAAGACCGGGATTTTCACCCGTTCCCGGACGCCGGCGGCGAGCGGAATGGTGTAGCCCAGCGGGGTGTGCATGGAGCCTTCCACCAGGTAGAGGTTGTAGAAGGTGGCGATGGAGAGGTCCATGAAGTCGATGAGGCCGCTAGCCTCGAAGCGGGCGCAGATCTCCTGCACCTGGCCCAGGTCGAGGCCGCCGGGGATCATCTCGTCGGCGCACATCCGGATGCCGAGGGTGAAGTCGTTCCCCATCGCCTTGCGCACCGCACTGATGAACTTGAGCGGCGCCCGCATCCGGTTCTCCAGGCTCCCGCCGTACTCGTCGCTGCGGAAGTTGGTCAGCGGGGAGAGGAACTGGCGGGCCAGGCTGGAGTGGCCGAACTGCAGCTCGATCCCGTCGAAACCACCCTCGCGGACGTGGATGGCGCACTTGGCGAAGTAGCTGGCAACCTCGTCGATATCCTCCGGCTCCATCTCCTTCGGGGTCTCCCGGAAGAGGACGTCGGGCATGGGGGAGGGGGCCCAGACCGGCAGCCGCGAGATGGAGCCGTCTCCCTGCTGGCCGTTATGGTTCAGCTGGGCGAAGATCTTCCCGTCGAACTGGTGGACATAGTCGGTGATCTTCTTGAAGCCGGGAATCACCTCGGGGTGGTAGACGTCGATCAGCTTTTCGTAGGCCATGTCGGTGGGGTGGACGCTCATCTCCTCGGTGATGATGAGGCCTGCCCCCCCCTTGGCCCGCTCGCCCCAGTAGTACATCTGGCGCTCGCTGGGAAGGTTGCCCACCGCCAGGTTGGTCAGGTGCGGCTGGAAGGAAATCCGGTTCTTCACTTCAACCGTCCCCAGTTTCAGGGGCGAGAACAGGTTTGGGAACATCATGATGAGGTCTCCTCGTAGTCATATCTCCCCCCTTTGCGAAAGGGGGGCCGGGGGGGATTTGATTTTAGCGTTAAAGGCAAATCCCCCCAAATCCCCCTTTTTCTAAGGGGGACTTGAATTTTACGCGGCGGCCGCCGCCCTGTCGGCGTCGGCGATGCTGGTCACACAGCGCTCCAGGCACTCCGGATCGCCGCCGTTGATGTCGTTTTTCAGGTGCCAGGCAACGGCCGGACAGCCGCCGTGGCACTGGTCGAAGCGCTGGCACTCCTCGCAGGAGTGGATCCGCAAGGAGCGGAACGATGCGTAGATCTCGGAGCGGTCCCAGATCTCCTGGAAGCTCTGCTCCCGCAGCGACCCCGCCTTGAACCGGTCGGTCTGGAGGAAGGCGCAGGGGTACATGTTGCCGGTGGGGCCGACGCAGCAGGTGAGCTTGGCCGCGCCACAGAGGTTGAGCCCCAGCCCCTGGCGCTCCTGGGAGGTAAGCGAAAAGAAACTGTCGCCGGTCCGCACGTCGCCGCTTTTTGCCAGCCAGTCGGAGAACTCCAGCAGCTGGGCCGGCGTCGGCCGAAGCTCTTCCCAGTTGTCCGCGCCGCGCCCGGAGGGGCGGAAGCGGCTCACCCGCAACGACACGCCGAGGGAGCGGGCCAGCTCGTACATGGCCGGGATCTCACTCGCGTTCTGGGTGGTGAGGACCGTGTTGATGCTGGTGGGGATGGAGGTGCCGGCCAGGAGCCTGATCGCCTCGATGGCCCTCTTGAAGACCCCATTTCCCCGGATGGCGTCGCAGGTTTCGGGGGTGGCGCCGTCCATGCTCACCTGGATCGCCACCAGGCGGCTTGCCGCCAGTCGGGCGACCCGCCCGGCGTCGAGCAGCGTCCCGTTGGTGGAGATGCAGGTCATGATTCCCCGGCTGTGACAGGCAGCCAGGATCTCTTCGAAATCGGGGCGCATGAACGGCTCGCCGCCGCCGAAATTGATCTGGAAGACCCGGGCTTCGTGCAGCTGCTCCACCAGGTCCAGGGCCTCGGCCGTGGAGAGCTCGCCATGGGCGGGCTCTCCTGAAGCCGAAAGGCAGTGGGTGCAGCGGAGGTTGCAGGCCAGGGATACTTCCCAGGTCAGGTTTACCGGGGAGCGGAGCCCCGTCTCAACATACCGATTGCTCACGGAGAAACCCCTTTTCTAGAAGTTGCGTTACGAACTTCTGGAGTGCCTTCTTCTGACCGTCCGTCAGCCCGTCGGGAAGTTCGTCCTTTCCCCGGACGGTCCCGTAGAAGTCTGCGGGAAGAAGGGTGCCGGTCTCGGCAAAGAGAAGGCGCGGCCCCCGTGAATCGTAAAACAGGAGGCCGAACCCTTCCTGCCGCACGCGGCATGCGGGGTGCAGCCGTATGCCTGCACCTGCCGCCGCCATCTCAGTACACCCCGCAGATGCCGTCGATTGCGAGCTCTTCCACCTGGATCTCCTCCAGGATGCAGGGCTCCTCGTGGCACGTCTCTACTGCTTGCGTCTCTTTTTCCATGTCCTTCTCCTTTCGATCGTTTCGGTTTCGCACCACCGGGTGATGCGCCCTTTGCACTCCATAGTTGCAACGCCGATGCCAAAGAATAAAACAACGATTTATGTCGTAAACTCGAAGGATTTCAGGGGTGTGTCGTTGGCGATCAATTCAAATGTGTGGAGAAATAGGACAAGCCGGAAGGGTGGGGTCGGGATGGGACGAGGGTAACGCTGTGGCGTATTTCCTCAACGAGGATTTTTACCACACATTTTCAAACCGAGTTCTGTAATTTCGAATACGTGGTTGCCAACGGTGCGGGAACTGCGATATTCAATAATATGGAGCAATGGAGAACACGAAGAGAGGCCCATGCTCTCCGAGGAAGGTGGACGCCATGCATGAAAAGAACTCCTACTGCTCGTACTGCGGCACCCGGTTTCCCGAGGGGGCGCCGTGGCCGCGACGCTGCGCGGCGTGCGGCAACCGCAGTTACCTGAACCCGCTGCCGGTGGCGGTCGTCCTGCAGCCGGTGGGGGAGGGGCTGGTCGTCATCCGGCGCAACATCGAGCCCCGGAAGGGGACCCTGACGCTTCCCGGCGGCTACATCGACTGCGGCGAGACCTGGCAGGAGGCGGCGCGGCGGGAGCTTCTGGAGGAGACCGGCATCGACGCCGGTACGAGTGAGATCACCCTTTACGACGTGCAGAACGGATTCGACGACACCCTGGTGATCTTCGGCCTGGCGCCGCCCAGGCCCCGCGAGATCCTCCGGCCGTTCTCCTCGCCGGAGACCCAGGAGGTGCGCCTCATCGACCGCCCCGTGGAGCTGGGGTTTCCGATGCACACAGAGGTTGTGCGGAGATATTTTGCCACTCTTGCTTCAGGAGGAACTGGGATGTTATAAGGATCACAGCCGTTAACATAGCCACCCAGCGGGAGAACCGATGAACTCTCTGGACATTCGATGGCAGCAACGCTTCAATCACTACAAGAAGGCGTTGCAACAACTGACCAAAGCGGTCGAACTGAGCCGTGAGCGCCCCCTCTCCGAACTGGAGCAGCAGGGTCTCATCCAGGCGTTCGAATTCACCCACGAGCTTGCCTGGAACGTGATGAAGGATTTTTTCGAGTACCAGGGGACCACGTCGATCATGGGCTCCCGCGACGCGACGCGGGAGGCGTTCTCCCGCAACATCGTGACCGATGGCGAAGGATGGATGGAGATGATCAGGAGCCGCAACCAGAGCTCTCATACCTACAACCTGGAGATCGCTGCCGAAATAGTGGAGAAGGTGATCACCCTGTACTATCCCCTGTTCGTTTCCTTTGAGCGGCGGATGGAGGCCCTGATCGATGGCGCCTGACAGGGACGAGCCATTCGGGCTCAAGCGGAGCACCATTGGCAAGATCACCGGCGTCTTCGCCGCAGTGCCTGAAGTCGAGGAGGTAATCCTCTACGGTTCACGGGCCAAGGGGAACTACCGGCATGGGTCGGACATCGACCTGACCGTAAAAGGGAAAGACCTTACCCTGACGCTGCTGCTGAAAATCGAGGGGATGCTCGACGATCTCCTGTTGCCCTACAAGATAGATCTCTCCCTGTTTGATTCCCTGGATGACCCCGACCTGATGGACCACATACGGCGGGTCGGGATTGTCATCTATGCGAAAGCCGGAATGCCTGGCCGGTTACCCGTAAACGGCAACCCTCCAGGTGACGTGTCCTGAAAGGCCTGCGCGCCAACATCTTCCTGAGAAACCGGGGACCATGAGAAACCGGGACAGATTTATTTGTTGCTCCTGGTTTAAGCCCCCGTAAGCCCCACCCGTAAGCCCCCGTAAGCACACGTTCATAAATCCTCATCGAACCGATCAATGAAGATCTTCTTGTCCTTGCGCTGCAATCCATGGGCAATCAGGAGCAGGCCGAGCATTAAGAGGAGCAGGCCGAGCAAGGCAAGCTGAAGCCTGCGAAACACGAGGCAGGTGACCCCCACGGAGAAATAGGTTATCCCCAGAGCGAAACAGGCTCGCTCTTTCTTGATCCCCGTTTGCGTTATGGCATACCGGTACACCTGATAAACGAAGAGGAGCATCGGTAACAGCAGGAACAGTTGAATGAAGTACATGTGCGAACCCTGCGGGCGAAGGGGTTATGGGCCGCAGCCCGGTTGCGAACCGCTCGGCCTCGCCGCGGCCAATCCGTGAGGCTTTAAGACTATAGTACGGCGCCAGGAAGGGATGTCAATTGAGGCTCTTGTAAAGCTATTGCGGGGCCGGTCTGCTTTGTTGCCGCTCGCTCGGGAAGCTAAACGGGGGGAGGTGTTATGTCGGTCAGGACGGTGAAGGAGGCGGGAAGTCCGCTGGATTTCTGAGTTGCATTTCGCTGCCGCCGACCGGCAGGATGACTGTGAAGAGCGAGCCTTCGCCGACCCTGCTCTCCACCCGGATTTCACCCCCGTGCCGCTTGACGATGTCGAAGGTGAGGGCGAGGCCGAGGCCGATCCCTTTGCCGACTTCCTTGGTGGTGAAGAAGGGGTCCCAGATCCGGTCGATCATGTCGGGGGGGATGCCGGCGCCGGTGTCCCGAATGGCGATGGAGACCGTCGCGTCGTCAGCGGCGTCGGTAGTCACTTCGACCCTGCCGCTTCCCTCGATGGCCTGGTGGGCGTTCACCAGCAGGTTCATGCAGACCTGGCGCAGGCCGGAGGGGTCGCCGAGGACGCGGGGGAGGCCGTCCTTCAGACTGGTAACCACCTCGATCTGCTGGTAGCTCCGCTGGTGCCGCAGCAGTTCGAGGATTTCCCGCAGGATCGCGTTCATGTCCACCGGGATGGCGATGCCGTCGGATTTTCTGCCGAAGCTGAGGAGGTGGTCGATGATCGCCTTGCAGCGGTATGACTCCCGGACGATCACCTCAAGGTACTGGGGGAAGACCCCCAGACGGGCATCCCGCGTGAGGGCCGGCTCGTCGCGGAAGCGCCGCAGGAGCGCCTCGGCGTAGCCCGCCACGGAGGTGAGGGGGTTGTTGATCTCGTGGGCGATGCCGGTGGCGAGGACGCCAATGCTCGACATCTTCTCGGACTGGATCAGGTGCATCTCCTGGAGTCGCTTTTTCGAGACGTCCCGCAAGAAGACCAGGGCCCGGTTCTTCTCTCCCAGGGCATCTTCGATGGGGGTGGCAGTGATGTCGACGTACCGGGTGGCGTGGCGCTCCCGGACGGAGACCTGCGAGGTCTCCACCCGCTCGCCCCGGATCGCCCGCTCCACGGGACATTCGCCGGGGACGGCGGTCGCTTCGGGGTGGAAGAGCTCCCGGCAGGGGCTCCCCTGCCGGATCTCTTTCGGGAAGAGCCGCGGGGCGATGAGGTTGTGGTGCTGGACCATGCCGTCGTGGTCGTACACCACGATGCCGTCGCTGATAGAATCGAAAATCGCCTGCAGCTCGTTGCTCTTGTTTGTCAGCTCTACTTCGGCCCGCTTCCGTTCGGTGATGTCCTGGGTGGTGCCGTAGAGCCTGACGACCCTGCCGATACCGTCGACGGAGGGCTCGACGATGGAGTGGACCCACTGGGTGGAGCCGTCGCCGAACTGGAGGCGGTGCTCGATTTCATAGCTTTTCCCGCCTTCCGCCCCCCGGCGGAGATGCTCCATGACCGTTGCGTAATCTTCCGGATGGACCACGCCGGCAAAGGCTTCCTGGGTCGTTTCCTCGCGGCTCAGGCGCATGATCCGCAGCAGCTCGTCCGAGGCCTTCACCGCGCCGGTGGCGGGGTCGAAGCTCCAGGAGCCGACGTGGGTCATGGACTGGGCCTTGGCCAGGTTGTACTCGCTCTCGGCCAGGGCGTGCTCCGCCATTTTCTTCTCGGTGATGTCCACGAGGACCGCGAGGCACTCTTCCCCCGATTCGGAGGCCATGGCCTCGATCCGGACGAAGAGAGGGCGCTCGCCCCCCGTCGAGAGCTTCAGCCGGCAGGTCTCCTTCCCCGAACCGGCAAAGACCGTCCGGAGGAAAGGGGCGATGGCGGGACGATCCTCGTTGGCCACGAACTGCTCGAAGCGCCGGCCGGTGAGGCTGTCCCGCTCCACCCCCAGGAGCCTCCCCCCGAAGAGGTTGGCCGACTGGATCACCCCCTCCCGGTTGAGGGTGAAGTACCCCACCGGGGCGAAGTCGTACAGCAGGGCGTACTTGTTGCGCGACGCCTCCAGTTCTTGCTGCGAGCGGCGCAGTTCCTGGATCTTCGTCTCCAGTTCGATCTGGTGCGCTTCGATTTCGTGGAGCGGCTTCACCGTGATCTCCCCTGTCTACCACTGCCTGCGGACATCGGGGTCGAAGGCCGGCGCCGCGGTCTTCCCCCGGGTGTAATAGGTCCGGTAGTCGTAGGGCTCCTCCGTCTTCGGGCGGTGGCGGGCCTGTTTCCAGATCCGGGTGTCGTGGTGGTCGTAGAGGGTGTAGAAGAGGTCTTCCACCATCCGGCTCAGCTCGTCCACGTCCCGCACCACCTCTACGCGGTCGCAGTAGGCGCCGTAGAGGTCCATGAGGCAGTCCCCCCGCTGCCAGCTCTCCCGCTCCTCCGGCGTCAGCCAGAGCATGTACCCCGCCTTCTCCCGGATCTCCTCCAGCGCCCATTCGTTCGCCTCGTTGTAGTTGTTCCGGGCGTCCCCCAGGATGATGACGGCCGGTTTGCCCCGCATGTTCTCCAGGTGCTTCTTCTTGAAGGTGAGAAAGACGTTGCCGTAGTCGCTGTTGTCGTCCAGGTTGACGATCTCCCCCCGATCAATGGTCTCCAGGAGGCAGTTGACCGGCATGTTGCGGAGCATGGCGGTGATCTCGGCCAGCTCCCTGTTGAAGATGAAGCTGCGGACGTGCATGAGCCGGTTCTGCAGGGTGTGGAGCAGCAGCAGCATGAAGCGGCTGGCGTGACTGACGGAGTAGCTCACGTCGCACAGCACCACGAGCCGCGGCTTTTCCTTGCGCTTGCGCCTTAAGGAGAGCAGAAACGGCACCATCCCGTGCCGGTAGTTCTTCTGGATCGTCCGGATCACGTGGAGCTTTCCCCGGTTCTCCATCTCCTTCATCCGCCGCACGTCCTTGCGGATCCGCACGAGCATGCGGGAGACGACCTCCTGGATGTCCGAAAGCTCTTCCGGGGTGAAGGGGGCCACGGCGCTCTTGGTGACCCCCTGGTGGAAGGCGACGGTGGTGGGGGGGCTCTTCATGTAGAAGTCCGACGGGGGCGACTGCTTTTTCTCGCGGAAGCCGTCCAGTTTCACCATGATCTCGACCCCGGCGGTTTCCCCCTCCGTTTCTTCCAGCGCCATCAGATCCTTCAACTCGTCGGCGGTCACCTCTTCGTCCACCAGGAGCGTCGGTCCCTCCTCCTTGTGCCCCCGCACGGCGTCCGTCTTCAGCTGTTCCCCTTCGACGATGTGGATCATGGCCGCCAGCAGATCGGCCGGAGCGGCCCCGGAGGGGAGGGGCTGGGCGGGGGCGAAGAAGCGGTCGAACACCTCTTCGAACGCCGGGATATCGTTCACGTTCTTCACCAGCGTCAGGCGCAGGAGCGCCTTGACCGATTCCCGCCCCCCCACGCCGCAGAGGGCGAGGGCATTGACCGCGTCGAGGCTTTCCCCGGGAGAAACCCTGACCCCCCGCTCCCGCAGGGCCGTGACGAATCTGGTGATGATCCGTTCCATGGTGGCTAGACCGCCAGAACCCGGCGCGCGAGGTCGTTCACCTGCTCCAGGTCCGCCTGGTGCTTGGCGATGGTCCCCACCGTGTTGGCGACCACCTGGGGAGTGAGCTGCGTCGCGTGGAGGATCGAGAGGACCTGGGCCCAGTCGAGGGTCTCGGAGACGCTGGGGGGCTTGCGGAGATTGAGCTCCCGCGCCTTGCGCAGGAAATCGACCATCTGGCGGGCGAGGGCCTCGCAGATTTCGGGGAAGCGTGTGCGGACGATGGCGACCTCCCGGTCGAATTCGGGGTAGCCGATGTAGAGAAAGAGGCAGCGGCGGCGCAGGGCGTCGGAGATCATCCGGGTGCCGTTGCTGGTCAGGATGACGAGGGGCTTGATCCGCGCCGGGATCACCCCCAGCTCGGGGATGGAGACCTGGAAATCGCTCAGGCACTCCAGGAGCAACGCCTCGAACTCGTCGCCGGAGCGGTCGATCTCATCGATCAGGAGCAGCGAGCGCTTCTCCGAGAGGAAGCTCCGCAGGATGGGGCGCTGCACGAGGAAATTCTCGGAGAAGAAGAGGCTCTCCTCCGCCGTCAGGCGTTCCACCGCCTCCCGCAGGTTGGCGGAGGCGGCGAGGTAGGTGTCGAGCTGGGTGCGCAGAAGCTGGGTATAGAGGAGCTGCTTGCCGTATTCCCAGTCGTAGAGTGCCTTTCCCTCGTCGATCCCCTCGTAGCACTGCAGCCGCACCAGCGGGAACTCCATGACCTGGGAGAGAGTCTGGGCGAGGCCGGTCTTGCCGACGCCGGGAGGGCCTTCGATGAGGATCGGCTTCTCCATCCGGATCGCCAGGAAAACGGCGGTGGCGATGGCTTCGTCGGCGATGTAGCCGCCGGTCCGGAGAACGTTGGTAACCTCTTGTTCGGTGATCATTGTTGACCTCGGGGGCATCGTAGGGGCGATCCTTGTGATCGCCTGAAATGCTTTATGGGCGAATACAAGATTCGCCCCTACAACGTCAGGAATCCATGCAACAGCGCCGCTGGCACCCGGTGAGAAATTCTCCCCGGGCCCAGCGGCTTTTCAGACTGCCTTAAAGATCATGTACTGCTTCAGGTGTTACATGCAACCCTTGAACACGGCGCGCATGTTGTCGAAGCCGATATCCATCGGGTTCCCTTCGGAGCAGATGTCGGCGGCGGCGAACTTGGAGAGGCTGTCGAGGTCCTTATCCTGGAGGCCGAGGTCGCCGAACTTGGTGGTGATCCCCAGGTCGTCCTTGAGCTCCTGGATCATGTCGATGAACTTCTCGCCGGCCTTGATGTCGGACATGCCGTTGGTGTCGATGCCGGCGGCCCGGGCCATAATGGCGAAGCGCTCGGGGCAGGCGGGGAGGTTGAGGCGGCAGACGTCGACCAGGGCGATGGCGTTGCAGAGGCCGTGGGGGGAGTCATAGAGACCGCCCATGGCGTGGGCCATGCTGTGGACGATGCCGAGGCCGGCGCTGTTGAAGCTGTAGGCGGCGGCCATCTCGGCCCAGACCATCTGCTCGATCGCCTTGGCGTTGTTCCGGTTGGCCGAGGACTGGCGGAGGTTGGCGAAGATCTCGGTGATGGCCCAGAGGCCCGGGCCGTAGGCGGACTGGACGCAGAGCCGGGAGGCGATGGCCTCGACGGCGTGGGTCAGGGCGTCCATGCCGGTGTAGGCGGCGAGATTCTGGCTCATGCACTGGTGGAGCAGGGGGTCGTTGACCGACTTGCTCGGGGTGCAGTTGGGATCGAAGAGGGCCATTTTGTACATCTTATCGGTGTGGTTGATGATGGAGAAGCAGGAGACCTCCGAGCCGGTACCCGAGGTGGTGTTGATGGCGAGGTGGGGGATCTTGTTCTTCTTGGTGCACTTGAAGGCCCCCTCGAAGGAGCGGACGTCCTGGCCGTCGTGGCTGTGTACCAGCTTGATGGCCTTGCAGCAGTCGGTGGTGGAACCGCCGCCGACGCTGATCACGCCGTCGAACTTGCCGGCGCCCAGAACCTTGGCCCCTTCCATGACCTCGTAATCCTTCGGGTTCGGAGTCGCCTTGGCATAGACTTCGGATGCTACGCCGGCGTGCTTCAGGACCCCCTGGATCGCCTCGATGATCCCCGTCCCCTTCAGGCCGGTGGTGACGATGAGGGCGTTGGTCATGCCGAGGGCCTTGGCGTCATTGCCGACCATGGTGTGGGCGCCCCAGCCGATATTCACCGAGGGATAGGCGTGCTGCATCTTGATCGGGTATTCGCGTTTTTCCAGGCTGAGGGTCCGCTTTACATCTCTGAAGTGTGGCATGGGTGCTTCCTCCTTTTTGTGATGTGAACTCTTCGACGAGTTCATCAGTGATTGGTTCTGCCCAATGCTGCCGTGACTGCGGATTCGATGGCATGTTCGCCCTGCTGTCACCTCCAAAAACCACGTTTTAGTGTATTGCCGGCACCTGCGTTTGGCCTTCGATCGGTAATGCCGATGATCCAGCCCTTTGAAATAGCTATAGCAAGGGTGATGCCAAATGAAACATTGGTTTATTTATCGTGTTTTTGGGCTGTTTCATTCATGAGCGGTAGGCGGGAGAGGAGACGGGGGCGAGGAAATCTGAAACACAATTATAGGAAAACGTGTTGCGTGGGGGGGAATTGGTGCTATGGATTATGTCTACAGTGGGGAATTTCGCCTCAGTGGGGAGGAGGGGGGGCGGGACTCCGCCCCTCGATCTGCCATTCTCTCGCTACGATTCCCTAAGTCCGACAGAGTCCTAGGTCGGCAGGCCGTAGCGTTCGAGCTTCGTGTAGAGGGTCTTGCGGTCGATTTCGAGGATCTTGGCCGCACGGCTCTTGTTCCCCTCCACCTTCTCCAGCACCTTCTGGATGTGGTCCCGTTCGATGACCCAGAGGGGGAGGGGGGGAGTCTCGCCGGCCGACGGTCCGGCGGGCCGGGGGAGGGGCGGGGTTTTCGGCGGCGAGAAGGGGAGGAGATCCGAGGAGATGATCGGTTCGGTGGCCAGGATGCTGGCGCGGCGGATGACGTTGCGCAGTTCCCGGACGTTGCCGGGCCAGGAATAGGCCGTGAGGGCGGCCATCGCCTCGTCGCTGATCTCCCAGCCGATGCCCCCACCCTCGGTGGCGGTCTTCAGGAAGTAGAAGGAGAGGGGGACGATGTCGTCGGGGCGCTCCCGCAGGGGTGGGACATTGATGGGGAGGAGATTGATCCGGTGGAAGAGGTCCTCGCGGAACTCCCCCCGGTTGACGCACTCTTCCAGCTTCTTGTTGGAAGCGAAGACGAAGCGGACGTCGACGCTGATGTCATGGTTCCCGCCGAGACGGCGGAAGGTGCCGGTTTCCAGGACCCGCAGCAGCTTCACCTGAACGTCGAGGGGCATCTCGGAGATTTCGTCCATGAAGAGGGTGCCGGTGTCGGCCAGTTCGAAGAGCCCGGCCCTCCCTTTGTTGGCGCCGGTGAAGGCCCCCTGGACATGGCCGAAGAGCTCGCTCTCGGCGGTGTTGGCGCTGAGCCGGCCGCAGTTGACCGTGACGAACGGTCTTGCCTTGCGACGGCTGGCGTCGTGGACGGCGCGAGCGATCAGTTCCTTCCCGGTCCCGCTCTCCCCGCAGATGAGGACATGCTCGTCGGTCACCCCCCAGCGCCGCACGGTCTCCAGGACCTTCTGGATCACCTGGCTCTTCCCGACGATCCGCTGGTGCTCCTCGATCTTGTTGATCTCCAGCTTCAGATTGATGTTTTCGATCCGGAGGCGGTTCTTCTCGTAGGCCTTGTCGATCACCATCTCCAGTTCATCGAGTTTCACCGGCTTGGTCAGGTAATCGTAGGCACCGTGCCTGATGCACTCCACCGCGGTTTCGATGGTCCCGTGGCCGGTAAAGACGATGATCTCGGGAACGTTGGACTCGGCGCGCATCTGCCGGAGGGCCTCGACCCCGTCCATGCCGGGCATCTTGACGTCGAGGAGGACCACGTTGAAGTTCTCCTGCCGGTACTTTTCCAGCCCCTCTTCACCGTCGGCGGCCGCCTCGACCTTGTAGCCGCTTCGCCTGAGCTCGGTTTCGAGCAGATCTCTCAGGTTGTGCTCGTCCTCGACCACGAGCAGTTTCGCTTCTTTGCGTGCTCCTATTGCTGACATGAAGGAAGCCTCACTGTGAATTTCGATCCTATTCCCTGCTTGCTCTCTACGTGAATCTCGCCGCCGTGCTTCTTGATGATGTTGTAGGTGACCGCCAGCCCCAGGCCGAGCCCCTTTCCGACCTCCTTGGTGGTGAAAAACGGGTCCCAGATCTGGTCGAGAAGTTCGGGGGGGATGCCGCACCCCGTATCGCAGATGGATGCCGTGACCATCCCGTCCTGGTCGAAGGTGGAAATTTCCACCATCCCTCCCCCTTCGATGGCCTGGAAGGCGTTCATGGTCAGGTTCATGAACACCTGCCTGAGCCCCGACGCGTCCCCCCTGACCGCAGGGAGGTCCTGCTGCAGAAACTCCGTTATCTCGATCTTTTCGAAGCGGGACTTGTGTCGGATGAGTTCGAGCACCTCCCGGAGAATGTCGTTGACGTTCACCAGGCCGACGGAACCGTCCGACTTGCGGCTGAAGGTGAGGAGGCTGTCGATGATCCCCTTGCAGCGGTAGGACTCGCGGATGATCACCTCCAGGTACTTCCGGAAATCGGTGAGGCGAGGGTCCTCCGTCAGCTCCGGTTCGGTGCGGAACCGCCGCAGCAGGGCCTCCGCATAACCTGCCACCGAGGTGAGGGGGTTGTTGATCTCGTGGGCGACCCCCGCCGCCAGCATGCCGATGCTGGACATCTTCTCCGCCTGCATCAGCTGCAGCTCGTGGATCCGCTTGTCGGTCACGTCCCGGAGGAAAACGAGGGCGCGGGGCTCCACCTTCGGGTCGACGATGGGGGTGGCGGTGACGTCGAAGTAGCGGGTTGTTCCGTCATTCCTGGTGGTGGTGAAGGAGAACTGCATGGTCTCCCCGCCGAGCGCCTGCTCCACCGGGCACTGGGAGGGAGCGCGCTCTTGGTCGGGGTGGAAGAGGGCGGCGCACGACTTGCCGACCGTGGTTTCCCGGGGGAAGAGCCGCGGGCAGACGTGGTTGCGGTGCTGGACTTTTCCCTGGTGGTCGTAGATGACCACTCCGTCGCTGATGGCATCGAAGACGGCCTGGAGCTCGTTGGTCTTGATCCTGAGCCCCAGGTTGGCCGCCTCCAGCTCCTGGATCTTCTGCTTGACCTCGGCGTAGAAGCCGATCTTGGAGCTTTCCAGCCCCAGCAGCCGTTCCAGGCTCGTTTCGTCGAACTTTGTCCGCTTGATTTCTTCCATCTCAGTAGGCCTTCTCCAGAATCGACAGCAGGTCCTGCTCGTCCGCTTCACGCGGCGAGGTGACGATGCAGACGTCCTTCAGCGCCCGCCGGGCCAGTTCGGGAAGGTCCTTGCGGTCGACCCCCAGGCTCCGGAGGCTCCGGGGGGCCCCTGCGGCGTCGAGCATATTGTCCAGCGCCTCCTGGACCACCTCCGAGGCGGTGCCGATGTTGCCGTCGGTGCGGTGTCCGAGCCCCCAGGCGAGTTCCGGGAGCTTTTCGCTCACCACGGGGATGTCGTACCTGATGACCTCCGGCAGGAGGACGGCATTGATGCTCCCGTGGTTGGCGTCGTAGAGGCCGCCGATGGGGTGGGCCAGGGCATGAACAATCCCCAGCAGCGAGTTGGAGAACGCCATCCCCGCGTGGAGGCTGGCCCGGGCGAGGTTTTCCAGGTCGTCCGGCCTCCGCTCCCTGACGGCGTTCACCAGGCTGGTGGAGACCAGCCGCAGGGCCTTGATGGCGTGGACGTCGGTCAGGGTGGTGGAGGCCACCGAGAAGAACGCCTCCATGGCGTGGCTCAGGGCGTCGGTGGCGGTGGTGCAGACGTATTCGTCGGGGAGGGTTTCGAGGGTGTCGGGGTCGGTGAGGCTGATGTCCGGGGCGACGCAGCGGCTCATGATGGTCAGCTTGCAGCGGCGCTCGGTGTCGTTGATGATGGCGAACTGAGAGACGTCGGAGCCGGTGCCGCAGGTGGTGGGGCAGAGGACAAGGGGGGGAAGGGGGCGGAAAATCTTGTCCGATCCCTCAAAGTCCCTGATCCGTCCGCCGTTGGAGACAAGGATCGCCACCCCCTTGGCCGCATCCATGGAGCTCCCGCCCCCAAGCCCCACAATGACGTCGCACCCGTGGCGGATGTACTCCCGCGCCCCTTCCTCCACCTCCAGATCCTTGGGGTTGGAGGTGATGTTGTCGTAGTAGATCACCTCCAGCCCCGCGTCCATGATGCTCCTGATGGCCCTGTCCACCCACCCCGAGGCGAAGAGCCCCTGGTCGCTTACGAGAAAGACCTTGTGGCCCCCCAGCCGCCGGGCGCACGAGCCGATCTGGGTCAGGAGCCCCCTGCCGAAAATGATCTCCGGCACTTCGAACTTGTAATGGTTAAGGGAGCTCTCCATGTTTTGCATACTCATCCTTTACGGCTGAACGCCGTTTTAGCACCGTGAATACAGACCCCTGACGGTAACCCAGTATAGCAACAGATATGCCGAAGTGTCAAACGAGGTTTGACTGAATGTATAACAGTTAACTTCCCGAAATATGTTCAAAATATGCGTAATTGGCGCCGTATTCCTCCAGGGAGGGGGTGTGGTGGGAATAATTTCTACGCTGTGGCTTAACTCTACACAACAAACAATCTTTTATTCCGCCCGGCTTGCCAGGATTTACGGGAACAAGGATGGGGATGGCCCGGATTAGCGAGCCTTGGCCACAATTCGTTAAAAAAGAAACCACTGTTTTATTAGTGGCACTCCGGTTGCACATGGTCCACTTACACAAGGAATTGACCCGGTGGTGATCAACGTTCAGGGAAACCCTGTCGGGACGCCGGCAGAGTGGAGTTACTCCTTTGGGGCGGGGAAGTCCTCCTTCAGTTCCCCGCCCCGCTTTTTTGCAGAACCCCGGGAAATCATCAATTCGAACGTTTTTACAGCGTTGAATCCCTGCCGGAGCGCGTGGCCGGCGGGGCGCGAGCCAGCCGGCACCTGGCCTGATGCAGCACATCACGCAGTACATCATGACATGAGGGGAGGATACAGAAATGAAGAGAGGTACTATTATCGCCATGGCAGCTTTGCTCTCCATGGCAGCACTACCTTCCGCCCACGCGGGGTTTGTTATCGGGGGGGAGAACGGGTGGCAGCTCAGCACGGACGGGATCGTGGACGTCTTCGCCACCTACCGGTCTACGAGTCCAGCCCCGACAGGTAGCCGCTTTTTCAGTTTCCTCGGCAACAACGACCAGAATTTTGCTGTAAGGGTGGGGCTTCTGCCGTCGGTGGTCGCGTTCAACGTCAAGGCCCCCACCGTCAACGGGGTAGATTCCACCGTCCGGGTCGGCATCTATCCGAGCATCCAGAACACGAGCCAGAATCGCTTCGAAACCAGCCCAAACATCGACTTCAGGGAGATCTATTACACTGCTAAGGGGAAATACGGCGAGCTCCTCGCCGGCCGTGCACTCAACCTCTACCAGGGAAAGAACATCCTGACCGACATGACCCTGCTCACTGCCGGCGTTGTCCCGATAATAGGGACAACCACGACCCTCGGGCACATCGGCTACGGCTATCTCTACACCAACTTCGGCCCCCAGATCCGCTACACCACCCCTGACCTTAATGGTGTCAAGGTGGCCTTGAGCGTCGGCGAGCCGTATAAGATCAGCGCCAATTCTGCCAAGACAAATGTGCCGCGCATCGAGAGCGAAGTTTCCTACGCCACGGTCTTCGGCGGCGGCAACACCTTCCAGGCATGGGCCTCCGGCCTCTTCCAGACCGATACCCGCAGCACGGCGGCGGGCACACCCCGCCCGGGCGGGCACAACAAGTCCCTCGGTGGCGCGGCAGGCGTCGAGGTCGGCTTCAAGGGTGTCGATCTTCTGGCGTCCGGTTACTACGGCGAGGGGCTCGGCATGATCAGCGCCCAGGACGGCGACGAGTTCGGCTCCTCGTCAACTGACGGTGCCGGCAAGGAGAGGACCCATTGGGGCTTCCTGACCCAGGTGACCTACATGCTGACCCCGACCATCAAGATCGGCGCCAACTACGGTCAGACCCGCCAGGAGAAGACCGACTTCGACAGGACCCCCGGCGCCTTCATCCCCATGAAAAAGCAGGAGGCGGCGGTGGCCATGGTCGCCTACAACTTTAACAAGTTCACCCAGTTCATCGCCGAGTACACCTATGCCCAGAACACCTGGCACGATGGTGCCACCCAGCACTCCAACAGTGTTGCAGTCGGCACGATGTTCTACTGGTAAGGGGGCAACGTATGCCAAAGTACGTAATCGAACGAGAATTGCCGGGCGCCGGGAACCTTCCCGCTGAGACACTCCAGGCCATATCCCAGAAGTCCTGCGGCGTACTGCAGGGGCTTGGCCCCCAGATTCAGTGGGTGCAGAGCTATGTCACCGACGACAAGATCTACTGCATCTACATCGCGCCCAATGCCGACATGGTCCGGGAGCATGCCCGTCAGGGCGGCTTCCCCGTCAACAGCGTGGCCGAGGTGCGGGCCGTTATCGACCCGACCACGGCCGAGTAAGCGCAACTCCTTCCCCGGTCGGCGTTCGCGCCGGTCGGGCCGTTTTTGAGAAACCTATAGAGGAGACAACAATGACGTTAGCGATTCTGGTAGCAATAAGTTTGATGTGGTTGTCGGTGGCGATTCTGTTCCTCGGCAAGGGAGAGGCCAAGGGGACCGGCGCCATCACGGGCTTCGTGGGTCTGGTGGTGGTGATCGGGGCCTTCCTGCAGACGGCCATGTTCAAGGACCCGTTTACGGGTGGTCTTCTCTTCGCCCACGGGCTCCTGTACTGTACGGTATCCTACGCCCTGCTGACAGGGCTTGAAGACCTCCGGTCCGTGGGTAATGTCAGCCTGATGGTGGCGATCATCTCCGCCATCTACATGGGGCTCTTCTTCACCGGCGGCTCACCGGGCCCGGACGGCAAACCCCTTACCCCCCAGAGCAACTACCTGGCCCTGGCCTGCGCCGGTTACACGGTGCTGACCGTTGAGGTCTGGCTGAACGCCTATGGCAAGGTATCGGCCAAGACCCTTGCCTGGTCGCTCATCAGCTGGGTCCCGGTCGGCCTCCTGATCCCGGCCTTCATGCTCATGTCGACGGGCAAGCTCCCCTTCTAGTGGGGGCATCAACTTTCAACCAAATCCAGCGGAGGGATGTCATGAAAAAGAGTGCTATCTTTGTCTGCGCGGCCCTGTTCCTGGCCACCTCGGTACCGGCGCCGGCACAGCAGACCCATCAAGAAAAGGTTGCCTGCGACCTCGCGGCGCAAAATTGCCTGAACCGGATTGAAATCATCCAGAAAAGGATCAAGAAGCTGAATGCCGAGATCAAGAAGGGTTCGGCAAAGTATTCGGCGGAGGATCTGAAAAAGCTCGAAGACAAGCTGCAGGAGACCAAGGACCTTCTGGACAAACTGGAAGGGAAGAAGGCCGGCAAGTAGCCTTCGCAGGTGGACGGAAGAAAGGGGCGCCCGGGCGCCCCTTTTTCTTCGGGACACGGAATGGACAACGGTTGCCATCCCTTGACCGGCGGCTATACTCGGGGCAGAGACGGAAAAAACGACGCGGAGGAGTGACCATGAAGACACGTTTGTCACGGACGCTGCTGGGAGTTGTGGGGGGCCTGCTGCTGGCCGGGATGGGCCTTGGTGGTGCAGTAAGTGTTAGCGCTGCCGAGCGTCGGCCGGTCTGGGAGAGGCAGGATCAGTTCGTTGCCCTGGAGAAACAGGATGTCAGCGACGCCCCCAACGAGCACCCGGCCCGCCTGTCGTCCCAAGTCCTTCGCCAGACCCTGGGCGCGCTCCAGGTGAGGCTCGAAGGGGGACAGCCCGTCCCGCTCTTCACCGAGGGGGAACTGGACGTACTCGGCCCCGAACTCCAGAAGGCCCTTGAGCTGGCCACGCCTGACGACGACGTGACCTTTGCCATGATGGGACTCCACCCCACCCTTCTCGGATTTGTGAAGAAGCCGCTTCTGACGACCGGTCGCATCTTCTTCCGGCAGGAAAAGCTCAACCTCATCCTGGGTCAGGTTCACGAACCCGTCAGGGAGAGCGACGATCGACGGCTCCACCCGTTCGTTCCCGGTTCCCGGAAGCCGGCCCCTCACCCCGCCTGGCGCGTGACGACGAAGGGAGGAGAGCTCGCGCAGGTTGACGACCGTTCCGACTGGCTGGCGCTGTCGCTCCTCCCGGCCGAACAGGTGATGTCCCCCCCGGAGACGGGGACGAACCGGGAGGCAAAGCCGGCTCTCGCGCCCCGGACATCCCCCCCCCGCCCGGTCGGCAGAAGCGTGGAGGAGCGGCTCATCCTGCTTAACGATCTGAAGCAGAAGGGGCTGATCACCGAGGAGGAGTACCGGGCCAAGCGGCTCAAAATTCTCGACGAGCTGTAGCCCGAAGCGCCTCCCCTGTTTTTCGCGAAATCTTGCTATAATTACCGCAGGACGGAAAAAGGGAGGCTGCATAATGGAACAGGATGAATTTGCCCTGCGGAAATTCGTTGCGCCCGAGTTCATTTTCGGCACCGATGCCCGTAAGCTGGTGGCCAGATATGCGAAAAACTTCGGCGCCCGCAAGATACTTCTCGTCACCGACCCGGGGGTGGAGGCGGCGGGGTGGGTAGAGGACGTCCTCACCACCCTCAGGGAGGCGGGGGTCGAATATGCCGTCCATTCTTCGGTAACCGCCAATCCCAAGGTGCACGAAATCGAGGAGGGGGCCGAGATCTACCGCCGAGAGGGGTGCAACGCCATTGTGGCGGTCGGCGGGGGAAGCCCCATGGACTGCGCCAAGGGAATAGGCATCGTCAGCGCCAACAAGAGGGATATCCGCGAGTTCGAAGGGGTCGATAAGGTCGAGCTCTCCATTCCCCCCCTGATCTGCGTTCCCACAACCGCCGGCTCTTCCGCCGACGTCTCCCAGTTCGCCATCATCACGGACACCGCGCGCCGCGTAAAATACGCCATCATCAGCAAGATGATCGTTCCGGATGTCGCCCTCATCGACCCGGTCACCACGACAACCATGCCCCGGGAACTGACGGCGGACACGGCGATGGACGCCCTCTGTCATGCCATCGAGGCGTTTGTCTCGACGGCCCATTCCCCCATCACCGACCTCTTTGCCCTCCAGGCGATCAGGCTGGTCTATTCGAATCTTCTGCCGACCCTGGAGGCTCCGGACAATGGCAATTTCCGCGGCCGGATGATGCTGGCAAGCCTTGAGGCCGGGCTGGCCTTTTCCAACACCAGCCTCGGACTGATCCACGCCATGGCCCACAGCCTGGGAGGAATGCTGGACTCTCCCCACGGCGAGTGTAACGCCCTCCTTCTTTCCCATGTCATCGATTTCAATTTCGATGCGGTCCCGGACCGCTACATGCTCGTGGGGGAGGCGATGGGGCTCTCCGTACTCGGCATGGCCCCCCATGACGTGAGATCCGCCCTGCACTCCACTCTCGTGTCCCTCCGGGAGTCGGCGGGCATCACCCATACCCTGGCCCGGCTCGGCGTCTCAAGGAGCGACATCCCCGAGCTCGCGGAAAAGGCGATGAACGACCCCTGCATCTTTACCAATCCCCGACAGCCCACCCGCGAGGATATCGAAGCCATCTATGAAAAAGCCCTCTGATCCCAAGGAATCCTGGGACGCCGAGCGGGAAAAGATCATCGGTCTCGGCGAACGATCCCTGCGCAAGACCTACTATCCCGAACTCCAGCAGAAGCTCGACGAGCTGGAGCGGTTCAGGTCCCTCCTGGACCAGAGCAACGACTGCATATTTCTCCTCGGGATTCCATCCCTCTCCTTTGTCGATGTCAACGAGTCGGCGTGCCGTCAACTCGGCTGTACGCGGCAGGATCTCCTTGACGGTGCCCTGGGAAAGATCGTCCCGGCGGAGGCGCTGGAAAGAATCAGGGAGCTCGTGACTTTCGGCCCCGAGGAGGGGAGGGACCGGGATACGATCGTTACCGAGCTCTACCGATGTTCCGGCGAAGGGTTCCCGGTGGAGATCACCATCCGGCTGGTCAGATTCCAGGGGGACCTCTACGGCGTGGCGGTGGCGCGGGACATAACCGAACGGAAGCGGGCCGAAGAGGCACTGCTGGAGAACTCCCGGCTGCTGCGCGAGATGGAGCTCGCCCGGCAGATCCAGCTCTCCCTCCTGCCGGGAGCACCTCCCGAACTGGCGGGGGTCCGGATATCGGGATGCTGTCTTCCCGCCACCCACGTGGGGGGGGACTATTTCGACTACTACCGGCGCGAGGATGGCGTAGTGGACATGGTTGTGGCCGATGTCTCGGGGCACAGCTTCGGCGCCGCCCTGATGATGGCCGAAACCCGCTCCGTTCTCCGTGCCCAGGTGCACGCGTTCACCGGCACCGGGGACATCCTCACCTCACTCAACGATGTCCTTCACGAAGATCTGAGCCAGGCGGAGCTCTTCATCACCATGTTCTACGTCAAGTACGACGCCCCGACCCGCATCCTGAGCTATTCGAACGCGGGGCATGTTACGCCGCTCCTTTCCCGCCGCTCCGCCAGGGAAAGTTGCTGCGAGCTGGACGCCGACGGTCTTATCCTGGGGATCAGCAAAGGGGTCTCTTTCGAGGAGAAGCAGGTCCGGCTGGAAGAAGGGGATGTGCTCATTCTCTACACCGACGGCATCACCGAAGCCGAGAGCGGCTCCGGTGAGCAGTTCGGTCTTGCCCGCCTCTGCAGCATCATGGGAGCGCACAATTCAGAGTCCCCCGGGAAGATCATCGACGCCGTGCTTCGGGAGGTATCCGCCTTTACCGGCGGCGCTCCCCCGAAGGACGACATGACGATGATCGTGATGAAGGTCGAGTGACTTCCCGCAAGCATGAGAAGCTTTGTCCGGAAGCACAATCAATTCGACCAGGGAGGAAGCTATGTACGATCGTCAGGAGATCTATCTCAACGGGGAACCTGGTGAGCGGCTACGGCGAGCCGGTGGGGGAGGCCATGGCGAGCCACCCCGGCGTGGACCTGATCTCGTTCACCGGATCGGTGCGGGCGGGCCTGGCGGTCTCCGGCCTGGCGGCGGCTACCCTCAAGCGGGTCGCCCTGGAGCTCGGCGGAAAATCGGTCGCCATCATCCTCGACGACGCCGATCTTGCCGCGGCGGTCAAGGGGACGGCTGCCAGCTGCTTCGTCAACTCCGGCCAGACCTGCAGCGCCCACACCCGGATGCTCGTCCCCGAATCCCTCTACGATCGGGTCGTGGCCCTGGCCGTGGAGGCTGCTGCCACCTATGTGCCGGGGGACCCCCTCAATGAGCAGACGCGGCTCGGGCCCCTGGTCTCCGCCCGGCAGCGGGAGCGGGTGCTGGAGTACATCCGGAAGGGGGTGGCCGAAGGGGCAGAGCTTCTGTGCGGCGGGGCGGAGCCTCCCGAAGGGTTCGAACGGGGCTACTATGTGAAGCCGACCATCTTCGGCCGGGTAACGCCGGAGATGACCATCGCCCGGGAGGAGATCTTCGGGCCGGTGCTGGCCATCATGACCTACCGGGACGAGGACGATGCCGTGCGCATCGCCAACGATACTCCGTATGGCCTTGCCGGCGGCGTCTGGTCGGGGGATGTGAAGCGGGCCGAGGGGGTGGCCCGAAAACTGCGGACCGGCCAGGTGGATATCAACGGCGGCTCCTTCAACATCCTCGCTCCCTTCGGAGGGTACAAACAGTCGGGGCATGGCCGGGAGCTCGGCAAGTACGGGCTGGAGGAGTTCCTGGAGCTCAAGGCGATCCAGTTCAAGTAAGCGCGGAGGGATTTCCCTTCGATTTCCTGTACAGGGTCGACCGGGAGACCCCCAGTTTCCGGGCCGCCGCCGAGACGTTCCCGTTGCACTGCCGAAGCACCTCCCGGATGGCGGCGGCCTCCAGCTCCTCCAGGCGTCCCGAGTCGCTACGGCACTCCAGTTCCGCCGAAACGTGAAACTCCCCCCTGTGCCCACCAGCCTGCTCCAGAAAATCCTCCGGAAGATGCTCGATCCTGATTTCGCAGTCGCCATCCCTGAGCGCCAGCGCCGTTCGGATGACGTTCGTCATCTGGCGGATATTTCCCGGCCAGGCATGGCGGGAAAAGAGGTCGATCACTTCCGGGGAAAAGCGGACTCGTTCATTGCCCCGGGAGAGCGTTCCCAGGATGCTTTCGGCCAGTGCGATCCTGTCCGTGCGGCTCCGCAGGGGAGGGAGGGTGAGGAGCAGCCCGTTCAGCCGGTAGTAGAGGTCCTCCCGGAAACGGCCTGCCGCCACCTCGTCGCGCAGCTTGCGGTTGGTGGCGCAGATGATCTTGATGTCGACCGGCTGGGGCTTGGTCCCGCCCAGCGGCGTTACGGTGCGGTCCTGCAGGACCCGCAGCAGCCTGGCCTGGAGGCTCAGGGGCATGTCGCCGATCTCGTCGAGAAAGAGGGTGCCGCCGTCGGCCTGCTGGATCTTGCCGATGCTGCCGGAGCGGCGGGCGCCGGTGAAGGCGCCGTCGCGGTAGCCGAAGAGCTCCGACTCGATCAGCCCTTCCGGTATGGCGGCGCAGTTGAGAGCAACGAAAGGCCCCTTGCTCCGCGGACCATCGGCGTGGAAGGCGCGGGCGAACATCTCCTTGCCGCTTCCGGATTCCCCTTCGATCATCAGCGGGATGTCGTGGCCGATGATCTTGCTCGCCTTGCGGATGGCGGTCCCCATCGCCTGGTCTCCCAGGTCAAGGGCCGCCATGGCGCCGCCCAATGGCTCGGTCGCGGAGCTGCGGCCGGTTGCATTGGGCTCGCGGATCGGCAGGTAGGTGACGGGGGAAACCGAAGAACCGAACTTCACCCTCCCGAAGACCTCCACCCCGTTTCGCAGCCGAAGCCGTATCACCGGTTGTGGCAGGGAGCGGGCCTGTTCGAACAGGCCGGCGAGGGTCAGGTCGAAGATGCTGCCGATGTTTCGCTTTTCCGCATCGTAGCGGTCGAGTCCCAACTGGAGAAGGGCTGACCGGTTGGCGGCAACGAAGCGCCCGTCCAGGGAGAAGACGGCGATCCCCTCGTAGAGGGTGCCGATGAACTCCGGACGCAGGTGGAAATGAATCAGAATCTCATCGTTGCATTCGTGGGCGAAAAACTGGTTCTCGATCATCTGGGCCGACATCCGCACCAGCGCCATGGTGTGCCGCTGGTAGGTGGCGGAATCGCTGGAGACATCGAGCACGCCGAGCATCCTCCCCATGGGGTCGAAGATCGGGGCCGCCGAACAGGTGAGGAACTGGTTGACGGCAATGAAGTGCTCGGTGCTGTGCACCGACACCGGGACCTGCTCCACGAGGGCCGTGCCGATGGCGTTGGTGCCGTTGGCCTCCTCACTCCAGATGCCGCCCGGCCGGAGGGTCACCTGCCGTGCCTTCTCCACGAAGTCCGGGTCGCCCACCGAGTGCAGCACTACCCCGGCCGTGTCGGTCAGCACCACCACGCTGGAAGTCCCGGAAATCTGCTCATGGAGCTGCTCCATCACCGGCTCCGCATGGAGGATCAGCCGTCGGCCCCGCTCGCGAAACCCGGCCAGCGCTCCGGCGGAGACCACCGGAATGTCCCTGGTCTGCCGTTCGGCGCTGATCCTCCGGTCGACGCACCGCTGCCAGGAGCGACTGATGACCTCGGGGAGGTGCCCATCGGGAAGCGGCTCCCCCGCCATGAAACGTGCCGTTGTGTCGACTGCGTCTGAAACCCGGCCGGATGCAGACCACGTCATACCCACCTCCCATGAAGCAATCCATTGGATCCATCGAACACTGTTTTCTTTTGCTACAGATGCACAGCAACACCTGTACCATCCTGTGACACTATTGCCAGTCTTGCCGCACCGGACTTCGGAAATCGAGCCTTCCCAGCCTCTGCTCCTTCTGCTAATTGTGCAGAATTTCGAAGGCTTCTGGATGATGAAGATGAAATCCCGATCAATTAAAACCCGGTTCTATATATTGGCACATGCGCTGCTATGAATGGACTTCAAAAGGGCTTGCCCGACATCCAAAATTACCGGTGGGGAGAAAGGAAACAGTCATGTCGAATGTATCAGCGCAGATCAATCAGATGATAGCAAGGGCAGAGAAGGCGGCGGAGTCGTTCAGGGGATTCACCCAGCTCGAAGTCGACAGGGTCGTGTCCGCCATGGCAAGGGCCGGCGTGGCCAACGAGCGGAAGCTGGCGGAGATGGCGGTGGAGGAGACCGGCATCGGCAACGTGGAGGACAAGGTCATAAAGAACCACTTCGGTACCCAGGTGGTCTATGACTACATGCGGGGGAAGCCGTCGGTCGGCATCATCGAGGAGGAGGACGGCATCCTCTCCATCGCCGAGCCGTTCGGCGTGATCGCCGCCGTCACGCCGGTGACGAACCCGGCCGCAACGACCCTCTTCAAGGCACTCATCGCCCTAAAGGGGCGCAACGTCATCTGCTTCGCCTTCCACCCCAAGGCCCAGAAGTGCAGCGAGGAGGCCGCCAGGATCATGCTTGAGGCCGCCGTCGAGGCCGGTGCCCCGGCCGACTGCATCCAGTGGATCACCGAGCCGTCCATCGAGGCGACCGATGCCCTCATGAAGCACCCCAACGTGGCCCTGGTCATCGCCACCGGCGGCGGCGCCATGGTCAAGGCGGCCTACAGCTCGGGCCACCCGGCCCTTGGCGTCGGACCCGGCAACGTGCCGGTCTACATCGAGAAGACCGCCAACCTTGAGATCGCCATCCCGGACGTGATCGCCTCCAAGACCTTCGACAACGGCACCATCTGCTCCTCGGACCAGTCGGTGATCTTCGACGACAAAGCCGTTGCCGAGAAGGCGCTCCAGCTCTTCAGGGAGAAGGGGGCCTACCTCTGCAGCGAGGAAGAGAAGGCCAGGCTCGAAGCGGTCATGTTCGACAAGGAGCGCGGCGTCCCCTCCATGGCCATCGTCGGCAAGAGGCCCCAGTTCATCGCCGAACTGGCCGGGTTCACCATCCCTGCCGAGGTGAAGCTGCTGATGGTGCCGCTGACCACCACCGGCCCCGAGGACTGGATGAGCCACGAGAAGCTTTCCCCGGTCCTCGGCTGGTACATCGTCGACAGCAGGGAGAAGGCGATCTCCGCCGCCGTCTGCCAGCTGGAGTTCGGCGGCGCCGGCCACTCGGCCGTGGTCTTCACCGAGGACGAAGAGGTGGCGAAGGAGTTCGCCCTCCGGGTACCGGCCAACCGGGTCGTCTGGAACCAGCCCTCGGTCCACGGCACCATCGGCGCCCTTTACAACGACCTGGTGCCGTCCCTCACCCTCGGCTGCGGTGCCATGGGGGGGAACATCACCACCGAGAACGTCGGCTACAAGAATCTCCTCAACATCAAGCGGGTTGCCCGAAGAAAGGCCGCCTGAGTCTAAATTTCCCCTTCACATCACAATCCGGCGGGGTCGCTGCGGATCGCGGCCCCGCCTCCAGCCACCGGGACAGGAGAGACACGATGGCACAGGTGACGTGCGCCGTGTGCGGAGCGACGGCCGATTCCGATGATTACCGCGTCAAGAGCTGCACGGTCTGCGGCGCCTGGTACTGTTACCGCCATCTTGGCCAGTACAAGTCGCAGTGTACGAAGTGCAAGACCTATACGCTCAAGAATCTCCATGGCCGGTGACGGTCAGGCTCAATGTTCAGATGTGGAGAATTGATGCGGTGTAGATGTTTTCCCCAGGAGGCTTTCGATGCGGCTCTGCTTTCCCATAAACGACAATGCAGGCACAGCCAGCACGGTGTACGGGCACTTTGCCTCGGCCCCCCGGTTTCTGGTGGTCGATACCCGCGACGACCGTTGTACGGCCATTCCCAACTGCGACCGCAACCATCCCTTAAGTGGGTGCAATCCGTTCAGCGCCCTGCGGGGAGAGCGCCTCGACGCCATTATTGTCGACGGGATCGGCGACGATGCGCTTCGGGCCATGAATCTCTGCGGTTTCCCGGTCTACCGGGCGGGTTCCGTTACGGTGGAGAAGAACGTGGCGCTCTTCGACAGCGGCAGTCTGATCGAACTGACGGTTCAGCAAAGTCATCTGGAAGGGCGCTGTTCGTCCGGCGAGAGCGGCTGCAACTGCAGCGATCACTGCCATCCGACGGAGGAATAATCCCATGATGAAAGAGATTCCCGTGCAGCAATCGGTCGGCAGGGTGCTGTTCCACGACATAACCCGCATTGCTCCGGGTGAGTTCAGCGGCCGGGCCTTCAAGAAGGGTCACATCATCGCCCCGGACGATGTGGAGCAGCTTCTCAGGCTTGGCAAGGACCACATCTATGTCCTCGAACTGGAAGAGGGGTTCGTGCATGAGGATGCGGCCGCGGTAAGGATTGCCAGGGCGGCGGTGGGGCCAGGAGTACAGATGCTGCCGCCGGCCGAAGGGAAGGTGCGGCTCATGACAGCGCGTCCGGGACTGCTGAAAGTGAATGTCGCGGCCCTCGACCGGATCAATGCCATCGAAGAGGTGGTCTTTGCCACCGCCCATACAAACCGGCCGGTGGCGACCCGGAAGCTGGTGGGAGGAACGAGGATCATCCCCCTCTACACCGAAGAGGAGAAAATCAGTGCGGTGGAAGATATCTGCCGGGAGTACGGAGCGGTCATCGAAGTGATACCGCTGCAATCCCTGAAGGTGGGGCTCGTCACCACCGGCAACGAGGTCTATCACCAGCGGATCGAAGACAAGTTCGGACCGGTGGTCGACGCAAAGATCCGGGCGCTCGGGAGCACCATCCACCGGCAGATCCTGGTTCCGGACAGCATCCCCCTGACGGTCCAGGCCATTCACGATCTCATCAGCGAAGGGGTCGGCATGGTCGTGGTGACCGGCGGGATGTCGGTGGACCCCGACGACCGGACCCCGGCCAGCATCCGGGCCGCCGGGGGGCGGGAAGTGACCTACGGCTCGCCCACCTTCCCCGGCTCCATGTTCATGCTGGCATATATCGGCGATATCCCGGTGGTCGGGGTGCCCGGCTGTGCCATGTACAACAAGGCGACCGTCTTCGACCTTATCGTTCCCCGCATCCTGGCCGGCGAGCGGCTGACCCGGAAGGATTTTACCACTCTCGGCCATGGGGGACTCTGTCTCGGTTGCAGCGACTGCCGCTTCCCCGATTGCGGCTTCGGCGCCTAGCGGCGCCTTGATTCATATCCCACAAGGAGGAAATCCAATGCAAAAGAAGGTTCTCGTCGTCAACGGCATCGAAAGAACGCTGATCGTTGACCAGGAAGCGCTCCTGTCCGATGTGCTGCGCAAGCAGCTCCATCTGACCGGGACCAAAGTCGGCTGCGGCACCGGCATGTGCGGCGCCTGCAACGTGATCGTGGACGGCAAGCTCGTCCGTTCGTGCGTGGTGCGGATGAAGCGGATCGAGGCCCGGGCCGAGATCACCACCATCGAGGGGATCGGCACCCCGCTCAACCTCCACCCCCTGCAGCAGGCGTTCATCTTCCACGGGGCGCTGCAGTGCGGCTTCTGTACCCCGGGCTTCATCGTCTCCGCCAAGGCGCTCCTCGATGTCAACCCGCGGCCGACCCGCGAAGAGGTGCGGGACTGGTTCCAGAAAAACCGCAACGCCTGCCGCTGCACCGGCTACAAGATGATCGTCGACGCGGTCATGGACGCCGCCAGGGTGCTCCGCGGCGAGATGCCCGCCTCTGCCCTGGAGTTCAAGCTCCCGGCCGACGGCAAGGTCTACGGCACCTGCTATCCGCGTCCCACCTCCGTCGCCAAGGTGACCGGCACCTGGGACTTCGGCGAGGACATGGGGACCCAGCTCCCCGAAGGTACACTCCAGTGCGCCCTGGTGCAGCCGGAGGTTTCTCACGCCATCATCAAGGGGATCGATACCTCCGAGGCGGAGCGGATGCCGGGGGTCTTCAAGGTGGTGACCCACAAGGACGTGAAGGGGAAAAACCGCATCACCGGCCTCATCACCTTCCCCACCAACAAGGGGGACGGGTGGGACCGTCCCATCCTGAACGACACCAAGATCTTCCAGTACGGCGACGTGGTGGCCATCGTCTGCGCCGACACCAAGGAAAATGCCAAGGCCGCCGCCGCCAAGGTGAAGGTGGACCTGGAGGTCCTGCCCGCCTACATGAACGCCCCGGCCGCCATGGCAGAGGACGCCATCGAGATCCATCCCGGCACCCCCAACATCTACTACGAGTTGAACGTGAAGAAGGGTGAGGAGACCGCGCCCATCATGGAGAAGGCCGCTCACGTGGTGGAGGGTGAGTACTACCTCCAGCGCCAGCCCCACATGCCGATCGAGCCGGACGTGGGCTTCGCTTACATCGACGACCAGAAGCGGGTGGTGGTCCACTCCAAGTCGATCGGCATCCACCTCCATCTCTACATGATCGCCCCGGGCCTCGGCCTGGAGCCGGACCAGCTGGTCATCGTCCAGAACCCGACCGGCGCCACCTTCGGCTACAAGTTCAGCCCCACCATGGAAGCCCTGATCGCCGCCGCCACCATGGCCACCGGCCGCCCCTGCTTCCTCGGCTACGACTGGTACCAGCAGCAGACCTACACCGGTAAGCGTTCGCCGTTCTGGCTCAAGGCGAAGCTGGCGGCCGACGAGAACGGCAAGTTCCTCGCCCTGGAGAGCGACTGGTCGGTGGACCACGGACCGTACTCCGAGTTCGGTGACCTCCTCACCGTCCGTGGCGCCCAGTTCATCGGCGCCGGCTACGACATCAAGAACATCCGCGGCGTAGGCCGCACCGTCTGCACCAACCACGGCTGGGGCTCCGCCTTCCGCGCCTACGGCTCACCCCAGAGCTTCCTCGCCTCCGAGTCGCTGGTGGACGAGCTCGCCAAGAAGATGGGGATGGACCCGTTCGAGCTCCGCTACATCAACTGCTACCGCCCCGGCGCCACCACCCCGACCGGCCAGGAGCCGGAAGTCTACTGCTTCCCGGAGATGTTCGACATCATGCGTCCCAAGTACCGGGCGGCACTGGAGAAGGCCAAGGCCGAGTCGACCGAAACGAAGAAGCGCGGCGTCGGCGTATCCCTCGGCATCTACGGCTGCGGCCTCGACGGCCCCGACACCTCCGGCGCCTGGGCTGAGCTCCTCCCCAACGGCGACGTCATGGTCGGCAACGCCTGGGAAGACCATGGCCAAGGTGCGGACATGGGAACGGTGGCGTTCGCCCACGAAACGCTCCGCCCCCTGAACCTCAAGCCGTCGCAGATCAAGCTCAGCCTGAACGACACGAGCCTGCACCCCAACTCCGGCCCCTCCGGCGGGAGCCGCCAGAACGTGGTCACCGGCAACGCCATCAAGGCGGCGTGCACCCTGCTCCTCGACGCCATGCGTAAAGCTGACGGCACCTTCCGCAGCTACGACGAGATGGTCAAAGAGGGGATCGCGGTCAAGCACGAGGGGAGCTGGACCACCCCCTGCACCCACATGGACGACAACCAGCAGGGGAAACCGTTCTGCATCTACATGTACTGCCTCTTCATGTCCGAAGTCGAAGTGGACGTCACCACCGGCAAGACCACGGTTGTCAAGATGACCACCGTTGGCGACTACGGCACCATCACCAACCGGCTCGTCGTCGACGGCCAGGTGTACGGCGGCCTTGCCCAGGGAATCGGCCTGGCGCTGACCGAGGACTTCGAGAAGCTCGACAAGCACACCAACCTGATCGGTTCCGGCTTCCCGTTCTGCAAGGACATCACGGACGACATGGAGCTGATCTACCTGGAGACCCCGCGTGCGGACGGGCCGTTCGGCGCCGCCGGCGTAGGCGAGGGGCCGCTCACCTCGCCCCACGTCTCCATACTCAACGCCATCGACAACGCCTGCGGCGCCCGCATCAGGGCCATTCCGGCCTATCCGGAAAAGGTTCTGAAGGCCATCAAGTCCGACAAGAAGGCCTACGACGTGAGCGACGCCGTTGAAGACGGCTACATGTCCCAGGGTGGTATCGATACGCTGAAGAAGTAAAGATGTGATGCAGTAAGCGGCGGAC
>NZ_DAHVYG010000084.1 GCF_027327745.1 Geobacter sp.
CGGGATGCCGATGAGAAGCTGCATCAGCTTGCCGGCACCGACCATCTGGGCGGTGAGGTAGAAGGTGGAGACGGCGACGGTGGAGAGGGCCGCCACGGCGCGGACCGGTTTCGGCTCGGTGCGGAAGGAGAGGATGTCGCCGAGGGTGTACTTGCCGGCGTTGCGGCACGGCTCGGCCACGATCAGAAGGACCGTGATGTAGGCGACGAGCCAGCCGACGGAGTACATGAAGCCGTCATAGCCGTAGAGGGAGATCATGCCGGAGATCCCGAGGAAGGAGGCGGCCGACATGTAGTCGCCGGCGATGGCCCAGCCGTTCTGGGTGCCGGTGATGCCGCCGCCGGCGGCGTAGAAGTCGGCGGCCGACTTGGTCCGTTTGGCGGACCAGACGACGACGGCCATGGTGACGCCGATGATGATCAGGAAGATCGGGATGGTGACATAGGGGTTGGCCTTGAACTCGGCCTTCTTTCCGGCCGGTGCGGCGGCCTTGGTGACGGGGGCCGCCGGAGCGGGTGCGGTGGCCGCGGGGGCGGCCGGTGTCGTCGCCGGCGCGGCGACGGCGGGGGTGCCCTGGGCGCCGGCGGGGGCCTTGGCCGGTTCCTCGGCGAAGGCGAAGGAGCCCAGGGAAAGGGCCAGCGTGATTCCTGCGATCAGTTTCTTCATCGTTGTCCTCCTTCCTTTACTTGAGCTCGTCCACCAGCTCGCGGGTGAGCCGGTCGAAGTCCTTGTTGGCTACATGGGCGTAATAGATGGCAATCCCCCAGGAGACGAAGAACTGGGAGAGTGCGAAGAGGTAGCCGAAGTTGATGTTGCCGACGATCTTGATCTTGAAGAGCCCCGGCGCGTAGGCTGCTCCAATAGGGAGGAGGAAGTAGAAGACGGTCGAGAAGACCCACCAGCCGATAAGGAAGGTCGTCTTCTTGCGGTGGAGCTCGACGAACTTGGGGTTCTTGGCGATTGCCGCCCAGTCGTACTGTTTGTCTGCCATGGTTAGTTACTCCTTTCTTCAGTAAATCTCATCGTGCCGAGCGGCGTCCCGCTCGCCTCCATTACCGATGTCCGGCCCTTGTTCTTCCGATCACCCCTCCTTTCGATGGTTTCCCGTTTTTGTGATTCCTTTCGGTACCTACAGCTTCGCGTAGCCGAACTTGAGGGATAGGATCTCCGCCCCCTCTTTCAGGGAGGGAATGATTTCGTTTTCGAGGCGGGAGGTTATCATGCGGAAGGATGGTCCGAGCATGGTGAGTGCTCCGATCACCTTACCCGCATAGTCTCTTACGGCCACCGCAACGCTGACAATCCCGTCGCCGAGGCCGTCAACGTCGATGGCGAAACCGCGCTCCCGGACACTGTTCAGTTCCGACTGGAGCCGGGCAGGGTCGGGAATGCTGCCATTTTTGCCGCGTTTCTTCAGGAATTTTTCGAGGAGGTCCACCGATTCCAGGGCCTTGATGGCCTTGCCGGCGGCATTGGTGAAGAAGGGGAAGCGCTTGCCGACGAGGGGAGCGGTCTTGATCGGCTGCTCGCAGTCGACCATGTCGAGGAAAAGGACTTCTTCTCCCTTGAGGACCGCAATGTAGACTGCTTCGTCGTGTCGGCGCGCCAGTTTTTCCATGACGGGGTGGGCGTGACGGATGAGGCTGGTGCTGTTGAGGAGGCGTTGTGCCAGTTCTACCGATGAAATCCCGAGGCGGTAGATGCCGCTGGCGTCGTCGCGCTCCACAAGGCCTTTGCTTTCGAGGGTTGCCAGGAGGCGGAACGCCTTGTTCCGGGAAAGCTCGAGTCTTTCGGCAAGGTACGGCAGGGTGGCGTGGCGGCTCTCCTCGGTGAGCGTCTCGAGGATATCCAGAGCCTTTTCTACCGTTTGAACCGCGTATGAACTCTTTTCCCTGTTCATAGTGTTCCTTCCTGGCCGGGTGGATTGGTGTTTTATAAACGTCGTTATATTTCGAAATAATTTTTAGCACCGTGTTTTATATCCGTCAAGGCATAAAAATTATAAAAAATAAAAAAATCGTAATTGCCCGCAATAATAGATAGTTGCAGCGGCATGGGTGATCGGTTTTATGCTGTCAGCGAGTTCTGCAGAGTTGTAGAACGCGGTTTATTGATGTGGTGGAAGTGAGGTGATGTTGGGGTGATGGGGGCGGTTTCAGACGCTAATTGTCTGGGTGGGAGGAAAGGTGGCGATCAACGGAACTTGATCGCCACCCCCTTTGCCTTGATTTCGGTGATGGGGAAAAGGAGATATGAGCTTCTCTCGCCGCGGATCTCGGGGAGGATGACCGCGTCGGCGCCCAGTTTCGCTGCCTCGGCTTCGAGGGCCTCGTTGGCCCAGTCGTCCGCCTCGCCACGCAGATCGTCGACGGCGCCGAATCGTTCGCGGCTTACCTCCACGGTGCCGATTCTGACGTAGGGGCGGAATATCTCGTCCTGGGCGAGAATCGGCGGAAGTTCCCGCTCGGCGGTGGCAGAGAGGGGCGCTGCGGCACATGCTGCCGTGAGGAGCGTGAGAAGCGGGAGGACCAGGCGGGACAAGCGAACGGGCAGGTACATGGGGGGCACCTCGCTGACGGGAAATGGAGCGGCGCCGATGCCGCCGATTCCCCATTTTTGCATGAACTTTCGCCCTTTACAACCAAGATTTTCCCATGATAGTATCTGCCGGTTTATAAGCCCCACACCGTTTTTCAGGAGGAGCAGCACGAATGTCGGGACATAATAAATGGAGTACTATCAAGCATAAGAAGGGCGCCGCTGACGCCAAGCGGGGAAAGATCTTCACCAAGCTGATCAAGGAGATCACCGTGGCGGCGAAGCTCGGCGGAGGCGATCCGAACGGCAACCCGCGTCTGCGCACCGCCGTCGACAAGGCCAAGGCCGAGAATATGCCCAAGGACAATATCGAGCGGGCCATCAAGAAGGGTACCGGCGAGCTGGAAGGTGTAACCTACGAGGAGATCGTCTACGAGGGTTACGGCCCCGGCGGCGTGGCGGTCCTCGTGGAGTGCATGACCGACAACCGCAACCGCACGGTGAGCGAGGTCCGCAGCATCTTCACCAAGTGCAACGGCAACATGGGGGAGACCGGCTGCGTTTCCTGGATGTTCGACAAGAAGGGGCTCATCGTTTTCGCCAAGTCGGTCGACTTCGAGAAGCTCTTCGAGTCGGCGCTGGAGGCCGGCGCGGAGGATGTGGCCGACGAAGAGGAGCAGTACGAGGTCCTCACCGATCCTTCCAGCTTCATCGAGGTGCGGACGGCGCTGGAGAATGCGGGTTTCAGGTACGAGTCGGCCGAGATTACCATGATCCCCCAGACCATGGTGAAGCTCGACGGAAAAAACGCCGAGAACATGCTGAAGCTGATGGACCGTATGGAAGACAACGACGACGTCCAGAACGTCTACGCCAACTTCGACATCTCCGTGGAGGAGATGGAGAAGCTGATGTAAGGGCCAGGGGACTTTGAGTCCCCTTTTTTGTAGGAGCGCCGCTTGCGGCGCTCCTACCTTTTTGGGTATCCATGAGAGTCCTCGGCATCGATCCCGGTTCGCGCATAACCGGATACGGCATCATCGAAAAGATCGGCAACCGCTTCACCCACGTGGACAACGGCGCCATCTTCACCGACAGCCATGACGAATTCGCCCTCCGCCTCCGGAAGATCTACCGGGGGCTGACGGCAGTCATGGAAGAATACCGCCCCGATGCCATGGCGGTGGAACAGGTCTTCCTCGCCCGCAACGCCCAGAGCGCCCTGAAGCTCGGCCAGGCGCGGGGGGCGGCCATCGTCGCCGGGGTGAACGCCGGGCTCCCGGTGGCGGAGTACACCGCCATGCAGGTGAAGCAGGCGGTGGTGGGGTACGGGCACGCCGGCAAGGAGCAGGTGCAGCAGATGGTGAAGGCGCTCCTGGGGCTTCCGGAGATCGCCCAGACCGACGCCTCCGATGCCCTCGCCGTGGCCATCTGCCATGCGAACTCGGCGCTGCTCAGGAGCGTCGCCGGCACCCTGCTGCAGACCAGCGTCAGGAAAAGACGATGATAGCACTCCTTACCGGGAAACTCGCCATGAAGGCGCCGGACCACCTGATTATCGATGTGAGAGGGGTGGGGTACCGCGTCCAGGTCCCGTTTTCCACCTACTTCGATCTTCCCGCCGAAGGGGCGGACGTCACCCTGCACATCCACACCCACGTCAAGGAAGACGCCATTCACCTCTACGGCTTCCGGACCCCTCTCGAAAAGCAGTTCTTCCAGCTTCTTCTCACCGTGTCGGGGATCGGGCCGAAACTGGCCCGCGACATCCTCTCCAACGTCCAGGCCGAAGAGCTGGCGGGTGCCCTCATGAATGGGGACCAGACGCGTCTCTCCGCCATCCCCGGCATCGGCAGGAAGAGCGCCGAACGGCTCATCCTGGAGCTGAGGGAGAAGGTGCGGAAGCTGGGCCTGGAGCCGGCGCAGGTGCAGACGGCCCCTTCCGCTCCCGCCACCGCGGGCATCCTGGATGACGTCACCTCCGCCCTAGTGAACCTCGGTTACAAGGAGGCGGTGGTGGTCAAGGCCATCGCGGAACTGGATGCTCCGGCCGATGCCCCCATGGAGGCCGTTCTCAAGCTGGCGCTGAAGCGGTTGATGCGCTGACCCCCACAGGTCCGCCCCCCCGTGCGGGAACCCCCCGCCGCCCGCTTGACCTTTCCCCCCAACTGTTATACCGTGGTGCATCTTTTCCGGAGCGGCATTTCCCGTCATGACCAGACTCATTTCGCCTGAATCTACCGATGAAGAGCTCCTCGTCGAGAGCTCCCTGCGCCCCCGCGCCCTGGATGATTACGTGGGGCAGGAGAAGGCCAAGGGAAACCTGCGGGTCTTCGTCGACGCGGCCCGCAAGCGCGGGGAGGCGCTGGATCATGTGCTTCTCTACGGGCCTCCCGGTCTCGGCAAGACGACGCTCGCCAATATCATCGCCTGCGAGATGGGGGTGAACATCAAGTCCACCTCGGGGCCGGTCATCGAGCGGCCGGGGGATCTGGCGGCGATCCTCACTAATCTTGAGCCCCACGACGTGCTCTTCATCGACGAGATCCACCGCCTCTCCCACGTGGTGGAGGAGATCCTCTACCCCGCCATGGAGGACTTCCAGCTCGACATCATCATCGGTCAGGGCCCCAGCGCCCGCACCATCAAGCTCGACCTCCCCAGGTTCACCCTCGTGGGGGCCACCACCAGGGCGGGACTTCTCTCCTCGCCGCTCAGAGACCGGTTCGGGGTCATCTCGCGACTGGAGTTCTACACCGACGCCGAACTCGGTACGATCACCACCCGCTCGGCCCGCATCATGAACATCGGCATCGAGCCCGAAGGGGCAGCCGAGCTCGCCCGCCGCAGCCGCGGCACCCCCCGCATCGCCAACCGGCTTCTGCGGCGGGTCCGCGACTTCGCCCAGGTGCGGGCCGACGGGGTCATCACCTCCGCGGTGGTGGACGATGCCTTGGCGCTGCTGGAAATCGACCGGATGGGGTTCGACCTCATGGACCGGACCATCATGCTGACGATCATCGACAAGTTCGGCGGCGGCCCCGTGGGGCTCGACACCATTGCCGCGGCCATCGGCGAGGAGCGCGACACCATCGAGGATGTCTACGAGCCGTTTCTCATCCAGCACGGGTTCATCAACCGCACCCCCCGGGGGAGGGTGGCCACGAAGGCCGCCTATGAGCACTTCGGCCGCGTGGCGCCCCGCTCCCCCCAGGGCGATCTTTTCTAGAGCCGCTTCTCGATGCAGCTTGTCTTCGACTTTCCCGTCCACGAAAAGTACGGCTTCGACAACTTCGTCGTCTGCTCCGGCAACGCCACCGCGTTTCAGTTCGCCCAACGGCTCGTCGACCCGGGTGGTACCGAAAACCTTCTTTATCTCTACGGTCCGCCCGGTTCCGGCAAGACCCACCTCCTGACGGCCATCGGCTCGGCCTGCAGCGCGCGGGCGGGGCTTGTCACCGTTCCCTTCGTCTCCTTCAAGGATGTTGATGAGATCTATGGCGGCGAGTATCCGGCGGAGGAGGTCTCCCGGCTGGCGGAGCGGTTCCGCAACGCCCCGGCGCTTCTGGTGGACGACCTCCACCTGATCCCCGACCAGCCGAGCGTCCGGATCGAACTCTGGCAGCTGTTCAATGATTTCTACCAGGCCGGCCGCCCCATCGCCATAACCGGTCTTTACCCTCCGAAGGAACTTCCCCACCTCGACGGTCACCTGATCTCCCGTCTCCTCTGGGGGCTCGTGGCGCGGGTCGACATCTCCGACGAAGACTCCCGGCGCCTGATCATGAAGAAGCTCGCCGAGGACCGGCAGATCATCCTCCCCGCGGAGGTCATCGATTACCTTCTCCTCCATGTCCGCCGCGACGTCCCCTCCCTCATCGGGGCGCTGGAGGCAATAAAGCGCTTCGCCTTTTCCACCAAGCGGAAGATCACGGTGCGTCTGGCGCGCGAGGCTTTGGCGCTCCGGATGCCGTAACGAAGACCTCACATCCTCCTTTTTTCTGAAATGCCTCCCGGTATCGACCGGAGTGAAATCCGGGGTTGAGTCCTGCCGGGCGGGTGAGGTAAGATGAAGCAAAAACAGAGTGCCGGTGGCGAGACGATGAAACTTCTGCTCCATATCTGCTGCGCCCCGTGTGCCATCTATCCCGTCGGGCAACTGCGCGACCAGGGGATGGCGGTGACGGGGTTCTGGTACAATCACAATATCCACCCTTACCAGGAGTACCGGCGGCGCCTCGATACCGTCAGGGAGTACGCCGCTGCGGTTGAACTCGATATCGTGTACCGCGACGAGTACCGGCTGGAGGAGTTCCTGGGCTCCGTGGCGCAGGACCCGGCCCGGCGGTGCCTCTACTGTTACTTCTCCCGCCTGGACGCCGTGGCCGCGGCGGCAGCGGAGCTCGGCTACGAGGCGTTTTCCTCCGCGCTTCTCTACAGCCGCTACCAGCGGCACGACGACATCGTCGCCGGCGCCGAACGGGCGGCGGCGCGCCACGGGGTCACCTTCCACTACGACGACTACCGCCGCGGCTGGCAGGAGGGGATCCGCATCTCGAAGGAGATGGGGCTCTATCGCCAGCAGTACTGCGGCTGCATCTACAGCGAGAAGGATCGCTACCATCCCCGGGAGGAGAAGCGCTGATGCACAGCCTCGGCAGATCCCTCATCGCCATGGGGCTCGTCATCGCCCTGATAGGCGTTGTGCTAACCTTTGCCGGCAAGATCCCCTGGCTCGGCCGGCTTCCCGGCGACATCTATTTCAAACGGAACAATTTCACCTTCTACTTCCCCCTCGCCACGAGCATCATCATCTCGGTGATCCTCTCGCTCATCCTCTGGCTGCTCAGGAAATGACGGGCTTGTGAGCGGCACCCCCCGCAATCACTTGTCTTCCGGCCGTTTCCTGTTATTTTATCTGCAGTCGATGTCTACCAATTTATCCAGGAGGAATCCCCATGATCGAACTCATTGAAAAGGCCGTGCTGACCGGCCTCGGCGTCATGTCCCTCTCTCAGAAGAAGGCCGAGGAGTTCCTGTCGGATCTCAAGGAAAAGTACAAGGTGGGGGAGGACGAGGGAAAGGCGCTCCTCGACAAGCTTCATAAAATGGCCGGTGAAACGAAGGAGCGGGTCGCCGAGATGGCCGACCAGGAGGTGAAGCGGGCCATAGACCGTTTCGGCCTCGTCCCCCGCGAGGAGTACGACCGCCTCGTCAAGCGGGTCGAGTCCCTTGAGGCGAAGCTGAACATCACCGACCCGGGGTGCGAATGCTGAGCGTTCTCCAGCTCAACCGCAACATCCGTAGCCTGCGGCGCTACCGGCAGATCGTCCGGGTTCTTTTCAAGTACGGCTTCGACCACGCCCTGGAACTGATGGGGCTCTCCCAGTTCGTGACCCGCTGGCGCAAGCTCGTCCGCAGGCCCGAGCCGGAGCTCGTCCTCCTCTCGTCGGCCGAGCGGATGCGGCTTGCCCTGGAGGAGCTGGGGCCCACCTTCGTCAAGCTCGGCCAGATCCTCTCCACCCGCCCTGACGTCATCCCCCGGCACTTCATCCTGGAGTTCGCCAAGCTCCAGGACCACGTTCCGTCGTTCCCCTTCGAAGCGGCACTGGAGCAGATCCGCGCCGAACTGAAGCGGGAGCCCGGGGAGTGCTTCTCCTTCATCGATTCCGAGCCCCTGGCCGCCGCCTCCATCGCCCAGGTCCACCGGGCCCGGCTCCTCTCCGGCGAGGAGGTGGTGATCAAGGTCCGTCGTCCCGGGGTGGTGGAGTTCGTGGAGACCGACATCGACGCCATGATGGGGATCGCCACCCTGGCCGAGCGCCACCTCCCCCAGAGTGAGATCTACGACCCCGTGGGACTCGTGAAGGAGTTTGCCCGCACCATCCGGCGCGAGATGGACTTCGCCCGGGAGGGACACACCATTGAGAAGTTCGCCGAGAATTTCGCCGGCGACCCGACCCTCCATTTTCCGCAGGTCCACTGGGAGGAAACCGCCCGAGGCGTCCTGACCATGCAGTTCATCGACGGCATCAAGGTCTCGGACACCGCTGCCCTGGAGAGGGCGGGGCTCGACCGGCGGCTCATCGCCCGCCGCGGCGCCGACGCCTTCCTGAAGATGGTCCTCACCCACGGTTTTTTCCATGGCGATCCCCATCCGGGCAACGTTTTCATCCTCCCCGGCAACGTCATCTGTCTCCTCGACTACGGGATGGTGGGACGGCTCGATGCCCAGCTCAAGGCATATCTGACCGACATCCTTCTCGCCATCGTCCAGCGGGACGTGGACGAGGTCATCTCGCTTCTTCTCTACTCGGGGGAGATCACCGATTCACTCGATACCCGGGCGCTGCGGCGCGACCTCTCGGCCTTCATCGACAGCTACTACGAGATTCCGCTCCACGAGATCGAGGTGGGGCGGATGCTGCTGGAGTTCCTGGAGATCATCACCACCTACCGTATCAAGTTCCAGCCCGACCTCATGCTTCTTTCCAAGGCCTTGGTCGCCATTGAGGGGATGGGGCGCGAGCTCGACCCTGACTTCGACATGGTGGAGCACCTGCGGCCATTCATGAAGAAGGCGATCAGGGATCGGGTCTCCCCCCGCCAGATGATGAGGGAGATGGGCTCCCACCTTGTCTCCTACGTCACCCTCGCCCGCAATCTGCCTCGGGATCTCAAGGAGTTCCTCAACCGGATCAACCGCAACAAGTTCAAGATCGACCTGGAACACCGGGGGCTCGACCGTGCCCTGCGGGACTTCGACAAGTCGATCAACCGCCTCTCCTCAAGCCTCATCATCGCCGCTCTCATCGTCGGCTCCTCCATCGTCATGCAGACCGACAAGGGGCCGAAGCTGATGGGGTTCCCCGTGTTTGCCTTCCTCGGCTACACCATCGCCGGCTTCATCGGTCTCTGGTGGGTGGTGGCCATCCTTCGTTCCGGCCGTCTCTGAGCGCTGTTGTTGCATTATTGCAACATGGACCGTGGTTGTCGTGCCACAACGGCGGTTCCGGATGGCATGTCGCGATTCCCGGCGCTTGCGGCAACTTGCTGATTATACAGGCATAAAGCGTGATGATGCGGCTTGGTCCGGTACTTGCTCATGGCTATGATATTACGTATACTGACGATACCCAAGGAGCCAGCCATGGCCATGCAGAAAACTCTCAAGAACAAGATCACCCTTACCGGCATCGGGGTCCACTCGGGGCGGGAGGCAACCATCACCATCCGTCCGGCCGACGCGGGTACCGGCATCATCTTTCACCGGGTCGATCTGGTGCTGCCGGTTTCCATCGAGGCGACCGCCGCCAACGTGGTGAACACCCGCCTCAACACCACCATCGGCAAGAACGGCGCAGTGGTTTCCACCGTGGAACACCTGATGGCGGCCCTGCGCTGTTTCGGGGTCGACAACGCCCACGTCGACATCGACGGTCCGGAGGTCCCGATCATGGACGGGAGCGCCGCCCCCTTCGTCGAGGCGGTGCGCGCCGCCGGGGTAACCACCCTTGCCCGGCCGAAGAAATACCTGGTGGTCAAGAAACCGGTCACCGTGACGGAGGGAGAGAAGAAGGTCACCATCATCCCCTCCCGCTTCTTCAAGGTATCCTTCGACATGCAGTTCGGCCACCCGGCGGTGGCAAGCCAGTTCCGTAGCATGACCCTTGTCGAGGATGAGTTCGCCGCGGAGTTCGCGCCGGCGCGCACCTTCGGTTTTCTGGCCGAGGTCGAAACCCTCAAGGCCAACGGGCTTGCCCGGGGCGGATCGCTGGACAACGCCGTGGTGATCGGCGATACGGGGGTGCTGAACCCCGAGGGGCTGCGCTTCGATGACGAGTTCGTCCGCCACAAGATCCTCGACACGGTGGGGGATCTCTCCCTTGCCGGCTACCCGATCCTCGGGCATGTGAAAGCGACCAGGAGCGGCCACGACATGAACCACAGGCTCGTCAAGGAACTTCTCGCCCGCACCGACTGCTGGAGGCTCGTGGAGCTTGCCGGCCGCAGCGAGGATGAGGGTGCCGTCGCCCTTCCGCTTGCCGTACACGATTTCGCCTGGTCAAAGGCGTAATCTCAATCGGGTTGTTCCTCCATTTACGCCAAAAGGCCCCGAAGGTTTTCCTTCGGGGCCTTTTGGGCTTTTGGGCCTCATACATCACTTGACAAAAAGACGCCGAATGGGGCTTATTTTAGAGTACTTATTCCCCATCAGGCTGTCTCACAGTCCCGGCCACTCCGCACAGAATGTGAAGCACAAGGATATACGCGTGTTCAACGGCATTTCCGTTTGCAAGACCCGGCCAACTCCCGCAGGTAAGGCATCCATCGCACGTATTGTTGCGGGTTCTTTCCACCCGGGGAGGTGCCGCCAACCCATCCGCGGGATCCGTCTTGCCGTTGTCTTGATGTTTTCATTGCTTGCTGTTGCCGCCCATGCGGAGCTTCCCCTGCCGAACCATGCGGAGAGTGTCATCGTCGGCGGCGACCGGGCATATCCCCCCTACGAATTCATCGACAAGGACGGTAAGCCGGCCGGGTACAACGTCGACCTCACAAAGGCAATTGCCGAGGTCATGGGGATCAGGGTCGAGTTCCGCTTCGGCAGTTGGTCCGAGATGCGTACCGCCTTGCAAAAGAAGAAGATCGATATTCTGCAGGGGATATCGTATTCGGAAGACCGGTCCAGAACCATTGATTTTTCTCCGCCGCATACCATCGTGCACCACGCGATCTTTGCCCGCAGGGACACCAGGCCGGTCAGGACCCTGGAAGAGCTGCGGGGGAAGAAGGTCATCGTCTTTCGCGACGGGATTATGCACGAACGCCTGAAGCGGATGGGATTCGACCGGGAACTCATTCTTACGCCGACACCGGCGGAGGCCCTCCGGCTCCTGGCATCAGGTAAGTATGACTACGCGGTCGTGGCAATGCTCCCCGGCATGTACCTGATACGGGAACTGCACCTCTCCAATCTCGTTCCGGTAGCGAAGGCGGTGGTCAGCGAGCAGTACTGCTATGGCGTCCTCAAGGGGAACCGCGAGCTTCTCTCCCGCTTCAGCGAGGGGCTTGCCATTCTTGTAAAGACCGGTCAGTACAAGGAGATCTACAATAAATGGCTTGGAGTGAATGAGCCGCCGCGGGTGACCAAAGAGCTCGCCATCAAATATGGGGCGGCGATTCTGGTGCCCCTGCTGGTAATCCTGGCCGGCACGGTGCTCTGGTCCCGTACCCTGCACAAGAGGGTGGAGGAGCGGACGGCGGAACTGGCCCAGGAGGTCATGGAGCGGAACAGGGCGCTGGAGGAATTGCGCCGTCATCAGGACAAGCTCATCCAGGCCGACAAGATGGCGTCGCTCGGTACCCTTGTCTCCGGTGTCGCCCATGAGATCAATAATCCCAACGGGCTGCTGTTGCTTGATATCCCGATCCTGAAACGGGTTCATGACGATGCCGATGAAATTTTCGAAGGCCGTTTCCGGGAGCATGGGGATTTCATGCTGGGTGGAGTGCCGTATTCCGAAATGCGTCAAGAGATCCCGCGCATCCTGCAGGAGATGCAGGACGGCGCCCAGCGCATCAAAAGGATCGTCAACGATCTCAAGGATTTTGCCCGCCGTGACGATGCCGGTCAGAAGGAACTCATCGACCTGAACGCCACGGTGCAGACGGCGCTCCGCCTCATCGACCCCACCATCCGTTCTTCCACGAAGCGTTTTGTGGCCACCTATGCCGACGGGCTTCCCCAGATCATGGGGAATGCCCAGCGGATCGAGCAGGTGATCGTGAATCTGGTCCTCAACGCCTGCCAAGCTCTTCAAACCGAGGACAAGGGGGTGACGGTCACGACCGGTTTCGACAGGGATCGGAACCTGGTCGTTGTTCAGGTCAGGGATGAGGGGGGCGGCATTGCCGAGGAGCACCTCTCTCAGCTGATGGATCCATTTTTCACCACCAAGCGCGAGACGGGGGGCACAGGGCTCGGGCTGTCGGTTTCTGCGGGAATCGTCAAGGAGCATGGGGGGACCCTCCGCTTCGAATCCACGCCAGACATCGGGACGACGGTGACCCTTTCCCTCCCGGTCCCCCAACAGAGGTCATGACATGAAAACCACGGTATATCCCAGTTTCAGCATACTCCTTGTCGATGACGAGCCGGCCTGGCTAAAGTCCTTTTCGTTGACGCTCAGGAGTTGTGCCGGGATCAACAATGTGCATATGTGCCAGGACAGCCGGGAGGTTATGGCACGGCTCAATGAAGGGGGAATCGGCCTGGTCCTCCTCGACCTGACCATGCCGCACCTATCCGGCGAGGCGCTTCTGCAGCAGATTGGGGAGGCCCATCCGGAGATCATGACGATCATCGTCAGCGGGTTGAATCAGCTGGAAACTGCGGTGCGGTGCATGAAGCTCGGTGCTTTCGACTATTTCGTCAAGACCGATGAGGAGGACCGGCTGGTGGGGGGGGTCCTGCGGGCGATCCGCATGCAGGAGCTGCAGCACGAGTGCCGCACCATGTCGGATCGGGTACTCTCCCGGGACCTGCAGCATCCGGAGGCGTTCATTGACATCGTGACCTGCGACCGGGGGATGCACGACATCTTCACCTACGTGGAGGCGGTGGCCCCCAGCCATCAGCCGCTCCTCATCACCGGCGAGAGCGGGGTCGGGAAGGAGCTGATCGCCCGGGCGGTCCATCGCCTCAGCCGCTGCTCCGGCCCCCTGGTGGCGGTAAATGTGGCCGGCCTGGACGATACGGTCTTCGCCGACACCCTCTTCGGCCATGTACGCGGCGCCTATACCGGCGCGGATCAGGCGCGCCCCGGCATGATCGAGCAGGCCGGCAACGGTACCCTCTTTCTCGACGAGATCGGCGACCTCAGCATCGCCTCCCAGGTGAAGCTTTTGCGGCTTCTCCAGGAAGGAGAGTATTTCCCCCTGGGAAGCGATCGCCCCAAGCGAATGAATGCGCGGATCGTCGTTGCCACCCATTGCAATCTGGCAGCGAAGGAGGCGGCCGGGACGTTTCGCCGTGACCTCTACTACCGGCTCTGCACCCACCACATCCACATCCCGGCCCTGCGGGAGCGGCCGGGAGACATCCCGCTTCTCCTGGACTATTTCCTGGGTGAGGCAGCAAAATCCCTCGGGAAGCGCAAGCCGACCCCCCCAAAGGAGCTGGCGCAGATCCTCTCCACCTACAGCTTTCCCGGCAATGTCCGGGAACTTCGCGGGATGGTCTATAATGCCGTCAGTCTTCACAAGGAGAGGATCCTTTCCATGGAAAGTTTCCTGAAGGCCATGGGGCATTCCCGTACGGAACAGGTCCCCCCTGCGGAGAACCAGAATCCGTTTCGATCCTTCGAGCGCCTCCCCACCTTTGCCGAAGCGGCCGAACTGCTCGTCGACGAGGCCATCACCAGGGCAAACGGCGTCCAGGCCATAGCCGCGAGGTTGCTGGGCATATCCCCGCCTGCACTCAACAAGCGCCTGAAAATGCAGCGGAAATAATCCAACCCCCTCCTCGCCGGCACAAACATTCCCTCTGGAATCCTCCCCCGATACGAAAGGGCTTAACCCGGGTTAATCGGTTAACCATGGTTAAGCCTATGCAACATCCCGAATTACTTCACCATTTCCAGTCGTAGACCCCGAAGCCATTTCCGCAGGTTAAGGCCATTCCTCTGTAAAAACAATCGTAGAACAATGTTTTTTGTAACGATTACGATACCTTGCGCTGGATATGCGCGAATGGTATTCGTCTTGCTGATATGGCTTTGTATTGGCAGAGGTCATCCTGCACACGAAAAGGGGAACACGCTATGGAATGGATCAGCATCAATGAACGGCTTCCCGAAGATAACACACCGGTTGTGCTGTTCACGCCGCTCGATTTTTTCGGCGATCTGCACTCATGCATCGGTAATTCCGAAAGCATCCGAATCTGCAACATTGCGACCGGCCGGGAAGAGGCCCCCATTTTCACCCACTGGATGCCGCTTCCGGCCACTCCGACAGTCACCAAGCGCGATTGCCGCTAATAAACCCAACCTAGAGGAGTGAGTATGAAAACGAAAAAATTCTACCAACATCTGTACTTCCAGGTATTGACCGCCATTTCCATCGGCGTTCTGCTCGGCTATTACCTGCCCGAGACCGGTACAGCCATGAAACCCCTCGGTGACGGCTTCATCAAGCTGATCAAGATGATTATCACCCCGGTCATCTTCTGCACCGTCGTGACCGGCATCGCCGGCATGGAGGATATGAAAAAGGTCGGCCGCGTCGGCGGCAAGGCGCTTCTCTACTTCGAGGTGGTCACAACCCTGGCCCTGGGGATCGGGCTGCTGGTAATCAACGTGATTCAGCCGGGAGTCGGTATGAACGCCGACGTCACCAAGCTGGACGCCAAGGCCCTGGCCACCTATACCACCACCGCCGCCAAATCCCACAGCTTCGTCGATTTTCTCCTCGGCATCATCCCCACCAGCGTCGTGGATGCCTTTGCCAAGGGCGACATACTTCAGGTGCTGTTTTTCGCGATCCTCTTCGGTTTTGCCCTGGCGGCCCTCGGCGAGCGCGGCAAACCGGTCTACCGGCTGATAGACCAGCTCTCCCATGCCATGTTCGGGATCGTCGGCATCATCATGAAGGCGGCACCCGTCGGCGCCTTCGGCGCCATGGCCTTCACCATCGGCAAGTTCGGCCTCGGCTCCCTGACCAAGCTGGGGATGCTCATGGGGAGTTTCTACCTGACCTGTTTCCTGTTCATCTTCGTGGTACTCGGTACGATCTGCAAAGTGTGCGGCTTCAGCATCTTCAAGTTCATCAACTATATCAAAGAGGAGCTCCTGATCGTTCTCGGGACCTCCTCGTCGGAAACCGCGCTGCCGCGCATGATGGCCAAGCTGGAGAACCTGGGGTGCACCAAGTCGGTCGTTGGACTGGTAATCCCCACCGGCTACTCCTTCAACCTGGACGGTACCTCCATCTATCTGACCATGGCGGCGGTTTTCGTGGCCCAGGCCACCAATACCCACCTGACCTGGACCCAGACACTGACCATCCTGGGGGTGCTGATGCTGACCTCGAAGGGGGCCGCCGGTGTCACCGGCAGCGGTTTTGTGACCCTCGCGGCCACCTTTGCGGCGATTCCCACCATTCCGGTAACCGGCCTCGCCTTGATCCTCGGCATCGACCGGTTCATGTCCGAGGCCCGCGCCCTGACCAATCTGGTGGGCAATGGCGTGGCCACCGTGGTTGTCTCCCGCTGGGAGAATGAACTCGACATGGCCAGAATGAAGAGGGTGCTGAACAGTGAGGCCGACGAGGAAGCCGAAGCAATCCTGGCGGAACCGGAAGTGGCTCTGGAAGAAGCCTGACAGCTGAGTACGTTCTGCCATACAGGTTCCTTTCTGTCGCCGGGGGACGCCCCGGCTCTCTTCTTCCGGACCATCCAACGCAAAACGCCCCGGCACAACCAGTGCCGGGGCGTTTCTTTGTTCGCCCAGCGTAGCGGGCGAACCCGACCTGTTGGAAGAAACTGGCGTCGCCCACCAGGAGGGCGGGAATGATCACCCCGCTTCACTACTCGATTATGTAAGCAGATGCAAGGCGCAACCATTCCGGCTTATTTCTTCGCTAGCCTCCGGACGATCGTGATGGCTAGCTTCTTGTCACTTCCGGCGGTCAGGTCCCTGAAGTTTCTCAGCAAGGTTTTTTCTTCCTTTGATGCATAGGGCGTTTCCGGTTCAGCCGCCACATTCGCCCGTGGTGTCTCGAAAAAGGCCGTTACCGGCAGAGCGAGAGCCCGTGCAATTCTCTGCAGGTTTTCCACATTGAGCATACTGCTGCCGTTTTCATAGCGCTGAATCTGCTGGTACGACACACCAACCTTTTCCGACAGCTGTTCCTGCGAAAGTCCCAGTTCCTTCCGTCGTCTCCGTATGGCCTCGCCGATTTCCCGGGTTGTGATGATGTCCGTTGGCATGACGGCATCATAACAAAGCGGTCTTGACCGTAATACCGCATCAATTGATAGTAGTTCCGTGTTGAAATTTACGCGCCTAATGTGTAATTTGATCCTTCTCGGCACTATCAAAATTGGCGGTATTCCTTTCCTTGAACACCCCTTGGCATGCCAAATACTTTGCCGCCGAGCTGCTCAGGCGCTCGGCGGCAAACGATATCGACAAGCTCTCCATGTCGCTGTTCGATGCCTCGGTCGACCTGAACCCCCATCAGATCGAGGCGGCGCTCTTTGCCTGCCGCTCCCCTCTCTCCAAGGGGGTGCTGCTGGCGGACGAGGTCGGCCTCGGCAAGACCATCGAAGCGGGGCTGGTGCTCTGCCAGTGCTGGGCGGAACGGCGGCGTCGGCTCATCGTCATCTGCCCGGCAGCGCTCCGCAAGCAGTGGAGCCTTGAGCTTGAGGAAAAGTTCAATCTTCCCTCGGTGATCCTTGAGGCCAAATCGTTCCGTGAGGCGCTGCGTGGCGGGAGCGACAATCCGTTTCTGACACATGACATCGTCATTACCTCCATGAACTTCGCCACACGGCAGAAGGAGCTGCTGAAGCTGGTCGCCTGGGATCTGGCGGTGATCGACGAGGCCCACAAGCTGCGTAACGCCTACCGCCCCGGCAACCGCATGGGGCAGGGGATACGCTGGGCGCTGGAGGATCGCAGGAAGCTCCTCCTCACCGCCACGCCGCTGCAGAACTCCCTTCTGGAACTGTACGGCCTTTCCACCCTGATCGACGACCACATCTTCGGCGACCTCGCTTCCTTCCGTGAGCAGTACACCGGCAGCGACGCCGATCTGGACGCACTCAAGCGCCGCCTGGCCGGGTTTGCCAAGCGGACTCTCCGTTCCCAGGTGCTGGAGTATATCCGCTACACCGAGCGCCGTGCCATCACCCGCCCGTTCCGCCCTTCCGACCGGGAGCAGGAGCTGTACGAAGCCATCTCCGGCTTCCTGCAGCGCCCCGGCACATACGCCATCCCGGACCGGCAGCGCACCCTGACGGTGCTCATCGTGCGCAAGCTCCTGTCATCGTCGACTCCGGCGGTGGCCGGGACACTGGAGACCATAAGGAAACGCCTTGAAGCCCTGCGCGCCGGACTGCCCGAACCGGAACACCTGCTGGAAGAGCTGGTGGAGGGCGACGAGCTCGGCGACGACTTCCTCGATGAAGAGGAGGAGATAGAGAAGCTGGAAATCCCCCCCAGCCCCCCTTTCATAAAGGGGGGAGATGAGGAAAGTCTCCCTTTACGAAAGGGGGATTCAGGGGGATTTGACTTTGACCGCAACCAACTGGATGCCGAAATCGCCTAGCTGGACGGCTACATCCGGCAGGCGCGGCAGATCTCTGTTGACACCAAGACCCGCACCCTCTGTTCCGCCCTGGAGATAGGTTTCGCCGAGATGGAAAAGATGGGGGCCTCCCGCAAGGCGCTCATCTTCACCGAAAGCCGCCGCACCCAGGAGTATCTGAAGGCGTTTCTCGAAGCCAACGGCTTTGCCGGACGCATCGTCCTCTTCAACGGCAGCAACACCGATCCGGAGAGCAGCGCCATCTTTGAAAAGTGGCTCCGGGACAACGCCGCTACCGGCCGGATCAGCGGATCGAAGACGGCAGACCGGCGCAGCGCCATCATCGAACATTTCCGGGACAGTGTCGACATCATGCTCGCCACCGAAGCGGCTGCCGAGGGGGTCAATCTCCAGTTCTGCTCACTGGTCGTCAACTACGACCTCCCTTGGAACCCCCAGCGGATCGAGCAGCGCATCGGCCGCTGTCACCGCTACGGCCAGAAGCACGACGTGGTGGTCATCAATTTCCTCAACGAGCGCAACGACGCGGACCGGCGGGTCTATGAGCTCCTCACCGAGAAGTTCAACCTCTTCTCCGGCGTCTTTGGCGCCTCGGACGAGGTGCTGGGGACCATCGAGACCGGCGTCGACTTCGAGCGGCGCATCCTGCGCATCTACCAGGAGTGCCGGACCGCCGGGGAGATCGAAGCGGCCTTTGCCGCGCTCCAGGCCGAGATGGAGCAGACCATTGCCAGCCGCATGACCGAAACCCGCCGGACCCTGCTGGAGCATTTCGACGAGGATGTCCACACTCGCCTGAAGGTCCGGCTGGACCAGACCCGCCATCACCTGGACCGTTTCAGCCGCCTCTTCTGGGCCGTCACCAGAACTGTCCTCCACGGTCAGGCCCGGTTCGACGACAAGGATCTCTCCTTCGATCTGCACGCACCTCCCACCGGTATTCCTCAGGGAAGGTACCACCTTATCAGCAAGAACCGGGAGAACGTGGAAGGCGCCTATCTCTATCGCCTCTCCCACCCCCTGGGGGAACTGGTCCTCAGCACGGCGCTACGGCATGCCACCCCCGAGGCAACGCTGCGTTTCGACATCAGCGGCCACCCCACCAGGAGCGCCATGATGGAGGCGCTCAAGGGAGAATCGGGCGTCCTGGCCCTGGAACGGCTCACCATTACCTCCTTCGACACGGAGGAGCACCTCCTCTTCAGCGCCTTCACCGATGCCGGCGCCCCCCTGGACCAGGAGCAGTGCGAAAAGCTTTTCCTGTGCCGGGCGGAGATCGGTCCGGCGGAGAGCCTGGCAACCTTCAGCGGACGCCTGACAGCGGAGACCGAACGGCACGCCGCGGCCGCTGTCAGCCGGGCGCTGGAGACCGGCAACCGCCACTTCCAGGAGGAGCGGGACAGGCTGGACAAGTGGGCCGATGACCTGATCTGCTCGGCCGAGAAGGAGCTGAAGGACACCAAAGCCCGGCTCAAGCTCCTGAGCCGGCAGGCGCGGCAGGCCGCCACCACCGCCGAACAGGTGGAACTGCAGCGGCAGATCGTGGAATTGGAAAAAAAACAGAGAAGGCAGCGACAACAGGTCTTCGACGTTGAAGATCAGATAATTGACAAACGAAATAGCCTGATAGCCCGGCTTGAGCAGCAGATGAAGCAAAAGACCACCCGAGAAAGGCTGTTCACCGTGCGGTGGACGGTTGTGTGATTAGGAGAGACCATGTCCGAAAACCTGAAAAAACTGAAAGCCATACTGCGGGAGATGTTCCAGTTGGACCAAGCCGATCTGGATTTCGGCATATACCGCATCATGAACCAGAAGCGGGACGAGATCGAGCAGTTCCTCGATCGCGACCTGCTCCCCCAGGTCAAGACCGCCTTTGCCCACTACGAAGGGGATGATCAGGGGAGCGTTCGCGAAGAAATGGAGCGGCTCGGAAAGACCCTGGAAGATGCCGGGGTGGTGGCTGAAACATCGCCCAAGTACCAGGCCCTGCAAGCCAGGCTCTCCCGGTCGGTGGACGTCTCGGCCCTTGAAAACGAGGTGTTCTCCCACCTCACCAACTTCTTCCGCCGCTACTACCAGGAGGGGGATTTCCTTCCCCTGCGCCGCTACAAGGCGGGTGTCTATGCCATTCCCTACGAGGGAGAAGAGGTGAAGCTGCACTGGGCCAATGCCGACCAGTATTACATCAAGTCATCGGAAAACTTCCGCGACTACACCTTCAAGCTCCCCTCCGGCAGGCGCGCCCATTTCAAGCTGGTGGACGCCTCCACCGAGCAGAACAACAAGAAGGAGCAGGCGGGCAAGGAGCGCCGTTTTGTCCTCTGCGCCGAAACTCCGTTGATGGAAGAAGGGGGCGAGCTGTTCATCCGCTTCGAGTACAGGGTGGACGAGGGCGGCGCCAAACAGGCAGCGCTTAACGAGGCGGCAGTTCAGGCGATACTCGATTCGTTCCCTCTCCCTGAGGGAGAGGGCCAGGGTGAGGGAGGGGCTGACTGGAAGCGGGAGCTGTCCACCCTTGCGCCCACCGCCAAGAACGCCCGCCGCACCCTGCTGGAAAAGCACCTGACCGACTACACCGCCAAATACTCGTTCGACTACTTCATCCATAAGGACCTCGGCGGCTTCCTGCGCCGGGAGCTGGACTTCTTCATCAAGAACGAAGTGCTCTTCATCGACGACCTGGACGCCGACCATATCAGGGCCACCATATCCAAGGTCAAGGTCATCAAGGAAATCGGCCACAAGATCATAGCCTTCCTGGAACAGCTGGAAAACTTCCAGAAGACGCTCTGGCTGAAGAAGAAGTTCGTGGTGGAAACCGGCTACTGCTGCACCCTGGACAAGGTGCCGGAAGAACTCTATCCCGCCATCATCGCCAACGGTGCGCAGATTGAGGAGTGGAAGCGGCTCTTTGTCATTCAGGAGATTGAGGGGGATTTGCACACGCCAGCGTATAGCGATCCGCTGACAATGGAGTTTCTGAAAGCCAATCCGTTCCTTGTGCTGGATACGGCCTTCTTCGGCCGGGAGTTTACGGAGAAGCTGCTGGCGTCGTTTGATAATCTGGATGAGGCGACGGGTGGGTTGCTAATCCATAGTGAAAACTTTCAAGCTATGAATTTAATTAACAATACGTTCAAAAATCGCATTGACGCCGTATACGCTGACCCACCATACAACACAAGTGCATCTGAAATTATTTACAAAAACTCGTACAAACACTCATCTTGGCTGAGCCTCCTAGCCGACAGACTGAATATAGCAAGATCACTCATGACTCACAAAGCCATAGTTTGTATAACAATAGATGATTTTGAGATGCAATACCTTAATATGCTTCTTACTGAAGTCTTTGGCGAAGAAAATCATCAGGCAACAACTGTTATTAGAAGCAAACCGCAGGGACGTGCTACAGCCGTTGGCTTTTCACCTAACCATGAATATGGATTGTTTTATTCAAAAACCACTGACGCCGTAGTGGGGAGAATACCTCGTGATGAGGAAAGATCGGCTCGATACAAAGAACGAGATGGTCAAGGGATCTATACGTGGGCAAACTTCAGGGGGACAGGGGCCAACTCGTTCAGAGAGAATCGGTTGAAATTGTTTTACCCAATATACGTATCTGTAAATGGACAAATCAGAATAGTTGAAATGGAATGGAATGACATCGGGCAAGTATGGCTCACCTCTGAACCTCCGTCTCCAGAGGAACACATTGTTTTTCCAATAGACGATGATGGCACAGAAAGGGTGTGGACTCTTGGCTGTGAAAGGGCTCAACAAGAAATATCTGAATTACTAGCTCGTGAAGTAGGCGGCAGATGGCAGATTTATCGGAAGTACCGACCAAATCAGGAAGGTGCTTTGCCGGGGACGTGGTGGGACAACTCATTATACTCAGCAAGCGAAAGCGGGACGAAAGTATTACAAAAGTTATTCGGTATGTCTGGTGATTTTTCCTATCCAAAAAGTCTTTTTGCCGTTATTGACTGCCTCAGAGCCGCCAACCTTTCTGGAAAGGGAACTGTCCTCGATTTTTTCGCAGGCTCAGGCACTACTGCTCACGCAACTATTGAAATTAATCGGATAGATGAGTGTAAACGAAAATACATCCTCGTCGAAATGGGCGACTACTTCGACACCGTCCTCAAGCCCCGCATCCAGAAGGTCATCTACTCCAAAGACTGGAACAACGGCAAACCGGTCTCCCGCGAAGGTTCCAGCCACCTGTTCAAGTACATCCGGCTGGAAAGCTACGAAGACGCCCTCAACAACCTGCGCCTGAACCGCACGCCGGAACAGGGGAGCCTCCTGGAGCAGCACGACAGGCTGCGGGAGCAGTACCTGCTCTCCTATATGCTTGATGTGGAAAGCGCCGGCAGCGCCTCGCTCCTGAACATCTCCGCCTTTAGCGACCCGTTCAATTTCCGCATGAACATCGCCCGGGGCAACGAGACCAGGGAAACGGTGGTCGATCTCGTGGAGACCTTCAACTGGCTCCTGGGAATCAAGGTGCTCCGCATCAGCCAGAGGGAGCACCGCGCCGCCGAATTCGCAGCCGATGCCGAAGGGCGATTGTGTATTATTAAGGGGAGTGCGCGAAAGGCAAATCCCCCCCAGCCCCCCTTTTGTAAAGGGGGGAGTCTGGAAAGTCCCCCTTTACAAAAGGGGGATTTAGGGGGATTTAAGCCTTGCTGGACATTCCAGGAGGTGGAGGGTCAGACCCTTGCCGGAGACAAGGTGCTCATCATCTGGCGCACCTGTACCTCCAGCCCGGAACAGGACAACGTGATGCTGGACGCATGGTTCAGCAAGCGCAACTACAGCACCCTCGATTTCGAGTTCAGACGCATATACGTCAACGGTGACAACAACCTGGAGAACCTGAAGATCGGCGAAGAGCGGTGGAAGGTGGCGCTCATCGAAGAGGAGTTCAAACGGCTGATGTTCGACGTGGAGGGGGTATAGATGCCGCCCCGCGGAAGACAGGCACGGACAGCGGCCCCACCCCTCAAGTTCGAAAAACGATTGGTTCTGAACCAGTGGCTGCTGTCTCTCTTCGAGGTGAGCAGCATCGACGAATTCTACGGCATCATGCGCGATGGTGCCGAGGGGTGGGACGAGAACAACGTCTCCCGCTTTCATCAGCGCATCACCGAGCGGCTGTTCGACCTTCCGGAGCTGTCCAATGATCTGCTGCTCTCCTATGACCGGAACATCTTCAGCCACACCCTGGCAATAGCCGGAAAACGGGAACCGGCCATATCCTGGAAATATTTCCAGTATCTGGCACTGCTGCTGACGGAAATCTACCTCGACCGCTACTTTTCCGATCCGGCTGCCCTGCTGGAAGCATTGAACCGCCATGCTGCGTCATTCAACAGCGACAAGCCGGCACGGGACCAGGTGCAACCGTTCTCCCCGGCCGACCTGAAAAAGCTGGCATTCTGGAATGCCACCGGTTCCGGGAAGACCTTGCTGATGCATGTCAACATCCTCCAGTATCGCCACTACCTGGAAAAGCACGGCCGGGAACGGGAGCTGAACCGCATCATCCTCCTGACCCCCAACGAGGGGCTTTCGGTGCAGCATCTGGAGGAGTTCGCCCAATCGGGGCTGAAGGCGGAACTGTTCAACAAGGACGGGGCGACGCTCTTCTCCGGCAAGCAGATCGAGATCATCGACATCCACAAGCTGAAGGACGAGATGGGGGATAAGACCGTCGCCATCGACGCCTTCGAGGGGAACAACCTGGTGCTGGTGGATGAGGGGCATCGCGGCGCCAGCGGCAAGGAGTGGCTGGAGAAGCGCAACAGGCTGTGCGAGAACGGTTTCTCCTTCGAGTATTCCGCCACCTTCGGACAGGCAGTCGCCGCAAACGCCGCTCTGGCGGAAGAGTACGCCCGCTGCATCATCTTCGACTACTCATACAAATATTTCCATGGCGACGATTACGGCAAGCACTACTCCATCCTCAATCTTGCCGACGACCATGACGAGACCATCCGCCGGCGCTACCTGACCGCCTGCCTGCTGGCGTTCTACCAGCAGCAGCGCCTCTTTGCCGACAAGGAGCAGGAGTTTGCCCCGTACCTGCTGGAGAAGCCCCTCTGGGTCTTTGTCGGCGGCAGCGTCAACTCGGTGCGGACGGAGAACAGGAGGAAGGTCTCCGACGTGGTGGACATCCTGCTGTTCCTCAAGGAGTTCGTGAAGGACCGGGCGGCAAGCGTCGCCGACCTGAAACGGCTTATGGAAGGCAGCGCCGGACTGCTGGACGACAAGGGGCAGGACATCTTCCGCAAGGCGTTTGAGTACCTGCACACCACCGGCGCCACGCCGAAAGAGCTCTACGGCGCCATCCTCGGCACCCTCTTTAACTGCCCCGTGGATGGTGCGGAGCTGCATCTGGAAAACCTTAAAGGGGTCGGCGGCGAAATCGGGCTGAAGATGGGGGACAACGACTGCTTCGGCGTCATCAACGTCGGCGACGACAGCGCCCTGCTGAAGCTGTGCGAGGAGCACGGCTTCTCCGTCACCCAGCGGGACTTCGCCGCGTCGCTCTTCCAGCAATTGAACGCCAGGAATTCCACCGTGAACATCCTCATCGGCTCGAAGAAATTCATGGAGGGGTGGAGCTGCTGGCGGGTCAGCACCATGGGGCTGATGAACGTCGGCCGGAGTGAGGGTTCGGAGATCATCCAGCTCTTCGGCAGGGGCGTTCGCCTGAAGGGGCGGAATTTCTCCCTCAAACGGAGCAGCCGCGCCGAGTTCGAGCAGCTCGCCCCCAGGTCTATCCGGGTGCTGGAAACCCTGAACATCTTCGGGGTCCGCGCCAACTACATGCAGACCTTCAGGCAGTATCTGGAGGATGCGGGCCTGCCCACCGGCACCGAGGATCTGGAGGAGTTCTTCCTGCCGGTGTACCGGAACATCAGCGACCGGCCTTTGAAGACGATCCGGTTGAAGAAGGGGATGAGCTTCAAGAAGCAGGCTCCCCGTCCACAACTTGGCGCAACTCCCGCCAAGGGGTGCCGGGTCGTGCTCGATTGGTACCCCAAAATTCAGGCCATGAAGAGCGGCGACGGGAAAGCTCCCTTGACCGTCATCGTGAAAGCCCATCATCCCCTGACCGCGGCTCATCTCGCCTTCATGGATATGGACGCGCTCTGGTTCGAACTGCAGAAGTTCAAGAACGAGCGGTCGTGGTATAACCTGACGCTGAAGCGGGATGCCATGCCCGCACTACTGGCGGATGACAGGTGGTACAAGCTGTTCATCCCGGAAGAGGAGCTGCAGTTCACCGGCAGCGGCGATTTCAGACGCATCCGCGGCTGGCAGGAGATAGCCTCGACCCTGCTGAAAAAATACTGCGAGGCGTTTTTCGCCGATCAGCAGGCCAAGTGGGAGAGCAATCATTCGGAATACGTGGAGCTGGATGAGCATGAACTGGGGCTTGTCGCCGATGCCGACGGCACGCCGGGCTATCGCTTCATCATCGGCAAGAATGAACACCTGGACATTCTGGAAAAGCTGAAGCAACTGAAAGAGGCCGTCAAGACCGGAAAGCTGAAAGAGTTCGAAGCCAGACAGGGTGTGCCTGACAATTCCTTGCAGGCATACTGCTCATTCCGAACTGTTATACTTACATTCGCTCACCATCCTAATCAAACCTTTTCCATCTATGTTATAATGTACCTAGTTAGTTGTTCGGTCACGCGAATGCATACTAACGAAACCTTGCCGGGGCCTACCGATGCATGCGTGACCATGCACCGAGTCCCGGCATTTTCTTTCAAGATAGGAGACGTTCCCACATGCCCAAAGATACCCGCTACCGTATAATTTACGTAGGCAAGAATCGCCGAGTGCTGGACACTGCTACCGGACAAACGATGTCCTACGGTACTTACGTTCGTCACGTAAAATCTGCTCCCACGTCAATCGCTCCAAAACTTCCATATTTATCCATTACGATGACTGAGGAATACCATAATCCATCTATGGAGGCCGATGTCCTTCTGCTGGCCAAAGAGGCCCGAAAGCTGACTGCTCTTGAGCTACAGCATGAAGTGGCGAACATGGAGTATGCTGACCAAGAAACTGGAAACGAAGGCATAGACGCCTCTGTCATCCCGGTACCACAACGAATACAGGCGCTCCTACCTAAAGAGAAGCCGCATGGCGA
>NZ_DAHVYG010000008.1 GCF_027327745.1 Geobacter sp.
TTGCAGTAGAGTCTCGATCTGCGTTTGCTGCGCGGTAATCGTCCTGTCCTTGAGTGGGACATTGTTAATATAGAATATCATCGTCTCACTGTTCTGCCTGTATTCACTCCACGGGTAATCCTTTAGGACTTTCTGAAAACACTCCAGGGATTTCTGATAATCCTTTTGCCCATTCTTCGGATACGAATAAATAATACCCATCTCGAATAGAGCCCTGTCTCCCGTCGATGGATATTTTTCAATAATCTGCTCGTATTTGTTCAGCGAGGCCTGGTAACTTCCCTGATTGAATAAGACATTCGCTTCTTTCAAGGTCGGTTTGGCCTGAAGACCTTCTTTAAAGTGACCGCATCCTGATATCAGAATCGGTGTTACTATGATGCAGATAAAGAAAAGGCAAGGGCGCTCACCCATCCTGCTCTGTTTTTTAGCCATACGTGACGAAGACGGTCTGAATCTCGTAGACGGTCCAATCTGGAAGATGCTCAGTCCCCTCATCCCCTCTCCCCTTGGCAGAATCATCAGGAATATCTTGTGCTAAGAGCCTGATATCCCGGCTTACAGGTCAAATGTTCGGATGACCGCGGCAGACTCACCTGATGGATAATGAAATGGCAGGGTTTTGAGGCCCTGCCACTTCTTTATCCGGAGCGCCGAAGGTAAAGTCAACGGCTCCCTTAAATCTGGCTTACTTCCTCATCGATTTCTGGAAAGCCGCGTCAGCTTTTTTCGCCTTTTCATCGGCGATCCTTTCCCGTTCCTCAGCCGCCTTTACGGCACTGTCGGCGCGGGCTGTGGCATCATCTGCCTTTGTTTTGGCCGCATCGGCTGCGGCCTTGGCTGCTTGCGCATCCTGCACTGCCTGCTCAACTTTCGCATCAAGCATTTTTTGGTCCGCCTGCACTTTCTCCAGGTCACCGGATGTTGCACAGCCAATCATAGTAACAGGGAGAACGAGCATCATTGAGATCAGCAAAAGAGCTCTTTTCATCTCTAATCACCTCCTTTCCGTTCAGTTTGCCTTGCCAGGAAGAAGAAACGTGGGAAGTTCACCCTGTCTCACCCGGACATGAGAAAAGGCGGGATATGCTATCTACTTCCTGGCCGGGTCAATCAATATGCCGTCTATTTCCAAATCAATCTTCAGGCGTTTGGCTGCATCCCTGGCCTCACTGATATCAGTGAAAGGGCCGGCGATGACACGATAGTCATTGTTCTTTGCTAACACCCTTGCCGGTATTGGTGGACCCTGATGGTTGATGATGGCGGCAATCCTCTGGGCATCAATCTCGTTACGCACATCAGCAGCCAAAACATACCACGCATCCAGCTTCAGTTCCGGTATCTCCGGTCTGCCGTACAATTTGTCCGGGTGCTCGGCTTCTATGGGTTTCGGAACCTTGTTTTCACTCCCCTGACGCAACTCGAAGATGGGAACAGGAATCCCCCGGGCCTCTGTCTGTACCTCCTTGATTTTGTTCCAGTCAAGCGTGCGGCCCGTTTTCTTTTCAATAGTGCTCAATTTTGCATACATCTTCTCCAGTTCAAGAGCGCCCGAGTCTTCCAGGGGTGTATGAGCTTCCAGGTAAAGCACCCCATTTCGCTGACCTATGAGATATGGCTGGTTGACAATGACTACCGGTGTGTTGACCGGAGTGTCGTTGTAAAGCACCTTTATGTTTTCCGGATAGAGTCTCATGCAGCCATTGGTTGCCTTAAGACCGATGCTGGCCGGTTTATTCGTGCCATGGATCAAATACCCCGACTTACTTAAGTAGAGAGCGTATTCTCCCAAGGGATTCTCCGGTCCCGGTGGAACTTCCGGGGGGAGAGGATCCCCCTTTTTTCGATGGTCCTCAGCAATTGAAACAGGCACATGCCAGGTCGGCCGGGCTGCCTTGCGATACACATGCGTTGGGCCGGTGGGGGTGGGTCGCTCTTTGGTTCCGACGCCAACCGGGTAGGTCGACACCGCCAGTGACTTGCCATCCCCTTTGTACTGAAAGAGCCTCATCGTGGCTACGTTGACCACAATGCCTTTTCTCGGGGTGTCCGGCAGGATGAAACTCAGAGGCAATATGATGGGCTTTCCGGCCTCAGGCACCCATACATCTATCCCCGGATTGGCAGCACTGATTGCATTGATCCCCAGACCGAAGTGTCTTGCAATATCCGGCAGCGTATCCCCCTCTTCAAGCCTGACGACTGCAAGCCGGCCAATGACGTCATCTCCATTGGCAATCGAAAAATCATTTCGTTCGATCCCTTCTGCAAGATGGCCTGGCGCAAGCGATGATTTCTCCTGGACACCTTTGAAAGCAGCACATCCTTGAAGAGATAAAATCAATAGCCATAGAGCTATCAGACGAAAACAACTGGCAGAGAGGGACTGGGCAGCGATTCGGAACATGGATTAAGTACGATACCTTTCTCAATAATGCGTTATTCCCGTGTCAGGACACAAAAAAGCCGGGACCGAATATCATGTGATATTTCGGCAACCCGGCTGTCTCAGTGAGACCCTGTAGGCTTTCCGCCCCATTCTTGCGAATGGTTTAGTATTATCGTCTATCTCTCAAACAATTTTTAGTAATGTTACATCACTAAGAAGCTTTGTCAATAGTATTCTGAAGCCAGAGAGACAAAAGCAGACACAACATAATAGTTCCCGACCGCGCCGTTACTCCACCGTCACCGATTTCGCCAGGTTGCGGGGCTGGTCCACGTCGGTCCCCTTGAGGACCGCCACGTGGTAGGCCAGAAGCTGGAGCGGCACGGAGAGGAGGATCGGCGCCAGGTCCTCGCCGTCGGTCGGCACCTCCAGGGTCACCTCGGCCTTCCGGGCGATCTCTTCGTCGCCGGCGGAGCAGATGGCGATAACCCGGCCCCCCCGGGCGATGACCTCCTCCATGTTGGAGAGGACCTTTTCGTAGGTGCTGTTCTTCGGGACCAGGATCACCACCGGCATCTCTTCGTCGATGAGGGCGATGGGACCGTGCTTCATCTCGCCGGCGGGGTATCCTTCGGCGTGGATGTAGGAGATTTCCTTGAGTTTCAGCGCCCCCTCCAGGGCGATGGGGTAGTTCAGGCCGCGGCCGAGGTAGAGGAAGTCCCGGGCGTTCATGTAGCGGCGGGCGATCTTTTCCACCTGCTCGTTGGTTTCGAGGGCCTTTTCGAGGAGCCCCGGGACCTTGACCAGGGCGGCGATCATGGCCCGCCCCGTGGTCTGGTCGACGGTGCCGACGGCCCGGCCGAGCCGGATGGTGAAGAGATAGAGGGCCACCAGCTGGGTGACGAACGCCTTGGTGGAGGCGACCCCGATCTCGGGGCCGGCGTGGGTGTAGAGAACGCCGTGAGCCTCCCGGGCGATGGAGGAGTCGACCACGTTGCAGATGGCGGCGGTCTTGGCCCCCCGCGCCTTGGCCTCCCGGAGCGCCGCCAGGGTGTCGGCGGTCTCCCCAGACTGGGAGATGACCAGGAGCAGGGTCCTGTCGTCGATGACCGGATTGCGGTAGCGGAACTCGGAGGCGATGTCGACCTCCACCGGGATGCGGCAGTGCTCCTCCATGAGGAACTTCCCCACCAGGGCCGAGTGCCACGAGGTGCCGCAGGCGACGATGCAGATCCGGTCGATTCCCCGCAGTTCTGCATCGGAGAGCTTCATCTCCTCCAGTCGCACGTCTCCCTGCTCCTCCAGGAGCCGGCCGGTGATGGTGTCCTGCACCGCCCGGGGCTGCTCGAAGATCTCCTTGAGCATGAAGTGCTTGTATCCACCTTTTTCCGCCATGAGGGGGGACCAGTCGATGTGGCGCGCCTTCTTGTCGAGGGGGGAGCCGGCCACGGTGGAGAAGGCGGGGTGGCCGTTGCGGAAGACGACCATCTCGCCGTCTTCCATGAAGACCATCTTCCGGGTATGGGAGAGGATGGCCGGGATGTCGGAGGCGACGAAGAACTCTCCCTCGCCCAGCCCGATCACCATGGGGGACCCCTGCTTGGCGGCGATGAGGACGTGGGGCTCCCGCTCGCAGAGAATGCAGAGGGCGTAGGCCCCGCGCAGTTCGGCCAGGGCGCTGCGGACTGCCTGCTCGAAGTCGGCCACGCCGGAGAGCTTTTCGTCGATGAGGTGCGAGATCACCTCGGTGTCGGTGTCGCTCTTGAACTCCCGCCCCGTTGCCGCGAGCCGCTCCTTCAGTTCCAGGTAGTTCTCGATGATGCCGTTGTGGACGACGATGATGGAGCCGGCCTGGTGGGGGTGGGCATTGCGCTCGGAGGGGCGGCCGTGGGTTGCCCAGCGGGTGTGGCCGATGCCGATGTGCCCCGTGAGGGGGTTGTCCCGGAGCAACTGCTCGAGGTTGAAGAGTTTCCCCTCGCTCCGCCGCTTGTCGGCCGTGCTGTCCTGGATGGTACAGATGCCCGCCGAGTCGTATCCCCGGTATTCCAGACGCTTGAGGCCGTCGAGGATGATGGGGGTCGCTTCCCGGGCGCCGATATAGCCTACGATACCGCACATATTTCCTCCAGTGAGGAGTGAGCTCCTGACACCTTACTCCTCACGCTTTTTTAGTTTCCATCCTTCCTTGTTCACCTGGGGTACCCGGGCGATGGCGAGGGAATCGGGGGGGACGTCCCGGGTGACGGTGGTGCCGGCGGCGATGAGGGAGTTGCGCCCGATGGTCACCGGCGCCACGAACTGGACGTCGCTGCCGACGAAGACGTCGTCCCCGATGACGGTCCGGTGCTTGCGGACCCCGTCGTAGTTGCAGGTGATGGTGCCGCATCCCACGTTGACGTTCTTCCCGATGGCGGCATCCCCCAGGTAGGTGAGGTGGGATGCCTTGGAGCCTTCGCCCATGGTGATCTTCTTCGTTTCCACGAAGTTGCCGATCTTGACCTGGGGGCCGAGCTCGGTCCCCGGCCGCAGGTGGGCCATGGGGCCGATGGCGGCGTGCTCGTGGATCATCGCGTCTTCCATCACCGTTCCGGCCTTGACCACCACGTTGTTTCCGATGCGGCAGTTGCGGATGACCGCTCCCGGCTCCACGACGCATCCGTCGCCGAGGGTGCTCCCCTTGATCACCGCCCCCGACTCGACGATGCAGCCGGTGCCGATCCGTGTCTCGCCGGCGAGGTGCACGCCGGGATGAACCGTCGTGTCGCGGTCCACGACAACCCCCCGGTCGATATAGGTTGCCGACGGATCGACGATGGTGACCCCGTCGAGCATCAAGGTCTCGCCGATGCGCCGGCGGGCGTGCCGGGCCGCCTCTGCAAGCTGAACCCGGTCATTGACTCCCATCACCTCCACCGGGTCGGCAACCGCATGGGCGCTGCAGCGCAGCCCCCGCTCGGCGGCCTGGGTGACGATGTCTGTCAGGTAGTATTCGCCCTGGGCGTTGTCATTGCCGAGCCGTGAGACCGCTTCGAAGAGAAACGGGGCGTCGGCGCAGTAGATGCCGGCGTTGATCTCGGAAAGGGATCGTTCTTCGGGGGTGGCGTCCTTTTCTTCGACGATCCGGATAACCCTGCCGTCGAAACCGCGGATGATGCGCCCGTAGCCGCAGGGGTTTTCTACGTGGGTGGTCAGCACCGTGAGAACCGCCCCCGAGGCGGTATGGGTCTCAGCCATGGCCCGGAGGGTTTGGGAGCGGATGAGTGGTACGTCGCCGCAGAGGATCAGCACCGTCCCCGTGAAGCCGCCCAGAAGCCCTGCAGCGCACGCAACGGCGTGGCCGGTGCCGAGCTGCTCTTTCTGGAGCGCAAAGGAGATATCGGTCTGGCCGGCAAAATATTCGCGGATTGTTTCCGCCTGGTGCCCGATCACCGCCACGATGCGCGACGCACCCGACTGCCGGGCCGTTTCCACCGGCCAGGCTACCATCGGCGCTCCGGCCAGGGGGTGCATCACCTTCACCAGATCCGATTTCATTCGCGTGCCCTTGCCAGCGGCGAGAATGACGGCGGCGAGATCAGCCATGGACGAAACCTCCTCAATATAACCGCTAAGGTTAAGAAATGTTTTACTTTAAACGATAGCGGAACGGCAAGTCAAGGAATTAGGGGGAGGCCTCTCCCCCTTTCGCCTTTACACCGTGCGCTGTTCTGCGGTACTCTTGTCGCGGGAGAGTCTATGGGAATTCCGGAGGACATAGCCCAGTTCGAGCAGGGACTCAACGAGCTGATCATCAAGTACGAGCAGTACTTCCTCGGCCTCGAGAAGCGCGAGCCCCTGCGCCTCCTGGAGACGGTCGAACGGCTGGCGCGCAAGTACGCCAACGTCAAGATCGTCAACACCATGCTCAGCTTCAAGTACAATTCCCTCATTTCCCGCCTCAACAGTTACCGGCAGTACTGGAACCGGATCCTTCGGCTCATGGAGGAGGGGAGGTACTCCCGTGACCGTTTCCGGATGGCCATGCACCAGCGGCCCGACGACGGTCCACGACCGACCGCTCCTCCTGCGGAGCCCTCCCGGCCCGTGGTTTCCGCCGGCGATACCGACGAGATCTACCGCCAGTTCGTGGCGGCACGCGCGGCATGCGGGCTTTCAGCCGCTACCATCACCCGCGACATGGTCGCTGCAGCCATCGAGAGGCAGCGTCCGGCAATCGTGGCCCGCTATGGCGATGCCCCGGTGGAGTTTCGTGTGATGGTGGAAGGGGGAGTCCCCAAGATCAAGGCCCGTCTGCGCAGGTAGCCGCAGGCCGGATCGGAGCAGATCCCCGTGAGAGTCGTTCTTGTCGCCATCCATTCCGCCCCCTCCCCCCAGGCGGTTCCCCTCGCCAACGCTTTTCTGAAGGCCTACCTCTCCACCGACGAGGATTTGGCGGCAACGGTCTCCGTTGAACTGTGCGATTTCTTCGCTGGCGACGATGCCGGCGAGGTGGTGCGTGCCATCGCCGGGCACTCCCCCGACGTCGTCGGTTTTTCGCTCTATCTCTGGAACCGCTCCGCCGCAGATCGGGTCGCTACCCTCCTCCGCGGGATCGCCCCGGGGATCGTTCTCTTTGCCGGTGGCCCCGAGGCGACCGCAGACCCCGAGGGACTCCTTGCATCATTGCCCTATGACTTCCTCATTCTGGGAGAGGGAGAGATCCCGTTTCTGGAGACGATGGCGCAGTTGCGCCGGGGCGCGATGCCCCGCGGGGTCGACGGCACGGCATTTCGTCAGGACGATGCAGTCGTCCTTGCTCCCCCCCGCAGTGTCCAGCTTCTCGATACGCTCCCTTCCCCCCTTCTCTCGGGGGTGCTTGATATCCGGCGCTATCCCGGCCTTCTCTGGCAGCTCTCCCGGGGGTGCGACTTCGGGTGCGAATACTGCTTCGATTACAAGGGGTCGCGGGGGGTCAGGCGTTTTTCGATGGAGCGGATCGACGAGGAGCTCGACTCCATCGTCCGGAGTCGCGTCTCCCAGGTCTTTGTCCTCGATTCAACCTTCAACGTCGACCGGCGAGCGGCGAAGACCATCCTGCGGATGATCCGCGCCCGCGCCCCCCACGTCCACTTTCATTTCGAGGTCAGAAGCGAGTTCATCGACCGGGAAATGGCACGACTCTTCGCATCCATCACCTGTTCGCTCCAGATCGGTCTCCAGAGTGCCGACCCCGCCGTACTCAAGGGGGTTCGTCGCGGGTTCGATCCGCGGGACTTTGCCGGGCGCGTCGCGCTCCTCAACGAAAGCGGCGCCGTCTTCGGGTTCGATCTCATCTACGGACTTCCCGGCGATTCGATTCAGGGGTTCGAGAGGACGCTTGACTTTGCCCTCTCTCTCTACCCCAATCATCTCGATATCTTCCCTCTTGCGGTGCTGCCGGGCACCCCCCTGGCGCGGCGGGCAGCCGCGGCGGGATTGGTCCACCATGCGGCCCCGCCATACACCCTCCTCGGGTCCCCGACTTTTCCCCCCGCCGACATGGCCGAGGCGGCACGGCTTGCCACCGCAGCCGACATTTTCTACAGTCGAGGCAAGGCAGTGGCGTGGTTCACCTCGATAACCGCTGCCCTCGGCCTGTCTCCCGCCGCCCTGCTCAAGAAGTTTGGCCGTTGGCTGGCCGATTCTGCGGGCGCGCCCCACGAGCAGGGTCTGACAGACGTTGAAGTCTGGATGCTCCAGCGCAACTTTCTCGGACTCGCCTTCGCTGAGGCGGGCAGGGAGAATCTTCTTCTCCTCGCACTCGATCTTGTAGATTACCATTATCACTTTGCCGCGGCACTTCTCGCCGTCCCACCTGAGATTCCCACCGATCGTGCCCTTGCAGCGGAGGATCTCCTCTTTTGCCCCTGTCTTCTCACTCCGTCGGCGCGCCTCGTTCGGTTTTCATATGAAATAACCGATTTGCTGGAGGCGGGAGAGTTTGACCTCGGGGAGTTTGCGGCATGCTTTTCCCCCTCCGGCTCCTGGGCGGCTATTTACCCCCGGGGGGGCGAGGTCTACACCGAGTCGCTCACCGAGCAGCAGTACCAGTTTCTTTCCGCCCTCGATGGTGTAACGCCAGCCGTGCAGATTGCCCGCCTCGTGCAGGTTCCCGACGCCGAAGCCGCTTCTTTCCTCGAAATTGCCCTGTCGGAAGGGATCGTTGCATTCGCATCGTAACGGCAGGTAGTTGGTTCCATCACGGTCTCCGGATGTATAGAAAATTCATACATTTCCTGTTGCTTTTTGTGGTTGCCGGTATTACTATCGCCGGGATTGATGCGATTTCATTGAGTTTTATTTATATTCTAAAATCATGTTTTATGAATTGGTAGAGATTTCCCAGGTCGTAGCCGACTGAAAATACAATACGATGTGGGCCCTGATGAGCGTACCCGTTGACAGAAGTCGTAGTTTCGGTTCACGGCTAGATACTGCGTTCTATTTTGGGAGCAAATCTAAACTAGGAGGAGCATTCATGTTGTCGAGGTTCTATCGGTTGTTCCCTGCAATGTTGCTGCTCATGGCGCTTGCCAGGCCAGCGGCAGCCGAAAGTGGCATGGCCATCGATCCGGCCACGTGTCTTGGTTGCCACAGCAATAAGATTTCGGCCACTGCGTTTGCCGCGTCTGTGCACGGCAAGAACGCCTGCACCAGTTGCCACGTCGAGATTACCGATCTCGCCAAGCACATGAAGGGTGAGACGAAGGTCAACAAGGTGCGCTGCGAGCGTTGTCACAAGAAGGAGAACGCGGAACACTACGCAAGCGTCCACGCCCAGAAGGACGTGATGTGTGCCGACTGTCACACGGACATTCACACCCACACCTACTGGAACAAGGACAAGCGCAAGGTGGTGGCCAAGTGCATCCAGTGCCACGACAAGGAGGCGGCCTACCGCAACTCGATCCATGGCAAGGCGGTGGCGGCCGGCAATATGGATTCCGCCGCCTGTAACGACTGCCATAACCTCCACGCGATCAAACCCCTCGGCGACCCGAAGTCGAAGGAGAACCGCGAATTCCACACCAAGGTCTGCATGAAGTGTCACGCCGACGAGAAGATGATGAAGCGCAACAATGTCTTCACCGTCGCTGTCGCGACCTACATGGAAAGCTACCACGGCAAGAACTACCGCCTCGGCTTCCCGGAGCGGGTCGCAGGATGTGCCGACTGTCACACCGCCCACTCGGTCCTTCCCGCCAAGGATCCGAATTCAAGCGTAAACCCCCAGAACCTCACTGCCACCTGCGCCAAGTGCCATCCGAAGGCGACCCCGCTCTTTACCAAGTTCTACGCCCACGGCGAGCACAGCGATCGGGAGAAATTCCCGATCCTCTACTATACCTTCATCGCCATGACGGGCCTGCTCATCGGCACCTTCGGGGTCTTCTGGGTGCATACCCTTCTCTGGATGTTCCGCGGGTTTGTCGAAAACCGCGAGAAGCAGCAGGCACTGATCGAGGGTCACCTTGAACATCATCACATCCCCGACTCCCACAAGGTGTACCGTCGATTCAAGAGACGGCATATCTTCCTTCACCTCCTCGTCATCATCAGCTTCCTGATGCTGTCGCTTTCCGGCCTTCCGCTCAAGTTCAGCGACCAGCACTGGGCTAAATTCATGATGGAGAATCTTTTCGGCGGGACGGCAAATGCGGGTCTTGTCCACCGCTGCGGCGCCGGCATCACCTTTATCTATTTCTCGGGGGCGCTGATTCTCTCCTTCCACTTCCTCTTTGTCCGCAAGGACCTTAAAGGGAACTGGCTGCAACGGATGTTCGGACCCGAGTCGCTGATGCCCAACTTCCGTGATATAAAAGACGTAACCGGCATGGTGCGCTGGTTCCTCTTCAGGGGACCGAAGCCGACCTTCGACCGCTGGACCTACTGGGAGAAATTCGACTTCATCGCCGTCTTCTGGGGTATGTTCGCCATCGGTGGTTCCGGCCTCATGCTCTGGTTCCCCGAGTTCTTCGGCAGCTTCCTGCCGGGGTGGATGTTTAACGTGGCGACCATTGTTCACTCGGACGAGGCCCTGCTTGCCACTGGCTTCATCTTCACCGTGCACTTCTTCAACACCCATGGCCGGCCCGAGAAGTTCCCGATGGACTTCGTCATCTTCAACGGTCAGATGCCGAAACATGAATTCATCGAGGAGCGCGGTGACCAGTGGAAGCGTTACGAGGAGCTGGGAATCACCGAACAGTTTGCCGCCAAGAAGACCAGCGGCATTGCCTATGACTTTATCGTCAAGGCATTCGGCTTCGCGGCCGTCATCACCGGTCTCACGCTGGTCGTCCTGATGTTCTACGCCTTCCTGGCCGGCGGAGGGCATTGATCGCGGCTACGGCTTATCGATCCACCATGAAGCAATGACAGAACGGGGTGCCGCACAGGCACCCCGTTCTGCATTTCAGCACTACGAAAAATGTCTGGGCGGAAATGTGACCTGAGGCAGGCGGCATCCTCCTGCCGTGACGCCAGAAACCAAGATCGCCTGGACAATCGTATCTATAAACGCGCTTTACGGTTTGGGGCAGGCCCGTCGAACCTCATGTCGACTCATCATCCGGAGATTACAGCTCCGTGTTGACTTCGGCATTGGCAGAAGGCCCCAGGAATGCTGTAACACGGGAAGGGCCTGGCTCTCCGGCCGCAGGACGCGTGCGGGCTTTTGCAAAAGGAATAAGGTTTAGCCTTCTGCCGATGAGCAGTTGACTGTGAGGAGCTTTGCCGACAGCAGAGCCCACCAATCAGGCATACTTTCTCCGCACCCTGCCCTTTTCCCCGGGAGAGGGGACGGTTCGCCAGCAAAGCGGAAGATTGATAATCGGAAGAGATGGTGAGTTGCGAGAGGCCATGTTGAGGCGATGGGAGGGATGGGGATCCGTCGTTGAGATAGAGGAAGCGGCGCCGGGGCGGCGATGTCAGACCATCCGCCGAGTGGCCGCGTAAAACGGAAGGGTCTGCTGGTTAAAAGCAAACGCAAAAAGGGGTGCGCCGAAAGGCACACCCCTTTTTGCGCTTCACGCGGTAAAACTTACTTCGCTACAGTTTCGGCAATCTTGATCGCCACGTCCTTGTAGGGGTTGGCGAACAGGATGATGAGGCAGACAACGAGAACGTAGATGGCGAGGGACTCGATCATGGCCAGACCGATCATCATGGTGGTCAGGATCTTGCCGGAAGCACCGGGGTTGCGGGAAACGCCTTCAACGGCGCTCTTGACGGCGAGACCCTGGCCGATACCGGTACCAAAGGCGCCGATCGCCATGCCGAAACCTGCTGCCAGCATACACATTGTGAGAAATTCCATTGCTACTTCCTCCTCTTGGGTTGTGTTTATCCTAAATAGTATAGGATTTGGTATTAGTGAGCTTCCTCAAGGGAACCCTGGATGTAGATCATAGCGAGAAGCATGAAAACAAAAGCCTGAATAAAGGAAACCAGAACCCCCATGAGCATCATCGGCAACGGCACGAGGAACGGAGCCAGGGCGAAGAAGATCATGAGCACCAGTTCATGACCGTTCATGTTGCCGAAAAGACGCAGAGAGAGCGAAAGGGGACGGCTGAGGTGGCCGATGACCTCGATGAAGAACATGAGGGGGGCCAACCACCAGATGGGGCCCATGAAATGCTTGAGGTAGTGGAAACCGTGCTTCTTGACACCGACAACGTGGGTCGAAAGAAAGACGATGACGGCGCACGCTGCCGTGGTGTTCAGGTTTGCCGTCGGGGGGAAGAACCCGGGAACGAGACCGATCAGGTTTGAGACCAGTATGAAGAGGGCAAGGGTAGCGATGAGTGGGAAATAGGGCCTTCCTTTTTCGCCCATGGTTTCTTCAACCATGTTCTCAATGCCGCCGACAACGACCTCCATAAAATTCTGCATACCGGCGGGGACTGCAGCGAGGCTCTTGGTTGCCAGGAGCGACAGGATCAGCAGCATGGCAAGAATCAACCAGGTGTAGGCGATTGCATCGGCACCCGCTTCCGAGATGTGGAGCGGCTCGAGAAACTTCCTGAAGAATTGCAGGAACAGCAAGGGGTGAACCATGATTATTCTCCTTTGGCGGCAAACATGTAAAACGAGAGAGCCGTGATCATTACGACAATAATCGACAGGCCCACGAGCAACCCCATCACGTCTATGTGCGCACGGACGATCAAAACGGCAATGACAATACCGATTAAGATCAGTCTGGCCAGGTAGCGCAGGTGAGCGTACCGGGTCGCTTTTTCCGGCTGCAGGCGAAGCGCCCGCGTCAAGATGCTCCTCAGCCAGTAGAAGTTGGCGAGAACCAATATCCCGCCGGCAAGAATCCCGGTCGCAAAACGGGCGGAGCGAAAAAGATACCCCGCGCCGGCAAGCACTCCGAGAAGAATCCAGCCACCTCTCGTAACCACGGCGAAGATGTTATTCTCGGTTATCCTTGCCGCCATCGTCTCGCTTTATTTCTCTGCTGGCAATTACAAAGATGTTACGGAACCCGGCGGCAATCCCGAATGCAAGAAAAATGAAGAAAAACCATGGATGGGTTCCAAACCACTTGTCGAGCTGTCTCCCGATGACCACCCCGATGAATATCGCCAGAGCCACCGAGATGCCCATGCTTGAGACTAGACCCAAGGTCTTCAAAAGACGTCGCTTTTCATCATCCATTCGGGTCAGGTCGATTCGTGTATTACAAGACTGAAAACCTAAGCTACTTAACACACCCTCCGAACCGCTGTCAATCCTCTAATTGCTCATTCCTTCACAGCGCCTTGAAACATCTGTGTGCGGCCGCAATTGTCCTTTCGATCTCGGTATCGGTGTGAGCGATGGAGACGAATGCGGTCTCGAACTGGGAAGGGGCCAGATAAATGCCTTCATTCAGCATGCATCTGAAATATTTCGAAAAGGCGGCAGTGTCGCATGCTGCTGCCGTTGTCCAGTCAAAGACCTCTCCCGGGGTAAAGAACGTGCAGAACATGCTTCCGACACGGGTCGAGTATACCGGATACGACGCCGACCGGGATGCCGCTGCAATTCCGTCGGCAAGGGCGCGGCTCTTTTCCTCTAGCCGGGCATAAAAGCCATCTTGCCTGAGAAGTTTCAGCGTTTCTATGCCAGCGGTCATTGCAAGGGGGTTGCCGGACAGGGTGCCGGCCTGATAGACGCCTCCCGAGGGAGAAAGAAGCCGCATGATTTCCTTCCTGCCGCCAAAGGCTCCTACGGGAAGCCCTCCGCCAATAATCTTTCCGAGGGTTGTCATGTCCGGGGTGACCCCGTAAAGTTCCTGAGCTCCGCCATAAGCAACGCGAAAGCCGGTCATCACTTCGTCAAAAATCAGGATGATTCCCTCGTTGTTGCAAAGAGTGCGCAACCCTTCGAGAAAGCCGTCCCGGGGGGGCACGGTCCCCATGTTGCCGGCAACCGGCTCAACGATGATGCAGGCAACATTGCCGCTGTTTCCGGCCAGCAGGGCCTTGACCGATTCCAGGTCGTTGAACTTTGCGGTAAGGGTATGCTTGGCGAAATCGCTGGGAACTCCCGGGGAGTCGGGCACGCCGAACGTGGCAGCCCCTGAACCCGCCTTTACGAGCAAGGAATCGGCATGGCCATGGTAGCAACCGCTGAATTTGAGGATCTTGTCCCGACCCGTATAGCCGCGGGCAAGACGAATGGCACTCATTGTCGCCTCGGTCCCGGAGCTCACCATGCGCACCATTTCGATTGAAGGAACTGCCTCGACCACCATTTCGGCCAGCGTAACCTCCAGCTCCGTTGGGGCACCGAAGCTGCTTCCATGCTCGATGGCGCTTTTTACCGCCGCAACTATCTGCGGGTGGCAGTGGCCAAGGATCATGGGCCCCCAGGAGCCGACGTAATCAACGTACTGATTGTCATCCACGTCGGTGATCGTGCTGCCGGATGCCCCTTTAATGAAAACGGGGTCCGCCCCGACGGATCTGAAAGCTCTGACGGGGCTGTTGACCCCACCTGGGATATACTCCTGGGCGCGGGAAAAGAGTTCCTTCGATCGGGTAGTGTCCATAATAGGTCCTTTTCTTGAAAATGTCGTAAAATTAGGTACTTGTAACACGCATTCCCCAGCGTGTCAAGAAGGAATTTGAAAGCGGCGGAGATGGGTGTTGGGGCTGGATTCCGGTAATGATCGGGTGCATTATGTGGCCGGAATTAGAATTTTTTTTTCTTGACAAAGCGCACCAAATAACATAATTTCCCACCAAATTGTATACAGTATACGCGCGCGTCAAACGCGGTTTTGCTCTGGATGGCATGGCCGTGTGTCGCGAAAGCTGCGGACATTAACTCTAGATTGGAGGGAATTACATGCTAGGCGCCTACCTCCCCATAATCCTGCTGGTCGTGATCGCTCTGCTGTTCGGTCTCGGCTCGCTGGTGGTCTCGTCGATTGTCGGGCAGAAAAAGCCCAGTCCGGTCAAACTTGCTCCGTACGAGTGCGGTTGCGAGCCGGTCGGCTCTGCGCGGGAGCGTTTCTCGGTCAAATTTTACATCGTTGCCATGCTGTTCATATTGTTCGATATAGAGGCGGTATTTCTCTACCCCTGGTCGATTCTCTTCAAGCGCCTCGGTATGTTTGGCCTTGCCGAGATGGGGGTATTCATTGTCATTCTCTTTGTCGGATATATCTACGTATGGAAAAAAGGAGCCTTGGAATGGGAGTAGAGCAACCGCTGGGAGAAAACGTTCTTACGACATCCCTTGACAAGCTTGTCAACTGGGCCCGCAAATCCTCGATTTGGCCCATGACATTCGGTCTTGCCTGCTGCGCCATTGAGATGATGGCGACCGGCGCTTCGAGTCATGACCTCGACCGCTTCGGCATTATCTTCAGGGCATCGCCGCGGCAGTCCGACTGTATAATCATCGCGGGAACCGTAACCAAAAAGATGTTGCCGGTCATCAAGACTGTATACGAACAGATGCCTGAGCCCAAGTGGGTGGTTGCGATGGGGGCTTGCGCATGCTCCGGTGGGATCTTCGATACGTATAGCGTCGTACAGGGGGTTGATGAGGCGCTGCCCGTAGATGTTTATATTCCCGGTTGCCCGCCGCGCCCTGAGGCGCTCCTCTACGGACTGCTGAAACTTCAGGACAAGATCGCCAAAGAGCGCAATTCGTTTGGTTCGGCTCTGGGCCTCGGAGAGAGGCTGGAGCCGACGGCTGCGTAAGTTACCACAATCAGGGGAATAGATATGAGTGCTATTGCTGAAAACAATCGCGCAGTGATCAGGCTGAAAGAAAAATTCCCTTCAGCAGTGCAGGATGTGAAGGAGTTTAGAGATGAGGTGACGGTAACCGTTTCGAAGGAGAATGTTGTCGAGATTTGCCGGTTTCTCAAGACCGAGCTTCGCTACAATCTTCTCACGGACGTGACCGCGGTTGACTACTTGGGCAAAGATCCCCGGTTTATGGTTGTATATAACCTCTATTCGATCCCTAACAAAGATCGTCTGAGGGTTAAGGCTGCTGTGGGAGAGGATAATACCCGGATTGACTCGGTGGTCGGGGTCTGGAATTCGGCCAACTGGCTGGAGCGGGAAACATTCGACCTTTTCGGTATTACGTTCGTCGGGCACCCTGACTTGCGCCGCATCCTGATGACCGATGATTGGGAGGGACATCCGTTGCGTAAGGATTATCCCCTGCAGGGACCGGGCCGCGAACCGTATAAGGGTCGGTTGTCGTAGTTTTGGCGAATTGACACTTTCATTGGACGAATAGAGGCGATCAATGGCAAACAAAGAAATCATGACAGTGAACATGGGGCCGCAGCATCCGAGCACCCACGGCGTTCTCAGGCTCGTGATAGAGCTTGATGGCGAGGTCATCGAAAAGATCACGCCCCACATTGGATACCTGCATCGTGGTGTGGAAAAGCTGTCGGAGCACCGGACCTATCATCAGGCGATGACCCTGACGGATCGCCTCGACTATCTTGCTCCCATGAGCAACAATCTTGGCTACGTCCTTGCCGTGGAGAAGCTGCTCGGTCTTGAGGTTCCCGAGCGTGCCCAGACTATACGGGTGATCATGGCTGAGCTTACCCGTCTCAAGTCGCACCTTGTTTGGCTCGCCTGTCATGCTCTCGATATCGGGGCCATGACGGTATTCCTCTACTGCTTCCGTGAGCGGGAGCAGATCATGAGCATGTACGAGAAGCTGTCCGGAGCGCGGATGACCAGTAGTTATTTCCGTGTTGGGGGCCTTTCTCAAGACGTATATGACGGGTTCGAAGCGGATGTGCGCCGGGTAATTGACGAGTTTCCCGGCTACTTTGATGTGTATGAGGGACTCCTCACAAAGAATACCATCTGGCTCCAGCGTACCATCGGCAACGGGGTCATTTCCGCTGAGGATGCAATTGACTACGGTATCACGGGGCCGGCCCTCCGCGGTTCTGGGGTCGATTGGGACCTGCGGCGCGATAATCCGTACAGCGGCTATGACAAATATTCGTTCAAGGTCCCTGTCGGCGAGAAGTGCGACACCTTCGACCGGTACAAGGTGCGGCTTGTGGAGATGCGCGAGGCCATCAACATACTTCGTCAGGCACTGGACTCCCTCAAGCCGGGACCGATCCTCGCGGACTCTCCGAAGGTCTGTTATCCGCCGAAGGAGAGGGTTTACAACTCCATCGAAGGGCTTATTCATCACTTCAAGATCGCTAGCGAAGGGTTCCCCGCCCCAGAGGGGGAGGTCTACCAGTCGGTGGAGGCTCCCAAGGGAGAGCTCGGCTACTACCTGGTGAGCGATGGAGGAACAAAGCCTTACCGTATGAGGATCCGCCCCCCCTCATTTGTAAACCTCGGGGCTATCGAGAAGATGGGCAAGGGAACCATGATAGCAGACCTTGTCGCCATAATCGGTACCTTGGACATCGTTCTCGGCGAAATTGACCGGTAACCCATTCGCATTCAAAGGAGATGGAGTACATGAGTAACGCTCCAGCCGAAGAAATCCCGACAGAAGAAATCGATCTCGCAGCTGCGAATCACATCATTGACAAGTATCTGAACTTGCCGGGCAATCTCATGCCTGTCCTGCAGGGGATTCAGGATAAGTATGGCTATGTGCCCAAGCCCACCATAGATCTGGTCGCTGAACGGCTGAATGTCTATCCGAGCCAGATTTTCGGAGTGCTTACCTTCTATGCGCAGTTCCATCTCAAACCGCGCGGCCGCTTCATCATCCGTGTCTGCGTTGGAACCGCCTGCCACGTTCAGGGGGCTGAGCGGATCGTTGAGACGTTTTTCGACAAGGTCGGGATTGGCCACGCGGAAACAACCCCGGATTTGCGGTACACCTTCGAGAAGGTGGCTTGTCTTGGTGCCTGCGGCATGGCTCCACTCGCGATGGTTAATGATGACACGTTTGGCAAGATGACCGTTCAGAAGGTCGAGGAGATCGTCGCCGAATATAACCAGCGGCCGATGAAGTAAACGGGATTCTAACTTTCCAGCAGAGGACACATCCATATGGGCGAACAAGCGGGAATTCAGATTCTGATCTGCCAGGGAACCGGCGGCATATCAGCCGGCGCGAAGAAGGTGGAGGCCGAATTCAAGAGGGTGCTTGAAGAAAAAGGGGTGTCGGCCGTCGTCGGCAAACGTTGCGACGTCGTAAAAACGGGCTGCCGTGGTCTCTGCGCCAACGACGTCCTGGTCGACATCGTCGATCCTGAACTCGGGCGGACGACCTACGACTTCGTGAACCCTGAAGAAGTCGCTCAGATCGTTGATGAGCATATCGTTAAGCGCACTCCGTTGGAGAAACGCAAGGCGAAACCGTACTACAACACCTTCGTCGATTCGCAGATGCGGATCGTCATGAGCGGTTGTGGCCAGATCGACCCGGAAAGCCTTGATGCCTATCTGTCCGAGGATGGTTTTAAGGCCATTGAGAAGTGTGTGAAAACCATGAAGCCCGCCGATGTCATTGAGGAAGTAAAGAAGTCGGGTCTGCGTGGTAGGGGGGGGGGAGGCTTTCCCACCGGGATGAAGTGGTCCTTCTGTGCAGGATCCCCCGGAACTCAGAAATACCTTATCTGCAACGCCGACGAAGGCGATCCCGGGGCGTTCATGGACCGTTCGATCCTCGAAGGAGATCCGTATTGCGTTGTCGAGGGTATGATGATCGCAGCCTACGCGATCGGGTGCACCAAGGGTTATGTCTACGTGCGGGCTGAGTACCCCCTCGCCATCGAGCGTCTTCAGAAAGCCCTCGACCTCTGCCGTGAGAAGGGGTATCTCGGCAAGAATATCCAGGGTTGGGGATTTGACTTCGATCTGATCATCAAGAAAGGGGCGGGTGCATTCGTCTGCGGTGAGGAAACGGCCCTCATGGCTTCCATTGAAGGGGAAAGGGGCATGCCGCGTCCCCGTCCGCCCTTTCCCGCTGTGAAAGGTCTCTGGGCCAAGCCGACCAACATCAACAACGTTGAAACGTTTGCCAACGTTCGCCATATCATAAACAAGGGTGCCGAATGGTATGCGTCACTTGGCACCGATACCACCAAAGGGACCAAGATTTTCGCCGTAACCGGCAAGGTCAAGCATACGGGACTCGTGGAAGTTCCGGCAGGCATGTCAGTCCGTGAGGTCATCTATAACGTCTGCGGCGGCATAGCCAATAACCGCAAGTTCAAGGCGGTGCAGGCAGGCGGCCCTTCCGGCGGCTGTATCCCGGCCGAAGTCCTCGATACCCCGGTTGACTACGATTCGCTCATCAAGGCCGGCGCCATGATGGGGTCCGGCGGTCTGGTCGTTATGGATGAGACGACCTGCATGGTTGACGTTGCCCGCTTCTTCCTCACCTTCACAAGGATGGAGTCTTGCGGAAAGTGTGTACCGTGCCGGATTGGCCTCAAGGCGATGCTCGACATTCTGGAGCGGATCACCGAAGGGCGTGGGCAGGAAACGGACATCGAGACACTGCTCGTGATGGGAGCAACCATCAAGAAGGCTTCGCTGTGCGGCCTTGGACAGACGGCACCGAACCCTATTCTTTCAACCATCAAGTATTTCCGTCACGAATACGAAGCCCATATTACCGACAGACGCTGTCCCTCCAACTGTTGCAAAGAGTTGCTGCTCTGGCAGGTGGTCGAGGAAAAGTGCGTCAAGTGCGGTGCTTGTTTCAAAGCTTGCCCTTCAGATGCCATTGTCTGGGAAAAAGGGCAGATCGCCTATCTGGACAAGGAAAAATGCACGAAGTGTAAATCGTGTTATGACGCTTGCCGTTTTATGGCGATAGAGTAGCCGCTCGCTGAGCTAACTTTCGAGGGAACAGAGGTCACGATGGTAAACCTTACGATCGACGGACAACAGGTAACGGTACCTAAAGACGCTACCATTTATGATGCTGCCAAAGCGGCCGGCATCAGGATACCCATTCTCTGTCACGACAAGAAGCTCCATCCCTTCGGCGGTTGCCGCATGTGCCTCGTTGAAGTGGAGCAGATGAAGGGAAGACAGATCCCTGCATGCACGACACCCGTCACTGAAGGGATGATCGTGAGCACTATGACGCCGGAAATCATCAAGGCCCGCAAGATGGTGCTTGAGTTGCTCCTGCTCAAGCACCCGATTGATTGCCCTGTATGCGATGCTGCGGGGGACTGCGATCTTCAGAACTTGACCTATGAATATGAGGTGAACGTAAATCGCTTTGTCGATGAGAAGTTCCAGCACCAGATCGACTATGAAAACCCCCTTATCGAAAGGGATATGAACCGGTGCGTTCATTGCGGGAAGTGCGCCCGGATCTGTGACGAGATCGTCTCCTTTGGCGCCTACTCCTTCATCAATCGCGGCATCGAGGCAAAAATCGGGACCCAGTTTGACGGCCCCCTGAACTGTGAGTTCTGTGGTTCCTGTGTTTCGGTATGCCCGGTTGGGGCGCTTATTTCTCGCCCCTTCAAGTTCAAGGCACGTTGGTGGTCCCTCAACAAGGTCAAGACGGTCTGTTCGTATTGCGGCACCGGCTGCAACCTTACCCTTGGGGTAAAGGACAACAAGGTTCTGACGACGATTTACGATGAAAATCAGGGTTTTCACAACGGTCAACTCTGTACCCGTGGCCGTTTCGGCTACCAGTTTGTGAACAGCTCGAAGCGGCTTACCACTCCTCTTGTCCGCAAGGGTGGTCAGTTGGAGCCAGCTACCTGGGACGAGGCCCTTGGTCTCGTCCGTCAGAAACTCACAGAGGCAAAAGCTGCGGGCGGCGCCTCCTGTGCTGGCCTTGTCACGCCGCGCCTTACCAACGAGGAGCTCTTCCTCTTCAAGAAGCTCTTCAACGGTGCCATAGGGTCAGACAATATCGACCATTCGGCCGGTTACGGGCATAGGGCTCTTACTGACGGAGCGGCCGAGAGCATAGGTTTTCCCGCATCCCCTGCGACGATTGCCGACATTCAGGCGGCTGACCTCCTGCTTGTGGTCAAGAGTGACGCGTACGAGACTCACCCGGTTCTCGGCTTCGAAATTAATCTCGGTGTTAAGCGCAAAGGCGTTGATCTTCGAATCGTTTCGGACAAGAAAGGGAAGCTTTGCAGACTTCCCAAGGCAATAACCTATCTGCACAAACCCGGGACTGAAGTTGCTCTGCTCAACGCCATTGCGAAGGTGATCGTTGACGAGAACCTGGCTGATAGTGCTGCCGCTTCGATCAGCGGGTATGATCAGTTCAAGAAGGGGCTCGAGGATATCGGTAACGTTCAGGCGATTGGGGTGAGTGCCGAGGAAATCGCCACGCTTGCTCGGGATTACGCAAACGCCAAAAAGGCCCTTATCGTCCTTCCTGCCGGTATCGGTTATCCGGGACATGGTAAGGCGCTTGCGCAGGCGGCACTTAACCTTGCGATCCTCACCGGCAAGATCGGTACTGACGGGGGTGGCGTCCTGATACTCGGCGAAAAGAACAACAGCCAGGGGGCGGCCGATCTGAAGCTCCATCCGGAAGCCGGGGGGAAGAATGCAGCGGCGATAATCGACGGTTGTGCAGACGGAACGGTAAAGACGCTGTATGTTGTGGGCGAAAACCCGGTGGTCTCTTATCCGGGTCGGCAGAAAGTCGAGGCAGCACTCGACAAGGTCGATTTCCTGGTTGTTCAGGATCTATTTCTGACGGAGACTGCTGCAAAGGCGGATGTTGTCCTCCCCGCCTGCTCGTTTGCCGAGAAAGACGGCAGCTTCACCAGCGTCGGCAAGGCCGTGCAGCGTGTGCGCAAGGCGATCAAACCCATTGACCAGGCAAAGAGTGATTTCGAGATCCTGGCCGATCTCAGCGCTACGATCGGAGACGGCAAGCGCTACCGCGACGTTGCCGAGGTCTTTGCCGAAATAGCGAGCAATGTTCCCGCCTATGCCGGTCTCACCCTGGAAGGGCTTGGCGACACCGGGCACATTTATGCCGTTTCGCCCAAGCCTCGCTTCATATCTGTCCCAAGTGACTTGGTCGTTACTGAGGCTGGCAAGCTGGCTCTCGTTACCGGCAGCGCACTGTACCATTGCGGCACCATGTCGCTGTACGGAGAGGGACCGATGTACGTTTGCCCCGAGGGGTACGTCGAGTTGAGCCGGGTGGACGCGAAGAGGCTCGGAGTCGAAGACGATGCTGTCCTGACGGTCAAATCGAAGAATGGCGAAGTTAAACTTAAGGCGAAAGTGGGGAATCGCATGCCTGAGGGAGTAGTATTTACCCCCTACCACTTTGCAGACCAGTCGATCAATAGCATTACCGATGGCTCGCCAGTCACATGGGTCACCGTCAGCAAGTAGCCAATATCATCCGGGTATAAATTACTAATAGAGGGGAAGAGGAGCATATGGGATACGAAATATTAGGATTGCCGATGGCCTACTACGTTGCCATGGTAGCCAAAGTGCTCGTCGTCTTTGTGTTTGTCCTGCTTACGGTGGCATATGCCACCTATGCCGAGCGTAAGATCATCGGCCACATGCAGGTTCGCCTTGGTCCCATGAGAACCGGCTGGCATGGTCTTCTGCAACCTATCGCCGATGGCCTGAAACTCTTCTTCAAGGAAGAGGTAATCCCATCCCAGTCGAGCAAGTTTGCGTTCTTGATCGCACCGTTGATTGCTCTGGTGCCGGCATTCATTTCCTTCGCGGTAATACCCTTTGGGGATACGGTAGAGGTTGCCGGCTACAAGATTCCGCTCCAGATTGCTGCATACTATGATACTGCGGCAGGAAAGGTTGTCGACATCAACGTGGGCGTCCTCTACATTCTTGCTCTTGCCTCGGTGGGCGTATACGGTATTGTCCTCGCCGGCTGGGCTTCCAACAGCAAGTATTCCCTGCTCGGTGGCCTTCGTTCGTCCGCCCAGATGATTTCATACGAGTTGGCAGCCGGCCTTTCAATCATTGCGGTTTTCATGCTCTCCGAATCTCTCTCGCTGCAGAAAATCGTCGCCGATCAGGCGGGATTCGGTTGGTATGCCTTCAAGCAGCCCCTCGCATTCATCCTCTTCTTTATCTGCTCGCTGGCGGAAATCAACCGGACACCCTTTGACCTTCCCGAAGCGGAAAGTGAACTTGTCTCCGGCTTCTGCACCGAATACTCCAGTATGAAATATGCCATGTTCTTCATGGCTGAATATGCAAACATGATTACTGTCTGTGCCGTAACTACGACCCTTTTCCTAGGTGGCTGGCACGGTCCCTTCCCTCCCGTCATAAACTTTGTCGCGAAGGTTTACTTCCTGATCTTCACCTGTATGTGGATCCGTGCTACGTATCCCCGCTATCGCTACGATCAGCTTATGCGTCTCGGCTGGAAAGTGTTCCTCCCCCTGTCGCTGTTGAACATCGTCGCCACCGGCGTGATTGTCGCGCTCTAGTCAACTTCATGACGAGGATATCGAAATGATTGTGCCGCTGCTTAAAGGACTCAAGATCACCCTGTCGCATCTGTTCCAGAAGCCCATCACGCTCCAGTATCCTGACGAGAAACCGCAGGTTTCGCCAAACTTCAGAGGACTTCACGCCCTTAAGGTTTCCCATGATCGGGCCAAGTGCGTAGCCTGCTATCTCTGTCCGACGGTCTGTCCGGCCAAGTGCATTACCGTCGAGGCGGGTGAAGATCAGAACCACGACAAGTATGCAGAGCGCTACGAGATTGACATGCTGCGCTGCATCTTCTGCGGATACTGCGTCGAAGCATGCCCCGTTGATGCACTCAGGATGACGGGTGAATTTGAGTTGGCAAACTACAAGCGTGAAGATTTCGTCTTCGTCAAAGAGAGACTTTTAGAAAAACGATAAAGGAGCAGCAATGGAAACGTTCTTCTTTACGATTGTGGCAGCGGTGGCTGTCCTGGCCAGTCTTCTGGTCATTACCTGCAAGAACCCGATCAACAGCGCACTCTCCCTCATTTTGACGTTTTTCTGCCTCGCCACGCTGTACGTGATGCTTGACGCTCCGTTCATGGCGGCAATCCAGGTCATCGTCTATGCTGGAGCGATCATGGTTTTGATCGTGTTTGTCATCATGCTCCTCAATCTGCGATCTGAAGCCGGAAAGCGGAGTTCCCATACTGTACTGTTCGGGAGTTTGATCGGCGTCTTCACCCTCTTCCAGCTCTTTTATCTGCTGAACCGCAGCGCACTCACCGGCGCCAAGGGAGGGGTTGACAGCGACCTGATCCACAGGATCGGCCACACGGAGATAATCGGTAAGGCTCTTTACACGGACTTCCTCCTCCCCTTTGAGGTGACTTCAATTCTGCTCCTCGTGGCAATCATCGGCGCAGTCATTCTCACAAAGCGTAAAATTTAACCGATAGGGGTAAAGCTCATGGTACCTTTGCACAGCTACTTGATTCTCAGCGCGATACTCTTCTCCATCGGGACTATTGGTGTCCTCACGCGGCGCAACGCCATCGTCATCTTCATGTGCGTGGAGATGATGCTGAATGCCGTCAACCTGACCTTCATTGCCCTTTCCCGGCATCTGGGGAGTATTGATGGCCAAATCTTCGTCTTTTTCGTCATGACGGTTGCGGCAGCTGAAGCGGCAGTCGGACTCGCTCTCATGATCGCCTTCTACAAGAATCGCGAGTCGATCGACGTCGAGGATATCAAGCTGATGAGGCTGTAGAGAACGAAATCCCGAATTTCGCGCTATAAAGGAGTCTGGAATGTTCGAGTACGTATGGCTGATACCCCTGTTCCCGCTGATTGGTGTTGTCATCAACGGTCTCTTCGGGAAGAAAATCAAGAACGAGACGGTGATCGGCGGCCTTGGCGCCCTGATGGTCTTCTGTTCCTTCCTCGTGTCCTGTGGGATTCTGATCGAACTTCTCGCGAAGGGGTTCGAGGAGCGCGTCTTTGAGAAAGTGCTCTTTACCTGGATCAAGGCAGGCACCTTCAAGGCTGACATCGGTTTTCTCATTGATCCGCTTTCGGCACTCATGATCATGGTGGTTACCGGGGTGGGCTTTCTGATCCACGTTTACTCCATTGGTTATATGCATGGAGAAGAGGGCTTCTACCGGTATTTCACCTACCTTAACCTCTTTACGTTTTCCATGCTGCTACTGGTGCTGGGCAACAACCTCCTTCTCATGTTCGTCGGCTGGGAAGGGGTTGGTCTCTGTTCCTATCTCCTGATCGGATACTACTTCCACAAGAAATCGGCGGGTGACGCCGGCAAGAAGGCGTTTGTCATGAACCGGGTCGGTGATTTCGGATTTCTCCTCGGCCTGTTCACCATGTACTGGTATTTTGGACATACTCATAACGTCTGGACGATAAATTTCCGTGAGCTGGCCGCAAACGCCCACCTGCTTCCCGTCGGTGGCGTCGTCACGGTCATTACCCTCTGCTTCTTCCTTGGTGCAACCGGCAAGTCTGCACAGATACCGCTCTACACCTGGCTTCCGGACGCGATGGAAGGCCCCACACCGGTTTCCGCACTTATCCACGCCGCTACCATGGTAACCGCTGGCGTATACATGATCGGGCGGATGAACTTCGTTTACATTCGCTCCCATGAAACGATGATGGTGGTTGCCATCGTCGGTGCAGTTACGGCAATCTTCGCTGCAAGCATTGGCACGGCGCAAAACGACATCAAGCGGGTTCTTGCCTATTCAACAGTGTCGCAGCTCGGGTTCATGTTCCTCGCCATGGGCGTGGGAGCGTTCACGGCAGGAATATTCCACCTCATGACCCACGCCTTCTTCAAGGCATGCCTCTTCCTTGGGTCGGGCTCCGTTATCCACGCTATGCATCATGCGTTGCATCATATCCATTCTCACGACGACCCGCAGGATATGAGGAACATGGGGGGACTCAAGGCTGCAATGCCAATAACGTTCCTCACATTTCTGGTGTCTACCATCGCGATTTCGGGTATTCCGGGATTTTCCGGCTTCTTCTCCAAGGATGAAATACTGTGGCAGGCGTTTGCCAATCCGCTGCACGGAGACTTGAATATTGTTCTCTGGGCTACGGGGTCTATTGCTGCGGGTTTCACGGCCTTCTACATGTTCCGGCTTGTATTCATGACATTCTTCGGTGAGTGCAGGATCAAGGAAAAAGCAAAGGGCCATCTTCACGAGTCTCCCTTTGTCATTACATTCCCCCTGATTGTATTGGGAATCCTTGCAATCATAGGTGGTTATGTCGGGATCCCCAAGGTTATCGGGGAGGTGTTCGGCGGCATTCCTAACCTTTTCGAGCACTACCTGGAGCCTGTTTTCAAAGGGTCCCAGGAGTTTATGGCGCAGCAACTCCCCCACGCAGAAGCGCATCACAGCGCGGCCCTGGAATGGGGACTCATGGGTATCTCCGTGGCCGTTGCAGTAGTGGGGATTGCCATCGCCTTTTTCCTCTACGTTGTTTCGCCATCCACTCCGGCGAAGTTTACGGCAGCTTTCCCGCGACTCCACCGTGCCGTTTACAACAAGTGGTACATCGACGAGCTTTACGATTTCCTCTTTGTCAATCCTTGCAAAGCCCTTGGGAATTTCCTCTGGAAGGGATTTGATGTCCTCGTGGTCGACGGCATTGTGAACGGAGTAGCCGGAATCGTTAAAGGGATTGGCAGCGTTCTGAGAAACGTTCAGACCGGTTACGTACATAACTATGCCCTCAGCATGGCCCTCGGCGTGGTTGTAATCGTGGCGTTCTACCTCTTTCGCTAATTGAGAATAACTAGGACCAAAGGAGCAGATTCATGAGTCAGTTTCCCTTAATCAGCGTGATGACCTTTCTTCCACTTCTGGGGGTCGTACTGCTCTTCTTCGTCCCCAAGCAGAGCCATTCGGTCCATCGGATGCTTGCTATGCTTGTCACGCTGGCGACCTTTGCCGTTTCGTTGCCGCTGCTGACAGGCTTCCAGAGCAATGCTGAGTTCCAGTTCGTGGAGAAGGTTCCCTGGATCGCCGCCGGGCCGTTCCAGATGAATTATCAGGTCGGGATTGATGGGATCAGTATCTGGCTCGTGATGCTGACGACCTTCATTATGCCGATTGCCATTCTTTCGACATGGACGGCGGTGGAGGAGAAGGTAAAGGAGTATATGATCTGTCTCCTGCTCCTTGAGGTCGGCATGCTTGGCGCCTTTGTGTCGCTCGACCTCTTTCTCTTCTACATCTTTTGGGAAGTCATGCTTATTCCGATGTACTTCATCATCGGTATATGGGGTGGCAAGAACAAGATATACGCTGCAGTCAAGTTCTTTATCTACACGATGGTCGGCTCGCTCCTCATGCTGGTCGCCTTGGTTACGCTCTATTTCAAGGCGGGCGGCGGTGACTTCAACCTGCTAAGGTTCTATGAAGTTGGGCTCGATCCTGCTACACAGACGTGGATGTTCCTTGCGTTTGCCCTTGCCTTCGCCATAAAGGTACCGATGTTCCCGCTGCATACCTGGTTGCCCGATGCCCATACCGAGGCCCCGACAGCCGGTTCCGTCATACTGGCGGCTGTCCTTCTGAAGATGGGTACGTATGGCTTTGTCCGGTTTGCCATGCCGCTGTTCCCCGATGCAACGGCAAAATTTACCCCCCTCTTTGCGGTTCTGTCGGTAATCGGGATCATCTATGCTGCTTTGGTTGCCATGGTGCAGGAGGACGTCAAGAAGCTGGTCGCATACTCGTCGGTCGCCCACCTGGGCTACGTGATGCTTGGCGTGTTTGCCCTCAACCTGCAGGGACTTTCGGGTGGGATGCTGCAGATGCTCAACCATGGTGTCTCCACCGGCGCACTGTTCCTTATAGTCGGCTTCATTTACGAGCGCCGCCATACACGTCTGATCACCGACTTCGGCGGTCTTGCGAAGCAGATGCCGGTCTTTGCCACTATCTTCATGATTGTAACCCTCTCGTCCATCGGGTTGCCGGGAACCAACGGCTTCGTAGGTGAGTTCCTCGTACTGCTCGGTTCCTTTGAGAGCGAGCTCCGCTGGTATGCCATAATTGGAACGAGTGGCGTGATTCTGGCGGCAGTCTATATGCTCTGGATGTTCCAGCGGGTCATGTTCGGCGAGCTGAACAATCCGAAGAACCAGACCCTTGCCGACCTGAATGCGCGTGAGGTTGCACTGATGCTTCCTCTGCTGGTGCTTATCTTCTACATGGGTGTGTATCCGACCCCGTTCATTGACAAGATGAGCCCCTCGCTTGAGAAGTTGATTGTGCACGTGAAGTCGAGACAGACGGCCAGGGCGCAGATTCCCCAGATGCCGGCTCCGCAGGCGATGCCTGCTGCCATGATGCCGCCTGTTGAGTCCAAGTAACCGTCTCAGAACAGCCACCGGAGGAAACTTAGATGGAAACTATCGCAATTCCTGCCATTAACTTTGCGCCGATCATGCCGGAGGTCATCCTCTCGATCTTCGGAATGGCGCTGCTGCTTGTGAACGTGTTCGTTCCGAGCGAGCAAAAGGCCTATTTGGGATACCTGAGTCTCGGTGGTATTCTGCTCACCGCGGTAACGGTCTTGAACGGCTGGAACGCGCCCGTTTCGGGCTTCAGCGGCTCGGTACTGCAGGACAACTTTGCCGTGTTTTTCAAGTGCATTTTCCTCCTCTCCGGAGGGCTGACGATCCTGATATCGGATCACTACTTTAAGCGTGAGGGGTGCAACGTGGGTGAGCTGTACCCCCTGCTCCTCTTTGCCACAGTAGGCATGATGCTCATGGCGTCGGGAACCGACCTGATGACCATATTCCTCGGTCTGGAAGTCCTTTCGGTCTCCCTCTATATCCTTGCGGGCCTCAATCGTGCAAGTCTCAAGTCGAATGAAGCCGGTCTGAAATATTTCCTCCTCGGCGCGTTTTCAACCGGTTTCCTTCTGTACGGCATGGCGCTGACCTATGGTGCAACCGGCACGACCCGCGTCATAAAAATTGCGGAATTCATCACGCAGAACGGTGTCGTCGCCCAGAACCCGATGTTCTTCATCGGCATGCTTCTGATGGCGGTCGGATTCTCGTTCAAGATTGCGGCGGCCCCCTTCCACATGTGGACCCCCGACGTCTATGAAGGCGCTCCTACCCCGATGACGGCGTTCATGTCCGCCGGGCCGAAGGCGGCTGGTTTTGCTGCCTTTATGAGAGTCATCCTCATCGCGTTCCCGACGCTGAAGGCCGATTGGTCGGCTCTCCTCTGGATCCTGGCGGTTCTCACCATGACGATCGGCAACCTGATCGCGCTCAATCAGGACAACATCAAGAGAATGCTTGCCTACTCCTCCATTGCCCACGCGGGGTACGCCCTGGTCGGTTTCACCGCGGGTAATGCCGAAGGGACGGCCGGCATCCTCTTCTACATGCTCTCCTATGCCTTCATGAACATCGGTGCGTTTGCGATCATCGTACTCGTCGGCAAGAAAGGTGAGGAAAACAACAACGTTTCGGATTATGCGGGCTTTGCCACGAAGCACCCTGTCCTTGCCCTGGCGATGTCAGTCTTTCTCTTCTCCCTAGCAGGCATGCCCCCCACGGCCGGATTCATCGGCAAGTTTTATCTTTTCTCAGGCGCCATCAAGGCGGGTTACATCTGGCTTGCAATCATCGGCGTACTCAACAGCGCGGCCTCGGTCTATTACTATCTGAGGGTCATGGTCTACATGTACATGAAGAACCCGGTCGAAGAGTTTGACTGGATGAAGTTCTCGGCTCCGGTTACGCTCTGTATCGTCATCGCGGTTGTCGGGGTGCTCGTCCCGGGCGTTATGCCGGCGTACCTCCTCGAGCTTGCTCAGAAAGCGGTTCTCCTCTAAGTTTCCAGCTAGATATCTGAACGAAAAAGCCCCTTCATCTGAAGGGGCTTTTTCGTTCAAATGAAAGAATCCAGGAATTTCAACAGCGTCATCGAATACGAGCGGAGAATGGCGGAAATCCGCCGAGGAGTTCGCGGTACTCGCGTTGTTCGGTGTCCTGGCGAAGCTGGGTGATTGTCGTATTAGAGAGAATTGCTTGCTGAGATCCTGCCGGGAGAGTGTGCCGTTACCGATGCGGTAGAATAGGGGAACGGCTACTGGTTGACACCTTGCGCCTGTTCGCTCTGAATCCATTCAGGCTTGGAACGCTCACTGTGAAGATGGAACCGGCAAAGCCACGGTCGTCAATCGCGCATTAGGATTGAAGGAGAGATTACGGCGGGGAGCTGCGCCTATCCGATGACAGCCTGAAGCGATTCGTCGATTTTGTCGACATCGACCTTCGTGTTGAAGCAGGGACCGAAGGGGCGGTCGTTCAAGACGCCAATAACCGGCAAAGGATAACAGTCCTTGATCCCCGAGGTGAGATCCCGTTCGCACGCCACCGCAAGGACGAGTTTTGGGCGCTTCTCGATGATCACCTTTCGGGCGAGGGTTCCGCCGGTGGCGACGGAGATGTCGATTGAGTACTTGTGGGCAAGGTCGGCAAGACCCATGATGTTGCATCGGCCGCAACGGGCGCATTTGTTGATGTCGCCGGTGACCTTGATTTCGCATTCGAACAGCTGAAGGCAGTGAGGGAGAAGGATCAGGACCCTATCAGGCTTGACCTTGAACCGCTGCGAGAGGACAAGGCTGTTGTTCATTGCGATGAAGGACTGGCGGATGGTGTCGATGGAGATGCCGCAGGCCCGTCCGATCAACTCGATGACGGGGAGGAGAAATTTTACCACGACGCCGCGGAGAAAGCGGGTAAACAGGATGTCCTTTCCGAGGGCTGTTGTCAGGACGAGGACCAGGGTACCAACGAGGGCGATGAGCGAGAGGGCGCCAAAGGCGATGCCGACAATGCGCGGCAGGGACGGGTGTATGTTGGCGAGTCCCGTGGTGGGGATCCACCAGAGGAGATAGATGACGCCAACGATCATGAGGCAGGTGAGCCCCATGAGGGTGACGAACAGGCGTTTTTTGGGCTGCTGGTGATCAGGCATCGTGGATTCCTGGCTGAGAACCGAGTTTGGTGCCCGGCTCGATGCGATAACCGGCAAGGAAGTCAGTGGCCGGCAATCGTTTCCGTCCCTCAAGCTGGAGTTCTTCAATGAGCAGGCTTCCCGTGCCGCAGGCGACAAGGATTCCCTCTTTGCTGGACTTGATGACGAGGCCCGGTTCGCCGGTGGAGCAGTCGACGGACGCCCTGCAGATCTTCAGGGTCTTGCCGTGAAGCGAAGTGTACGCACTGGGCCAGGGGGTGAGGCCACGGACAAGGTTCTTGATGTCACGCGCGGATCTCGTCCAGTCGATGAGGCCGGTTTCCTTTTTGAGCATCGGAGCATAGCAGGAGAGGGCGTCGTCCTGTTTCTCGCGGGCCAGGGTGCCGGCCACCAGACGGTCGAGCGTCTCGGCGATGGTCTCTGCCCCGAGGCGGGAAAGCCGGTCGTGAAGCGATTGCGCGTCTTCGTCGGGGTCAATGGCGATGGCCCGCTTTACCAGCATGTCGCCGGTGTCGAGGCCGGCATCCATCTGCATCGTGGTGATGCCGGTTTCGGTTTCGCCGTTGATGAGACACCAATTGATGGGGGCAGCGCCCCGATACCGGG
>NZ_DAHVYG010000009.1 GCF_027327745.1 Geobacter sp.
AGCGTCCCTACAACTGTACCCCATTTCGCGCCCAAGGAAAGAACGTAACCCTTCTCACCCACCACGTTACGGCGGGGAAACATCGGTTCTTGCCCGCCCCCACTCCCCATCAGCTACTTCACTAAAAAAGTTCCGCATAATCAAATGGTTAAAATTTTTCATGGTGCCCAACGCTTTTGGTATGCCGCTTGCCATTGATAACGGCAACCTGCTCTTCCGAGCGCACGCGTTACTGCCTTATTCTGTATCAGGGAGGCGACCAAACTGTCAGAGGCGAGGAGAGTTGTTGTATCAGGCGAAGTGACTATAAAGAAGACAATGAGGAGGACCATATGCAGTTGACAGGATTAAAGTACGGGAGAAGGCTGCTCGATCTGGTCGAGTTTCCGGTGTCGCCGGTTTTGACAGAGGATGCGTCCCACGATGAGATCAATGCGCTCATCGCATCCCATGGGGGCAAATGCATTGTCAAGCCGGTCTTTCTGGGTGGAGTGGGGAAAAAGGGGAAGGCGGGGCTCGTGCGTGTCGCCACCAACGTCTTTGACGCCATGGTGGCAAAGCGCGAGCTCTTCTTTGCCGCCCACCACCAGGGAAACCGCGAGGTGCAGGCGTGCGGCGTGACCTTTGAGGGATACATCGAATCGGACATCGAGATCTACGTGAGCATCACCGAGTCGAGCGAGTACCGGATGCCGGTCCTCCTCCTGACCGCAAAGGGGGGGATCGACGTGGAGGACGTCCCCCCCGAGGAGAAGCGGACCATCGTCTTCAACCCGGTCACGGGGGTGAAGTCGTTCCACATCAACGACGCCCTGCGGGAGCTGAAGTGCCCCTCCCACTACATCAGCTCCCTGGTGCAGCACCTGCCGAAGCTCTGGCAGCTCTACGACAACTACGGGCTCACCACCCTGGAGCTGAACCCGATCCGGATGGGGAAGGTGAAGGGGCGCTACGTCCCCTTCGCCTGCGACATCAAGGCCTCCTTCGACCAGGACAACCCGGCCTGGAAGCGGCTCGGCTACCCCGAGGAGATCTTCTCCACCACCATCACCCAGTTCGAGGCGGAGATCAACGTCCTGCGGACCCACCAGGGACAGAGCGACGTGACGGAGGTGAACCCGAAGGGGACGATCCTCCCCTTCATCTTCGGGGGTGGGGCCAACAGCGCCGCCACGGAGATCCTGGGGGACCGGGCGATCATCTCCTCCGACTTCGGCGGCAACCCCCCCTACGAGAAGATGAAGGCCATCGCCGACATAACCTTCCGCCACTGGCTCCCCCAGGCGCACGTGGTGCTCCTGATCGGGGGAAGGGCCAACAACACCAACATCTTCACCACCTTCAGGGCGATCTTCGATTCGCTGCGGGAACATATCCGCCTGAACCCCGACATCTTCGTGGTGGCGGGGCGCGGCGGCCCCATGGTGGTGGAGGGGATGGTCTGCGGCAGGGACGTCCTCGACTCCCTGCGGGTACCCTACCGCTTCTTCGGCCACGACAGCAGCATGATGAGTGTGCTGCAGCATGCCATGGAGATTGATTCCTTTCGCGAACCGAAACCTGCCGCGATGGCACCGAAACACTATAAAGCCATAGCGGCGTGAAGACTGATGCAGCAAGGAGTCGGCAATGAACTATCAGAACAATCCCTTTCCCTATCACGTTGGCGTCCAGTCGCTGCACGAGCTGGCCAACAAGCATTCCCGGGTCTGCATCATGAACATCCGGGGGACCGAGAGCTCCCTGGTCACCCCCGTATCCCACGCCTACAGCGGCGGGAACGTGGTGGCCGGAGTCCAGTACGGCGAGCCCGGCGGAGCCTTCGAGACCCCCATCGGCGACATCCCGGTCTTCGGGAGCATCTCCGACGTCATCAGGGCCGGGATCCACTTCGACACGGGAGTGATCTATCTCCCCCCCGGCGCCGTTTCCCATGCGGTGTCGGAGATGTGCGCCCGCAACGTCCATCTGAAGCGGATCGTCATCGTGACCGAAAAGGTCTCGGCCCGGGATTCCCGCCTGATCCGCTACGGCTGCCAGAACAGGAAGGTGGACGTGATCGGGGCCAACACCCTGGGGATCGCCAACTCCTGGGACCAGGTGCGGATCGGCGGCGCCCTGGGGGGAGACTCTCCCGCCCAGAGCCTGCGCAAGGGGAGCGTGGCCATCTACAGCAACTCCGGCAACTTCAGCACCACCATCTCCGAGTACCTGAAGACCGCCGGCTTCGGCACCTCCACCATCCTCAGCAGCGGCAAGGACATCTACATCCATTTCGCCCTGGCGGAGTTCCTCTACTGCGCCGAGAACGACCCCAGAACCAAGGCGGTCGTGGTCTACGTGGAGCCGGGGGGGTACTACGAGAAGCAGGCCATGGACTGGATCGAGGAGGGGCGCTTCAAGCTGACCAAGCCAATCGTCGCCTGCGTGACGGGACGGTGGAAGAAGAACCTCACCCGGTCGTGCGGCCACGCGGGGGCCATGGCGGGATGCGGTGACGACGCCGAGGCGAAGGAGGGGTGGTTCGACGCCTTCTTCGGGGTGCCGGTGTTCGAACCGGCAAAGCCGCAAGTCTCCAAGCGGGGGGTCCGCATCAGGACCATCCAGGATGTCCCCGAGGCGGTTAGCGCCTGCATGGAGCTTTTAGGCGAGCATCCCGACTTCCCCTCCACGGGGGATCTGAGCCTCAAGCCGTGGTTCGTGAACGACCAGGAGCTGGAGCTCCCCCCCCAGCTCCGGATGCAGCCGGTAAGGGCCATCTCCCCCTACGGGGAGGAGATCGAGAAGTTCAACCGGCTGGTGGGGGCCCGCATCATGCGGGAGCCGATGAGAAACCGCTCCGGGGCAAGCTTCATCGACCCCTCCGATTTCACCATCGCGCTCCAGGGCCGAAAGCTCCTCGATCTCATCGAGTGCCCCTTCGGCGCCGTGACCCTCTTCTCGGTCCTGAAGAGCATGCCCGACGCGGGGCAGATGGCCATCGTCAACCCGCTCCTCAACTGGTTCACGGCCCGGGGGAGCACCCACGTCGATACCGTGGCCCGGGGGAGGGCCAACGGCTGCACCCCCAACGCTGCAATCGGGGCCGAGGTGATGCTTGCGGGGAACAACCGGCTCTTCGAGGAGCTGCGCGCCACGAGCTCCTGGCTCATCGACCGCTTCTTCCCCGAGACGGGTTCGGATCTCACGGTCAACGAGGAGCTGATCGAGACCATATGCCAGAGCGCCGAAGGGTTCCCCGCCACGGAGGGGGAAGCCCAGTCGGAAGAACTGGCGGACTACTTCGGGGCGCTCCTGCGGACCCACGGCCAGGAGACGATCCTGACCCGCTTTGCCCAGGCTTACAGCGAGCAGCGCCGGGCCGCAGGGGAGCCGGCCGACTCCTTCACGCTCCTTCTCGCGGCCATGCTCCTGGGGCTTGCCTGGAAACCCCTGGCCGAGCGCCGCATCGTCCGGGAGACGGCCCAGGACCTCGGGACCTACCTGGGGCTTAACGGGATCATCGCCGGGGTCTCCCCCGTTACTCCCGAAAAGAACCGCTTCTGGCAGCAGCTCCACACCCTGGACGATCCGGCGGTTCTGGCCACCGATTTCGCGTCGACCTGTTTCCAGATCCTCTTCAACCGCGCGCCGAACGAGCAGGAGCTCTTCACCTACAACGCGCTCCTCAACCTGACCGTCACCAACGGCCCGGGGACCCTGAGCGCCAAGGGGGCCAAGGAGAGCGTCAGCGCCCGAAACCATATCGCCACGGCCTACGCCGGCTTCATGACCAACACCGGCCTGGCCCACGGCGGCAACGGCTTCGAGTCGGTCGGCTACCTGCTGGACATCTTCGCGGAGACCGATCCGTACCAGAGCGACCCGGCGGACCTGGACCACGTGCTGAATGCCCTGGCGGCCCAGGCGACCCAGGAGTTCGTGGCCCGGAAGAGGAAGGCGAAGATGGAAGGGGCCACGGAGAGGATTCCGTGCATCAACCACCCGGTGTTCCGCGACCGGCCCGAGAACCATGACCCGCGGGAGGTTCACATCCGCAACCTGCTCAAGGCCAGGGGGGTCACAAATCCCTTCCTGGAGTTCTACCATCACCTGGTGAAAGAGCTCCATGCCGAGGGGGTGACGGACAACGTCTACTGCGTCAACGTCGACGCGGCCATCGCCTGCATCGCGCTGGATCTCCTCTGGAAGCAGCTGGCCCAGGGGGAGATCAGCGAGCAGGAGGCCCGGGAGATCGTCTTCATCATGTTCCTCCATGGCCGGATGGCGGGGGTGGCGGCCGAGATCGCCGACCACCGGAGCAGGGGGCAGGACCTCGACTGCCGCACCCAGCCCCACGAGCTGGCGTATCTGGCGTAAACCCAACACATTTCTTAAAGGAGGTGGCTCCATGGAGGCCCTGAAGAAAATCCGCAACACCCCCGTATCCGAGCTCATGCAACGAGACGTGGTGACCATCGACGGGAGCCGGACCGTGGCCCAGGCGATCCAGCTCATAAAGAGCAGGGAGGTGGCGAGCCTCGTGGTGCTCCCCCGCAACGAGGACGACGTCTACGGGATCCTCACGGTGCGGGACATCCTGGGGAAGGTCATCGACCCGGGGGAGAACATCTACCGCGACATCTGGAACACCCAGGTCCACGACATCATGACCAAGCCGGTCTACAGCATCGACCCGACCATGCGGGTGAAGTACGCCCTGCGGATGATGAACAGGCTCGGCGTGCGGCGGCTGGTGGTGCTGCGGGGGCACGAGCTGGCGGGGATCATCAGCGAGATCGAGATCTTCCGCGCGGTGGAGGATCTGCCGTCGGTGGCCCAGGTGGCTTTGTAGAACTATTTCCTCCCCCCTTTACAAAAGGGGGGCTGGGGGGGGGGATTTGCCTTCATCCCCGTTTAAATCCCCCTAAATCCCCCTTTTTCAAAGGGGGACTTTCCTAGCGTATCCCACACAGGGAGTCAGTCATGGATCATAGATACGACATAGTCATCGTCGGCGCCGGAGGCGGGGGACTCTTCGCCGCCCTGGAGGCGGTCCGCACCAACCCCCGGGTCTCCGTCGCCGTCATCTCCAAGGTCTACCCGACCCGCTCCCACACCTCCGCCGCCCAAGGGGGGGTCAACGCGGCCCTGGCCAACAAGGACAAAGACGACACCGTGGAGCTCCATCTCTTCGACACCGTCAAGGGGAGCGACTACCTGGCGGACCAGGATGCCGTGGAGTACCTCTGCAGCCAGGCCCCCGCGGTGGTGCGGGAGCTGGAGAACCTCGGAGCCCCCTTCTCGCGGTTTGCCGACGGCACCATCGCCCAGCGCCCCTTCGGCGGGACGGTGAAGGACCGCTGCTGCTACTGCGCCGACAAGACCGGCCACACCATCCTCCACACCCTCTTCGAGCAGTGCCTGCGCCGGGGGGTGACCTTCTTCAACGAGTACTTCCTCCTCTCCCTGGAGCACGCCGACGGCGCGTGCCAGGGGGTCATCGCCCTGGACATGCGCACCGGCGCCATCGAGACCTTTGTGGCGCCGGTCGTCATCCTGGCCACCGGGGGCCACGCCAAGATGTACTGGAACCGCTCCAGCAACGCCGCCGGCAATACCGGCGACGGACAGGCCGCGGCCCTGCGGGCCGGCATCCCCCTGAAGGACATGGAGTTCATCCAGTTCCACCCCACGGGCTTGCGCAAGAGCGGCCTCCTGGTGACCGAGGGGGCCCGGGGCGAGGGGGGATATCTCCTCAACCGCCACGGGGAGCGCTTCATGGCCCGCTACGCCCCCCAGAAGATGGAGCTGGGTCCCCGGGATCTGGTGGCCCGCTCCATGGAGACGGAGATCATCGAAGGAAACGGCTTCGAGAGCGACGCCGGGAGCTACCTCGAGCTGGATCTGCGCCACCTGGGGGCCGAGGCGATCAGGAAGAAGCTCCCCCAGATCCGGGAGCTCTCCATGCACTTCGAGGGGGTGGACCCCGTCGAGGAGCCGATTCCCGTGCGCCCCACGGCCCACTACGCCATGGGGGGGATCGACGCCACCATGGCGAAGACCGCGGTCCGCGGCGTCTACGCCGTGGGGGAGTGCGCCTGCATCTCCGTGCACGGGGCCAACCGGCTGGGGGGGAATTCGCTGCTGGACATCCTGGTGTTCGGGAAGCTGGCGGGGCGGGAGGCGGCCCTGGAGGCCCCGGAGCGAAACGCCCACGGGATCACCCCCGCGGCGGTCAGGAGGGTGGCCGACGAGATCGGGTCGTACACGGGTCACGAACGGTACGAGCGCTACGGGATCATCCGGGAGGAGATGGGGAAGACCATGGGGGACAACGTGGGGATCTACCGGGTCGAGGAGCGGCTCCGCAAGGGAGTCGAGGAGCTCCGGGCACTGCGGGAGCGCTTCCGGCGCATCAGGCTCTTCGACACGGGGACCGTCTACAACACCAACCTGATCCAGATCCTGGAGCTGAAGAACATGCTCGACCTGGCCCTCTGCGTGGCCGTCGCCGCCCTGGAGCGGCAGGAGAGCCGGGGGTCCCACTACCGGTAGGACTTCCCCCGGCGGGACGACGAGGCGTGGCACCGCCATTCCCTCTGCACCATGGGGGGAGACGGCGGGGTGCGGCTCGACCGCAAGGCCGTGACCATGGGGAAATACGCCCTCGGGACAAGGAGCTACTAATGGAAAGGCGAGAGGTTTCCTTCCGCATCTACCGGTACAACCCCCAGGCGGACCGCACCCCCTTCTACGACAACTTCAGGATTGCGGTGGAGAAGGGGATCACCATCCTGCGGGCCCTGAACCACATCAAGGAGCAGCTGGAGCCGCGCCTGACGTTTCGGGCCTTCTGCCAGGCGGGGATCTGCGGCTCCTGCGCCGTGCGCATCAACGGGGTCTCCAGGCTGGCCTGCACGACCCAGGTCTGGGATCTCCTCACGGGAAGCGGCGACGGCCCGATCCTCATCGAGCCCCTGGGGAACCTGGAGGTGATCCGGGACCTGGTGGTGGACATCAACCCGATCATGGAGAAGCTGAAGCGCAACTACAGCTGGGTCAGGCCGGCCATCCCCGAGGAGGAGATGGGGCGAAAAGAACACCTCGTGAGCGACGGGGAGTTCGAGACCATCAACGCCGCAAGCGACTGCATCCTCTGCGGGTCGTGCTACTCGGAGTGCAGCATGATGGGGGTGAACCGCCGCTACATCTCCCCGCCGGTCCTCCTCAAGGCATTCCGGATGAACAACGACACCCGCGACACCCTCGGCTGCGAACGGCTGCGGGAGGTGACCGCCGACAACGGCCTGTGGGACTGCACCCACTGCCACAGGTGCACGGAGCACTGCACCAAGAAGATACCGATCATGGACGGCATCCACCGGCTGCGGGAGGAGGCCTTCGAGCGGGGGATGACCCAGTCGGAGGGGGCCCGCCACGCCCGGGCCTTCTACGACGACATCCGCGACCTCGGACGGCTGAAGGAGGTCACCCTGCCGCTTCGCACCAAAGGGATGCTCGGGAGCCTCAAAATGTTGCCCCTGGCGCTCAGGATGGGGCTCAAGGGGAGAAGGCCCCCCCTGCTGGTGAAACGGATTCCCCAGATCGAGAGGGTGAGGGAAATCTACAGCCGCCTGGAAGCGAACCGGGGCGAGAGATAGGGAGGTCCCCATGAAATACGCCTATTTCCTGAGTTGCATCAACGAATCCATGACCAAAGAGGTGGACCGCGCCCTGAACCTGTGGAAGAAGGACCTGGGGATCGAGCTGGTCAACCTGGAGAAGGGTACCTGCTGCGGGGGGAGCAACCTCGACTACGTGAGCCCCGACCACTTCATCGTCGTCAACGGGCGAAACCTCGCCCTGGCGGAACGGATGGGGCTCGATCTCGTGACCTCCTGCAGCACCTGCCTCCTGACCCTGCGCCGGGCCAAGCATCTCCTGGACACCTTGGCCGAAAAGCGGGAGCTGGTGAACGCCCAACTGGCGTACGAAGGGCTCCGCTACGGCGGCACCAGCGACGTGAAGCACCTCCTCTGGGTGATCACCGAGGATTACGGGCTGGAGCGGCTTGCCCAAAAGGTCACCACACCCCTGCAGGGGGTCCGCTTCGCCCCCTTCTACGGCTGCCACATCCTGAGGCCCTCCGCTCTCCTGGGGAGGGACGACCCCGCCGCCCCCGCCGCCCTGGACCGCCTCGTGGAGGCCCTCGGCGGGAGCGTCGTGGAGTACGGGTCCAGAAACAAGTGCTGCGGCTTCCACACCCTGCTCGTGGCGGAGAAGCAGTCCCTCGCCATGACGGGAAACGCCCTGGAGGACGCGGTGCGGGCCGGGGCCGACTACATCGTCACCCCGTGCCCCTTGTGCCACACCGCCTTCGATGCTTACCAGGACAAGGCCCTGGACGGCAGGGACGTTTCCCGGAACATTCCGGTGCTGCATCTCTCCCAGATGATCGGCCTGGCCCTGGGGTATTCCGGAAAAGAACTCGGCATAGACCTCCACATGATCGCCGCGTAGGAGCGCTTGCTGCCATGGGCGCTCCTTTCGGAGGCCGGGGGACGCCCCGGCCTTTTTTTGGGTCGTAACCCTTCCCTCCCATATGTTACCGGCAGGTAACGCCAACACGGCTCCCCAGCCCTTCCATTGCCCGATCTCGCCCTAATAAGTTTCGCCATATCAAATAGTTACAACTTTTTATCCCACCCGGCGCATTTGGTACGTCGCTTGCGATTATGAAATCACTCCAAGGTTTCCGGATGTCGCACCCATCGCTTCACAGGGAGGTGAAGGTCATGGGAAAAATACTGGAGCTGGTCGGCGGTCCCCCTGCATCGGGAAAGAGCACCTACGTTCGGGCAAAGTACGGAGACAGAGGCACCAGGGAGTTTGTGCACCTCGACTATGACGCCATGGTGGTCAAGGAAGTGGAAAGGTCGTGCGGAAGGGTCGCAGAGCAGGATGTCAGGGATCACGTCAGCATGGTGTACGGTTTCGAGAGATCGACGGTAATTTACGGTGATGCATCGAGGGTAACGGTGGATTGGCCCTTCTGCGTCTCGAAACGGGCCGAGGAGTATATCTCCATCGGTCACAACGCCGGTCGTTTTGTCGAATGTAATTTTTTTACCGCCCAGGCCACCGAGGCGTGGAAGAGATCGCTGACCAGGCATGTGGCCGGCGAATACAACGCGTTCACGGTGTTCCTCAACAAGAATACCAACATTGCCGAAGCGCTCAGGCCCAGCTTCAGGATCTTCCTGGAGGCCCATCGCGACATGCCGGCATCCGTTGAAAGGATATTCCCCCAGGCCGATGCGGCGTTTCTGTGGGACAACAACGAGAGGGATGCCGTGCCGGTCATCATCGCGACCTGCAAAAAAGGCGAGAAGATCCAGATCATCGACCAGGCCCGATGGGACAAGTTTCAGTACAAGAGGGAGATCGACATTGATGCCGGGTTCGAGGTCCTGAGCAGCCATGTCGAGGAATTCATGGGCAGGCCGAGGACCCTCTTCGAAGTCAGGTACGCCAATCTGATCCGAAGCGCAAGGGAGAAGGAGTGTGTGATTTAGCCGATTCGAATTGACATTCGGCAACAAGGTGCTGTCATTGCATTAACGGCAGTTTAGGAACAGACCGGGAGAGAAGGGAGATCACCATGGGGAGTCATGTCTGGCGGCCGCTCTATATCGCCGCGGCCCTGATCGCTGTGGTCCTGGTTGCCAGGACCTTCCTGGTGCCGGAAGACTTCGGCATCCACGAGCGGGGGTACATGTACGGCTGGCACCGCAAGGGGAATGAGGCCGAATGGAAGGCCGTGACGGTGAAATACCGGACGGCCGCGTACTGCAGGGAGTGCCACGCCGACAAGGCGGAGAGCATCAGCCGCACCCCCCACGGGATCATCTCCTGCGAGAACTGCCACGGTCCGGCCCTGAACCATCCCGACGACCCTCCCACCCTCACCATCGACAGGAGCCGGGCGCTCTGCCTGCGCTGCCACGCCGCTCTCACCACCCCCTCCAGCGGCAGGGCAAAGATCGCCGGGATCAACCCCGAAACCCACAACCCCGAGGCGGAGTGCACCTTGTGCCACGACCCCCACAATCCGATCTCATCTCAAGGTGAGGCTCTTGCAAAACGTCATGAGGAGGGCGGGATGCAAGGCGCAAGCGAACGAGGAAGCGAGGCGTACCCATCGGTACGTTGAGCTTTCGAGCGAGCGGCAACAAAGCAGACCGGCCCCGCAGTAGTTTTGCAAGAGCCTCAAGGAGTCACAGGGATGAACAGGCGCGACTTTCTCAAGAATAGCATCACGGTCATCGCGGGTCTGGCGGTTCCCCTCTCGGCCCTGGAACTGATCAGCCCGAGAACGCTCCTTGCCAGGAAGGAGGACGGGTCGGCGGTGCGGTGGGCCTTTCTGGTGGACACCCAGGCGTGCGTGGGGTGCGGCTTCTGCGTCAAGGCGTGCAAGACGGAGAACGAGATCCCCTACGAGGCCGGCATCACCCGCACCTGGGTGGAGCGGTACGTGGTCACCGGAAAGGGGAAGAGCTGCGTGGACTCCCCGCAGGGGGGGCGGGAGGGCTTCACCTCGGACCGGATCGACCAGGGGGAGGAAGGGCACCGGGAGCTCGCCAGGGACGACGTCGAAAAGGCGTTCTTCGTCCCCAAGCTCTGCAACCACTGCGAGAGCCCCGCCTGCGTCCAGGTCTGCCCCGTGGGGGCCACCTACCAGACCCCCGACGGCGTGGTCCTGGTGGACAGGAAGCACTGCATCGGCTGCGCCTACTGCATCATGGCGTGCCCCTACGGGGTCCGCTCCTTCCATCCGGTCCACAAGACGGCTGAGAAGTGCACCTTCTGCTACCATCGGATCACGAAGGGGATGAAGACCGCCTGTGTCGACGCCTGCCCCTTCGGCACCAGGAAGATCGGCAACCTGCGCAACCCCGACGATCCGGTGACGAAGACCATCATGTCCGGACGGGTCGGGGTCCTGAAGGAAGAGTACGGCACCAAACCGCAGGTCTACTATCTCGCCCTTTCCCGGGAGGTGAAATAGCCATGGTACACGGAGAAGCCTGGACCATCAAGGAGCTGTTCGTCTACCCCAACGAGTACATCTACTGGACCATCCAGATCGTCATGTACCCCTTCATGACCGGGCTTGTGGCCGGTGCCTTCGTCCTCTCCTCCCTCTACCACGTCTTCGGGATCAGACAGATGAAGGACATCGCCCGCTTTTCCCTGGTCTTCTCCTTCGCCCTCCTCCCCGTGGCCATGGTGCCGCTCCAGCTCCACCTCCAGCACCCGGAGCGGGGGATCGAGGTGATGCTCACCCCCCACTTCACCTCGGCCATCGCCGCCTTCGGCATCGCCTTTTCCACCTACGGGATGATCGTCGCCTCGGAGCTCTGGTTCGTCTACCGGCGGCACTTCGTGGAGACGGCCCTCTCACTCAAGGTGAAGCGGAACAAAAACCTCCCGGAGCGAGGAAGGTATCTCCTCTTTTCGGCCCTCACCCTCGGCGCGTGGGACGTCAGCGAGCATGCCCTGGCAAAGGACGAAAAGGCAGTGAAGGTCATGGCGGCGACGGGGATCCCGGTCGCCTGTCTCCTCCACGGCTACGCCGGCTTCATCTTCGGCTCGGTCAAGGCCAACGCTCTCTGGACCACCCCCCTCATGCCCTTCATCTTCATCTGCTCCGCCGTGGTCTCGGGGATCGCCCTCTGCGTCCTCTGCTACATCGTGACCATGGAGATCCGCAAGCTGATCGTCGGCTGGAAGAGAAAGAACGACCCGAGCCTCCCCACCCCCGAGCAGATCAAGACCGTGGAGATGTACGAGGTCACCATGACCGCCAAATATCTCGTCATGGCCCTGCTGGCGGCCCTGGGGCTGGAGCTCCTGGACCTCCTCTTCAGGGACTACGCCAAGTTCCGCTCGTGGGAGATCGTGCGAAGTCTCATCTACGGCAAGGATTTCGTGAATGTCTTCGTGATCCAGTACGGCCTCGGCAACCTGGTCCCCCTCATCCTCTTCCTCCTGCCGCGGCTCACCGTGAGGCGGGCGATCGTCGCCACGCTCCTGGTCCTCATGGGGGTGTTCATGATGCGGTGGAACCTGGTCATCGGCGGACAGGGCTTTTCGGCCTCCTTTGCCGGCTTCATGCACTACGACCTCCCCATCATTCCCCGCGACATCGAGACCTTCAAGGAAGGGCTGCCGGGCGCCATACTGGTGGGGATACTCCCGTTCGTCATCTTCTGGGGATTGAACAAGATCTTCCCCGTCTTCAAGGGGGAGGATTCCCACTGAGACGGCTTTGAAACTAATTGCGCTTTCTTGATTAAAGTCAATGCAGGAAAGTTGCAGGACCTTACTCTAAAGCTAAACTTAGACTATACCCAAAGGTGTCGTTAATTAACAAAAACAACTGGTCGACAGGAGGAAAGTCATGACGAGAGGAATTCTCCGAGCAGCGGTCAGCCATCTCTCCCTGATCCTGATGCTGTCACTCGCGCCCCACGCTTACGGCGATGCCGGCAAGGAGCTGTTCGACAAGCAGTGTTCCGGCTGTCACACCATCGGCGGCGGCGACGCGGGGGGGCCGGACCTGAAGGGGGTAACCGGGAAGCGGCCGGAGGAGTGGCTCGTCAAGGTCATCGTGGAGCCCGACAAGCTGACGGCCGCCAGGGATCCGGTCCAGTTGGAGCTCGTCAAGAAGCATGGGTACGAGATGCCGAACCTGGGGATAAGCCGCGACGATGCCCTGCAGATTATCGCCTATCTGAAGGCGGCGAGCGGGGGAGGAGCCGTGGCGGGGGAGCAGCCGGCAGCCGAAGCGGCGAAACCGGCGGAAACGGTGGTGACACCCGAGCTGGCTACCCGGGGGAGGGCCCTCTTCACCGGGGCGAAGCCCTTCGCCAAGGGGGGCGCCCCCTGTGCGGCCTGCCATCCGTTCCGGGCCCCGGGGGTATCGGGCGGCAATATGGCCGCCGACCTCTCCGACCTCTACGAGGGGATGGGGGAGCAGGGGCTTCGCGGCGTGCTGAAGAGCCTCAAGTTTCCCGTCATGAAAAAGGTGTATGAAAACCGCCCCCTGACCGAGGAGGAGATTACCGCCATCGTCGCCTTCTTAAAGGATGCGGCGGCCCAGAAGCGGGGGGGATGGTCCTTCGACATCTTTCCCCTGGCCGGTACCGGCTTCTTTGTCTTTTGTCTCGCGGGGTTGATTCTCTACAAGAGGAGGACCAGATAATGACGCACGAACGGATCAAGGACGACTACACCCCGGCTGGCCGTGACTGGGAAGAGTTCTACCGCAACCGCTACCAGTACGACAAGGTGGTGCGGAGCACCCACGGAGTCAACTGTACCGGAAGCTGCAGCTGGATGGTCCACGTGAAGGACGGCATTGTCTGCTGGGAACTCCAGGCGAACGACTATCCCCAGTTCAACGGCGAGATCCCCAACCACGAGCCCCGGGGGTGCACCCGGGGGATCAGCTTCTCCTGGTACCTCTACAGCCCGATGCGGGTGAAGTACCCCTACGTGCGCGGCCCCCTCCTCGACCTCTGGCAGAAGGCACGGGCCCGCTTTGACGACCCGGTGGAGGCGTGGCGGAGTATCGTGGAGGACCCCGAGGCGAGGAAGAGCTACACCAGCAAGCGGGGGATGGGGGGCTTAAGGCGCGCATCGTGGGACGAGGTGGTGGAACTGATCGCCGCCTCCACCATTTACACGGCCAAGAAGCACGGTCCCGACCGGGTCATCGGCTTCTCTCCGATCCCGGCCATGTCGATGATCAGCTACGCGGCCGGCACCCGTTTCCTCCAGCTCTTCGGCGGGGTGGCCATGAGCTTCTACGACTGGTACTGCGACCTTCCCCCCGCCTCGCCCCAGATCTGGGGGGAGCAGACCGACGTGAACGAGTCGGCCGACTGGTACAACGCCACGAACATCGTCCTGTGCGGCGCCAACGTACCCATGACCAGGACCCCCGACTCCCACTATCTCGTGGAGGCTCGCTACCGGGGGGCCAAGGTGACGGTCATCTCCCCCGACTACAACATCGCGAGCAAGTTTGCCGACACCTGGCTCCCGGTGGCCCAGGGGCACGACGGCGCCTTCTGGATGGCGGTGAACCACGTGATCCTCACCGAGTGCTACGCCGATCGAAAAGTCCCCTTCTTCGAGGATTATGCCAGGAAGTTCACCGACCTCCCCTTCCTGGTGAAGCTCGACGAGAAGGAAGGGGCCTGGCAGGCGGGAGAGCATCTCCGGGCGGCGGAGCTCGCCCGCGGCGCGGGGCTTGAGCACGCCGAATGGCTCCTCTGCGTGGCCGACGACTCCGGCGAGGTGCGAATCCCCAACGGCAGCCTCGGCTCCCGCTGGAGCAAGGCCGAGGGGAACTGGAACCTGGACATGCGGGACCTGGCGGACGGCTCCGAGATCGCCTGCCGCCTCTCCTTCCTGGGGGAAGAGACCCGCAAGGTCCGCTTCCGCTTCGAGGGGACGGGGGAGGTTATCCGGGAGGTCCCGGTCCGGCGGATCAGGACAGCCACAGGCGAGGCGACGGTCGCCACGGTCTTCGACCTCCTCATGGCCCAGTTCGGCGTCTCCCGGGGGCTCGGCGGCGACTACCCGAAGGACTACGATTCCGACCGGCCCTTCACCCCGGCCTGGCAGGAAAAGTACACCGGCATCGGCCGGGAAACCCTGATCCGCTTCGCCCGGGAGTGGACGGAAAACGGCGAGGCGAGCGGCGGCCGCAACATGGTCATCGTCGGCGCCGGGATCAACCACTGGTACCACAACGACCTCATCTACCGGGGGATCATCACCGCCCTGATCCTCACCGGGAGCGTGGGGCGAAACGGCGCCGGGCTCGCCCACTACGTGGGGCAGGAGAAGGTGGTGCCGCTGGCCCCCTGGACCACCATCGCTATGGCCCAGGACTGGGTGAAGCCCTCACGCCTCCAGAACACCCCGAGCTTCTGGTACATCCACTCGGACCAGTGGCGCTACGACCGGAGCTACGTCGACTACTTCAAGCCCGAGACGGGCGAGAAGATGCCGCTCCACTCCGCCGACATGAACGCCAAGGCGGTCCGGCTCGGCTGGCTCCCCTTCGCCCCCCACTTCAACGACAGCCCCTTCAGGCTCGTGGAGAAGGCCCGGGCCGCGGGGGCCGCCACCGACGAGGAGATCCGCGCCTGGCTCGTCGGGCAGCTAAAGAGCGGCCAGGTCCGCTTCGCCATCGAGGACCCGGACGGGGCGGGAAACTCCCCCAAGGTCTGGTTCATCTGGCGCGCCAACGCCATCTCCGCCAGCGCCAAGGGACACGAGTACTTCCTGAAGCATGTCCTCGGCGCCCCCAACGCCGCCTGCACGGCCAGGGAGCTCGCCAAGGGGGAGGTAAAGGACATCGTCTGGCACGAGCAGGCCCCCGAGGCGAAGGTGGATCTCGTGATCGACCTGAACTTCCGGATGGACACCTCGGCGGTCTACTCCGATATCGTCCTTCCCGCGGCCACCTGGTACGAGAAGTCCGACCTCAACACCACCGACATGCACTCCTTCGTGAACTGCATGGACGCCGCCGTCCCCCCCTCGTGGGAGTCGAAGCCCGACTGGCAGACCTTCGCCCTCATCGCGAAGAAGGTGAGCGAGCTGGCGCCGCGCCACTTCCCCGGGCCGGTGAAGGACGTGATCGCCGCCCCCCTCCTCCACGACACCCCCGGCGAGATCGCCCAGCGCCGGGTGCAGGACTGGAAGCTCGGGGAGTGCGAGCCGCTGCCGGGCAAGACCATGCCGAACATCGCCCTCGTGGAGCGGGACTACGCAAACCTCTACAACCGCTTCGCGTCGCTCGGGCCGGGGATCGGCCATCTTCACGCCCACGGCGTCTCCTGGGAGGCGGACGACGTCCACGAGAGGCTCCTGCGGCAGATGCCGACCCGCAGCTGGGGGGAGAAGCGCTACATCGACCTGGCCGATGAGAAGGTCGTGGCCGACGTGATCCTCGCCTTTGCCCCCGAGAGCAACGGCGAGCTCGCCTACCGGGCCTACGAGAACCTGGAGAAGCGGGTCGGCAAGCCTCTTGCCCCCATCGCCGCCGGCAACCGCGACTTCCGCATCACCTGGGAGGAGATCACCCAGAAGCCGCGCCGCTACGTGAGCACCCCGGTCTGGAGCGGGCTCGTGACCGAGGGGCGCCCCTACTCCCCCTACACCCTGAACGTGGAGTACGGGGTGCCGTGGCGCACCCTCTCGGGGCGCCAGTCCCTCTACCTGGACCACCCCTACTACACCGCCTTCAACGAGGGGCTTCCCACCTTCAAGGCGAAGCTGGATCAGGGGATCCTCGGGGAAACCGAAGGGGAGGAGGGGCTTGTCCTCAACTTCCTCACCCCCCACGGGAAGTGGAGTATCCACTCCACCTACAGCGACAACCTCCGGATGCTCACCCTCTCCAGGGCGGGGCAGGTGGTCTGGCTGAACCACGAGGACGCCGCCGGGGCGGGGATCGCCGACAACGACGAGATCGAGCTCTTCAACGCCAACGGCGTCGTGGTCTGCCGGGCGGTGGTCTCGGCCCGCATCCCCAAGGGGGCGGCGATCATGTACCACGCGCCGGAGCGGACCCTCAACATCCAGAAGTCGCGGAAGAACGGCCGACGGGGCGGGGTCCACAACAGCCTCTCCCGCATCCTCCTGAAGCCGACCCTCATGCTCGGCGGCTACGCCCAGTTCAGCTGGTACTTCAACTACTGGGGACCGACCGGGGTGAACCGGGACTGCTACGTGGTGGTGCGGAAGCTGGAGAAGTGACGACCTGTCTTTGTTCCCCCCTTTGAAAAAGGGGGGCCAGGGGGGATTTTTCCCCGCCGGACGAAGGCAAATCCCCCTAAATCCCCCTTTTTCAAAGGGGGACTTAATGACCATAAACCGCACAGGGAGCGACGTCATGGACGTGAGAGCGCAAATTGTAATGGCATTCAATCTCGACAAGTGCATCGGCTGCCACGCCTGCAGCATCGCCTGCAAGAACATCTGGACCGACCGGCAGGGGGCCGAGTACATGTGGTGGAACAACGTGGAGACCAAGCCGGGGATAGGCTACCCGAAGAGGTGGGAGGACCAGGAGGAGTACCAGGGGGGGTGGGTCGCCGACGGGACCAACCTGCGGCTCAAGGGACTCGGCAAGGGGCCGACGCTGCTCAACATGTTCTACCAGCCCAACATGCCGAAGCTCGACGACTACTACGAGCCGTTCGACTTCGACTACGCCAACCTCTACAAGGCGCCGCCGGGGAGCGACCAGCCGGTGGCCGACGCCTTCTCCCAGATCTCCGGGGAGAAGATGCCGGTGATCCAGGGGGGGCCCAACTGGGACGACGACCTCTCCGGCTCCCAGCTCTACGCCGCCGGGGACGTGAACCTGGAGGAGAAGCGGCTCATCGAGGACTACGGCCGGATCTTCATGCATTACCTGCCGCGCATCTGCAACCACTGCGCGCACCCGGCCTGCGTCGCCTCCTGCCCCTCCCGGGCCCTCTACAAGCGGGGGGAGGACGGCATCGTCCTCGTGGACCAGAACGTCTGCCGGGGATGGCGCTTCTGCACGAGCGCCTGCCCCTACAAGAAGGTCTACTTCAACTGGGCGAGCGGCAAGGCGGAGAAGTGCATCTTCTGCTACCCGCGGGTGGAGACCGGCGTCTGTAGCTCCTGCGCCCACAGCTGCGTCGGAAGGATCCGCTACAACGGCGTCCTGCTCTACGACGCCGACAAGGTGGGCGACGCCCTCCTCAGGCGCGACGACCAGCTCGTGGAGGGGCACCGGGGGGTGATCCTCGACCCCCGCGACCCCCAGGTGCGGGAGGGGGCCAGGAAGAACGGCGTCTCCGACCAGTGGCTCGCGGCGGCGGAGAAGTCGCCGGTCTACGCCCTCGTCAAGGAGTTCGGCGTGGCCCTGCCGCTCCACCCCGAGTTCCGGACCATGCCGATGAGCTTCTACATCCCCGCCCTCTCGCCGGTCATCGGCTCGGCCGGCGAGCTCTTCGAGGTGGTGGAGCACGGGGAGATCCCGCCGCTGGAGAGCCTGCGGGCCCCCATCGGGTTCCTGGCGAGCCTTCTGGCCGGGGGGAACCGGGAGGTGATCACCCAGGTCCTTACCAAGCTCATCGCCCTGCGGATCCACATGCGGGCAAAGAGCCTCGGCCGGCCGGCCCCCACCGGGGCCCTGCAGGCGGCCGGGCTCGACGAGGCGGGGGCCGAGCGCCTCTACCGGCTCTTCGCCGTCGGCGGCTACGGGGAGCGCCACGTGGTCCCGCCCCGGCAGCGGGAGGAGCTGGAGGCCGAGCGCCGCAAGGGTGAGAGGGGCTTCGGCATCCTCAGGAAGACGAGGAGGGGGAAATGACCATCGCCGACTGCTACGCATCCCTTGCCCGGATGCTTGACTACCCCGTGGAAAAGGAGGGGCTCCTGGCGGCCGATGCCGTCGTCAGCGGCTTTCTCGGCAGCCGGGGGGTCGCTTCCCCCACCACCCCCTTCGCCGCGTACGTGACGGGCTCCACCCTGGCGGAGCTCCAGGAGGAGTACGTCGCCACCTTCGACTTCAACCCGGCGGCCGCCCCCTACCTGGGGCACCACCTTTACGGCGACAACCAGAAGCGGGTGACCTACATGATCGGCCTCAAGGGGGAGTTCGGCCGGCACGGCTTCGCCGTGGGGCGAAACGAGCTCCCCGACCACCTGGTGGTGGTCCTCCAGTTCCTGGCCCATCTGGCGCGAGAAGAGCGGGACGAGGTACGGCGCACCTTCATAGCCCAGCAGGTGCTCCCGGGGGTGGAGCGGCTCTGCGACGGCTTCGCCACCCGCGAGCACTCCCCGTGGCGCCCCGCCGCCGAGGCGGTCCGGCTTCTGTGCGCCGCGGACTGCGCCGGGGAGACGAATCAGGCGGACTCCGGCGGCGACGGTGCCGCCCCCATCCCGTCGAAGGCGACTTCGCAGAAGGAGGTGACGTCATGCTGAACAACCTGATCTTCATCGTGCTCCCCTACGCCGCCCTGGCGCTGGTCCTGATCGTGACCCCCTACCGCTGGTACACCAACCGCCTCACCTGGTCGGCCTACTCGACCCAGTTTCTGGAGCGCAAGACCCTCTACTGGGGGATCAACCCGTGGCACTACGGGATCATCCTGATCCTTCTGGCGCACCTTGCCGGGATCATCGCCCCCGGTGTGATGAAGCGGCTCCTCGGTCACATGGACGCCCTGATCTTCCTGGAGAGTGTCGGTCTCGGCCTGGGGTTCCTGGCCCTGTTCGGCAGCATCATCCTGCTGCTGCGCCGGGTCAACTCCCCCATGCTGAAACGGGTGACCTTCGCCGGCGACTGGGTCCTCCTCTTCCTCCTGATCGCCCAGACCGCCACGGGGATCTACATCTCCCTCTTCATGCGGTGGGGCTCCCAGTGGTACCTCCACACGGTGGTTCCCTACTTCTATTCGCTCCTCACCTTCAAACCGCAGCTGGAATACATGGCCGACTTTCCCCTCATCTTCAAGCTGCACGCGGCCGGGGCGTTTCTGATCGTGGCGCTCCTGCCGTTCACCAAGCTGGTCCATATGCTCTATCAGCCGATCACGTTCCTGAAGGACCCTCCCATCCTCTACCGCTGGCTCTCCAGGGCACGGGAGAGGGTGGGGTAACGGCAGTCTCAAGTAGTCGGAGGACGACGTCATGGAAACGCAACAGAACAAGATGGCATCGGTGGCAACGTGGGGTACCCAGATCAGGGAGCGCGCCATGGCGACCCACAGGCAGAGGCAGGTATCGGTGCTGACGATGAATACCTTTGCCTTTACCGTCTGCTTCGCGGTGTGGGTGATGTTCTCGATCATCGGCATCCCGATCAAGAGCGCCTTGAAGCTGAACGAGACCCAGTTCGGCATCCTGGCCGCCACCCCCATCCTCTCCGGCTCCCTGATCCGGCTCCCCCTCGGGATGTGGACCGACAAGTACGGCGGGCGGGTCGTCTTTTTCGTCCTGATGCTCTGCACCATCATCCCCATCTACCTGGTGAGCGCCGCCACGGAGTACTGGCAGTTTCTGCTGCTGGGGCTCTTCATCGGCCTTGCCGGCGGCTCCTTCTCGGTGGGGATCAGCTACACCGCCCGGTGGTTCACCAAGGCCCGGCAGGGGCTCGCCATGGGGATCTTCGGCGCGGGGAACGCGGGGGCGGCGGTGACCAAGTTCCTCGCCCCCTCCCTGGTGGTGGCCTACGGCTGGCAGACGGTCCCCAGGGTCTATGCGGCGGCCATGACCGTCACGGCCCTCCTCTTCTGGCTCTTCACCTTCACCGAGCACAGCCACAAGGTCGGCTCTTCCGTGACCATCAAGGACCAGCTGGCGGCGCTCAGAGACCCGAGGGTCTGGCGCTACTGCCAGTACTACGCCATCGTCTTCGGCGGCTACGTGGGGCTCTCCCTCTGGATGACCAAGTACTACATCAACGAGTACGGGTTCGGCATCAGGAGTGCGGCCTTGATGGCCGCCATCTTCGTCCTTCCCTCCGGCGTCATCCGTGCCCTTGGGGGGTGGCTCTCCGACCGGTTCGGCGCCCACACCGTCACCTGCTGGGTCATGTGGATCTCCGGCGGCTGCCTCTTCCTCCTCTCCCTGCCGAAGACCGCCCTGGTCGTCACCACCACCAACGGCCCCGTATCGCTCAACCTGGGCCTCAACGTCTGGCTCTTCACCGCCCTGCTCTTCGTGGTCGGGATCGCCTGGGGGTTCGGCAAGGCGTCGGTGTTCAAGCACATCTCCGACGAGTATCCCCACAACATCGGCGTCATCTCCGGCATCGTGGGGCTCGTGGGAGGACTGGGCGGGTTCGTCCTCCCCATCATGTTCGGCGCGCTGGTGGATCTGACCGGTGTCCGGAGCACCGCCTTCATGCTCCTCTACGGCTCCACCTGCGTCTCCCTCATCTGGATGTACCTGGCCCTGAAGAAGGAAAAAGCCCCTCGCAAGCTGAAGGCTGCGGACATATTGGAATAACCGGCCAATTTCAACGAAAGGAGAGAGAAGATGCCACCGCGTGTGTTAACGGAAGGAAAGCGATCGCCCGTAATGGAAGGAGAAAGAAAGATGTCATCCCATGTGTTGACGGAGTGGAACCCGGAAGACAAGACCTTCTGGGAAACAAAGGGGAAGGCCATCGCCACCCGCAATCTCTGGATCTCCATCCCCTGCCTCTTCCTGGCATTTGCCGTCTGGATGGTCTGGAGCGTGGTCTGTGTGAATCTTCCCCTCATCGGTTTCAAGTACGACACCAACCACCTCTTCTGGCTGGCGGCGCTCCCGGGGCTCTCAGGCGCGACGCTCCGCATCTTCTACTCGTTCATGGTGCCCATCTTCGGCGGGCGCAAGTGGACCGCCATCAGCACCGCGTCGCTCCTGATTCCCGCCGTGGGGATCGGCTTGGCCGTGCAGGATCCCACCACGAGCTACTCGACATTTCTGATCCTGGCCATTCTGTGCGGTTTCGGCGGCGGCAACTTCGCCTCCAGCATGGCCAACATCAGCTTCTTCTTTCCCAAGGCGCAGAAGGGGACCGCCCTGGGGCTCAACGCCGGCCTCGGTAATCTCGGGGTGAGCGGCATGCAGTTCCTGGTGCCGCTGGTGATCGGCACCGGCACGTTCGCCGCCATCTGCGGCCCCGCCCAAGTCTGCGTCATCGGGGCGCAGATCAAACCGATGTGGCTGCAAAATGCCGCCTTCATCTGGGTTCCGTTCGTTCTCGTCTCCACCATTGCCGCCTGGTTCGGGATGAATGACATCGCCAGCGCCAAGGCCTCCTTCAAGGATCAGGCGGTCATCTTCCGGCGTAAGCACAACTGGCTCATGTGCTGGCTCTACCTCGGCACCTTCGGTTCGTTCATCGGCTACTCCGCGGGGCTCCCCCTTCTGACCAAGTCCCAGTTTCCCGGCGTCAACCCGGTCAAGTACGCCTTCCTCGGCCCCCTGGTGGGTGCCCTGATCCGGCCGGTGGGGGGGTGGCTGGCCGACAAGCTCGGCGGTGCACGGGTCACCTTCTGGAACTTCATACTCATGGCCGGGGCCGTGGTCGGGGTGCTCGCGTTCCTCCCCCACGACGGCACCGGCGGGGACTTCTGGGGGTTTCTCGCCATGTTCATCCTCCTCTTCGCCACCACCGGGATAGGCAACGGCTCCACCTTCCGCATGATCCCGATAATCTTTCTGACCGAGCGGCAGCGGGAGGCGGAAGGGAAGGGAGAAGCGGCAAAAGAGCAGGCGATCAAGGACGCCGGGAAGGAAGCGGCCGCCGTGCTCGGCTTCACCTCGGCGATCGCCGCCTACGGCGCCTTCTTCATCCCCAAGAGCTTCGGCACAGCGATCACCATGACCGGCGGCCCGCAGACGGCCCTCTACGGATTCATCGCCTTCTACGCGAGCTGCATCGTGCTTACGTGGTGGTACTATTCGCGCAAGAACGCCGAAGTCCACTGCTGATCCATGCATACATCCATGGCTTGCGGCCCGCTTCCCGCGCCGAAGCGGGCCGCCGCCGATTCATCCGCCCCCGGGGAGCACCGCCATGATCACCATTGAGGAAGCCCGTCACATCATCCTGTCATCCATCCACCCCCTGGGCGGCGAGGAGGTCCCCCTCCTGCAGGCCCTGGGACGCGTGGCCGCCGAGGATGTCGTCTCACCCTGGGACATCCCGGGCGCCGACCACTCGGCCATGGACGGCTACGCCTTCGCCTTCGCCTCCCTGGCCGCCGGCCCCCTTGCGGTCTGCGATGTTGTCCACGCCGGCGCATCCCGTGATGAGCCGGTCCCCAAGGAGTGCGCGGTCAAGATCATGACCGGCGCCCCGATCCCCCCCGGCTGCGACACGGTGGTGCCGGTGGAGGACGTGCGTCTGGAGGGAGAGCGGATCTCCCTCCGGGTAGAGGTCCGCCAGGGGGACCACATCCGCCGCAGGGGCGAGGACGTGACGGCCGGCACCCGCGTCATCCCGGCGGGGGCGCTGCTTCGCCCCCAGGAGATCGGGATGCTCTCCTCCTTGGGACGGACCGCGGCCCAGGTCTTCCGCAGGGCCCGGTGCGGCGTCCTCTCCACGGGCGACGAGCTCCTCCAGCCAGGCTCCATCCCGCAGCCCGGAAAGATCATCAACAGCAACAGCTACAGCATCGCCGCCCAGATCCTGGAGGCGGGGGGAGAGCCGGTCATGCTCGGGATCGCCCGGGACGACCGGGAGGAGACGCGCCGCAAGATCGGCGAGGGGCTCCAGGCCGATCTCCTCATCACCACCGGCGGCGTCTCGGTGGGGGACAGGGACTTCGTCCGGGAGGCCCTCCTGGACCTGGGGGGGGAGATCAGGTTCTGGAAGGTGGCCATGAAGCCCGGGAAGCCGGTGGCCTTCGCCATGGTCCGGGAGAAGCCGGTCTTCGCCCTGCCGGGGAACCCCGTGGCGGCCATGGTCGCCTTCGAGCAGTTCGTCCGCCCGGCCCTCCTGACCATGATGGGGCACACCCAGATCTTCCGGCCCGTGGTCCGGGGGATTCTCACCGAGCCCATCAGGAACCGGGGTGAACGTCCCCACCTGGTGCGGGTCGCGGTCCGCCTCGCGGAGGGGCGTTACCAGGTGGCCGCCACCGGCGACCAGGGCTCGGCGCGGCTCTCCTCCCTCACCAGCGGCAACGGGCTCGTGAAGCTCTCCCCCGATGCCGCCCTGGCCGCCGGCAGCGAGGTGGAGATCCAGCTCCTGGACCGCCACTTCGAGATGGGAGGTCCGTAAGATAAACACTTGGGAGGTCCCATGAAGGGAGACGACGCCATCATCACCGTTGAACTGGAAGGGCGCAAGATCAAGGTCCCCGCCGGCCTCACCGTCATCGAGGCCCTCTGGGACACGGGCCATGACGTGAAACGCGGGATCGGCTGCCTCTCGGGCCTCTGCGGCGCCTGCACCGTCGCCTTCATCGAGAAGGAGAGCAAGAAGGTCAGGTTCGGTCTCGGCTGCCAGAAGGTGATCGAGGAGGGGATGAACGTCATCATGATCCCCTGCTTCCCCTGCCGGGCCGCCCGCTATTCCCTGGAGGCGATGGAAAACCCCCTTGAAAAGCTGAAGGAGCTCTACGACGAGCTTTACACCTGCAACGACTGCAGGGCCTGCAACATCTGCCCCGAATGGATCAACGTGGCCGGCGTCATGAGGGCTGCCATGGCTGGCGACTATGAATCGGCGGCAGCCCACGTGACGGACTGCATCATGTGCGGTCTGTGCGCCTCCCGCTGCCCGAAGAACATCGCCCCCCACTACGTGGCCCTCTACATCCAGAGGGCACTGGCCAGAGAGCGCCCCTCCCCTCCAAACCTCGGGAACCGGCTGGAGGAGATCGAGTCGTTCCGGTACGACGGGGAGTGGAGCAGGGTCGCCGCCATGGACGACGAGGCCCTCAAGGAGTTCTGTGCATCCATGGTGGGGAGATAAGTATGTACCCTCAGGCTATGTGCGACCTCATCGACATCGTCGACGGGACCCGGGAGAAGAGGAAGGGGGAGGCCATCGAGAGGCTCTCCGCCGAGGAGTTGAAGGCGCTTCTCGCCCGCTACCATCCCGATTACCGGGAAGCCGCCTTCAGGAACCTTCGGGTCGGCGTCAACCGGGGAGACCGGACGACCCACGAGATCGCCGACCTCCTGGAGGCGTTCAGCGACCTGGACCACTCGAAGATTGATCTTCGGCCCGAATACGACACCGACGTCCTGGTCCTGGGGGGAGGGGGGGCGGGGGTGACCGCCGCCCTCTTCGCCGAGGGGATGGGGGCGCGGGTGGTCCTCGCCACCAAGCTGCGGCTCGGCAACTCCAATACCATCATGGCCCTTGGGGGGATGCAGGTCTCGGTCCACGAAAGCGACTCCCCGGTTCGCCACTTCGCCGACACCATGGCTGCCGGCAAGTTTGCCGGGAACCGGAAACTGGTGAAGACCATGGTGGAGGACGGGCCGAGAATCGTCCAGTGGCTCCTGGATCTCGGAGTCGACTTCGACCGGGACGGGGAGGGGAACCTTGCCGTCAAGGGGGGCGGGGGGCTCAGCGCCCCGAGGATCATCTGCATCGGAGACTATACCGGCCTGAACATCATGAAGGTGCTGAAGGACCAGATCCGGCAGGTGGAGGGGATCGACGTCTTCGAGTTTTCGCCGGCGGTGGAGCTCACCACCAACGAGTTCGGCGAGTGCAACGGCGCGGTCCTCTACGACCTGGGGAGGAAGCGGCATTTCGTCGTCCGGGCCCGGGCGGTCGTCCTGGCCACCGGGGGCTCGGGGAGGCTCCACATGCAGGGGTTTCCCACCTCCAACAACTTCGGCGCCACGGGGGACGCCCTCGTCCTCGCCTACCGGGCCGGGGTCCGGCTCGAAGGGGTCGATTCGTTCCAGTACCACCCGACGGGGGTCATGTTCCCCGAGCACATGGTGGGGGTGCTGGTCACCGAGGCGCTCCGAAGCCTCGGCGCCCACCTGGTGAACGCCAAGGGGGAGCGGTTCATAAACGAGCTGGAGACCCGGGATGCCTGCGCCGCGGCCATCATCAGGGAGTGCGAACGGGGCAACGGCGTCGGGACCCTCTCCGGGGCCAAGGGGGTCTGGCTCGACACCCCGCTCCTCGAAGAGACCCAGGGGAAGGGGTTCCTCAAGGGGCGGTTCCCTTCCCTCTACCGTCATTTCATGCGGGTCCGGATCAACATCTCGAAGCAGCCCCTCCTGGTCTATCCCACCCTCCACTACCAGAACGGCGGCATTCTCATCGACGAGAAGGGGGAGACCACCGTCAGAAACCTCTTCACCGCCGGCGAGGCGGCAGGGGGGATCCACGGCAGGAACCGGGCCATGGGAAACTCGCTCCTCGACATCTTCGTCTTCGGCCGCAGAGCGGGCCTTGCGGCCGCCAAGAGGAAGTACAACGAAGCGGGGAACGTGACGCTGAACCATGTGCACCGGTACTACGACAGGCTGAAAGCGCTGCGGATCTCCTCCACCGCCAAGTCCCCCACCCTGTTCCCGGAATTCATCGTCAACAAGCTGTGACGCCCGACCCTCCCACCCCGCCCCCTTTACCTGCTACTGGCAGCAAATGTGACAGTATAATTAAAAACGGTATAATCAATGAAAACGAAAGTCTTCCCCCGGGCGGGAGCAGCTGGCCGCCGTGAACCGGAGCGATCTCGATGTACACCATCCAGCAGATCAAGTCCCACTACCTCTTCAGCGATGAGGATGCCGAGACCCTGAAGTCGCTCCTCCCCATAGCCAAGGAGAACCGGGACCGGATGATCCGGGACTTTTACGACTACCTCCTCGGCATTCCGGAGACGGCGGCGTTCCTCCAGGACGAAGCCCAGATCCAGAGGCTCAAGCTGAGCCACGGGGGGTGGTTCGTGAACCTCTTCTGCGGTGTCTACGACAACCAGTACCACCACAATCTCCAGCGGGTCGGCCATGTCCACGTCAGAATCGGGCTCGATGCCCATTTCGTGAACGCGGCCATGCAGCAGGTGCGCCGCTTTGCCGTCGGCATGATCCGGGAGAACTTCCCCGACCGGGATGAGCGGCGGAAGAAAACCGAAGCGGTGGAAAAGATCCTCGACATCAACCTCGATATCCTGACGGCCTCCTACATCGAGGAGGAACTGAAGAAGGTCTTCATCTCGAAGCGGTTCGAGTCGCTCCTGGTCCGGGCCACGGAGCGCTTCACCTACGGCCTCAACCTGATCCTGGTGCTCGCCCTTGTGGGGGTGTCGCTGTCGGTTGTGGGGCTGTTTTTCTGGGAGATATTCCATGTCGTCGGCGGGGCTGTCGAGAAGGGGATACTGGGCGCACTGGGGACCCTCCTGATCCTCTGGATGATGATCGAGCTCATGGACAACGAGATCAAGAGCCTGAAGGGGGGACGGTTCAACATCCAGGTATTCATCGGCGTCGTCATCATCGCCATCATCCGGGAGATCCTGATCTCGACCCTGCGTCACGACCCCCTGGAGACCCAGGTTTTTCTGGCAGGCACCCTGCTGGTGCTGGGGGTCGTCTACTATCTGGTTGCCCGCAGCCAGCAGCTGTCGATCTCCCGGTGAAATGCATGAACAACTGAGGCTCTTGCAAAACGTCATGAGGAGGCCGGGATGCACGGCGCAAGCGAGCGAGGAAGCGAGGCGTACCCGTTGGTACGTTGAGCTTTCGAGCGAGCGGCAACAAAGCAGACCGGCCCCGCAGCAGTTTTGCCAGAGCCTCAACCGACGCGAGGATGAGTATGGGCTTTGAAAAGGAAACCATGAACCACGCCGTGTACCGGGCGATTCTTGCGAGCATGGGGGAAGGGATCGTCTTTCTGGACGCCGATGACCGCTTCGCCTACATCAACGCGGCGGCGGAGAAGATCCGCGGCATCCGGGCGGAGGACTACCTGGGACGCCATATCCTCACCATCTTTACCACCCACCCACCCCATGTCTCCGAGCGGGTGCAGCAGATGCTGGGGGCTCTCAAGAGCGGCCTCCTCCCCTTTCATACCCACGTCATAAAGGTAAGGGGAAAGATCTTCGAGAACAGCTATTACCCGATCCGCGACAAGGAGGGAAACTATCTCGGCACCCTCATGGTGAGCCGCGACATCACGGAGAAGGAGCGCCTCAAGGAAGAAAACCTCACCCTGCGCGAGCAGGTCCTGTCCGAATTCGGCTGCTGCGACATGATCGGCAACAGCGACGTCATGCGCCCCATCTTCCAGATCATCAACGCCGCCGCCGTTGTCGACTCCACCATCCTGCTCACCGGCGAGAGCGGAACCGGCAAGGAGCTGGTGGCCCGCGCCATCCACCAGCACAGCCAGCGCAAGGACCACCCCATGATCAAGGTGAACTGCGCGGCCCTCCCCGATACCCTCCTGGAATCGGAGCTCTTCGGCCACGAAAGGGGGGCGTTCACCGGCGCCATCAAGGAGCGCAAGGGCAAGTTCGAGCAGGCCCACGGCGGGACCATCTTCCTCGACGAGATCGCGGAGATGCCCCTGGCGGCCCAGGCCAAACTCCTCAGGGTGCTCCAGGAAAGGACCGTGGAGCGGCTGGGGAGCACGCGGGAAATCCGGGTCGACGTGCGGATCATCGCCGCAACCAACCGGGATCTGCGCCGGGAGGTGGAGAGGGGGAGGTTTCGGGATGACCTCTTCTATCGCCTCAACGTCATACCCATACATCTACCCCCACTGCGGGAGCGGCGCGAGGATATCCTCGCCCTGGCCCGGCAGTTCCTGAACCGCTTCGCCGAGAAGATGCACAAGCCGGTCATGGAGATCGCCCCGGAGGCCCGCAAGGCCCTCCTGGAGTACGGCTATCCGGGCAATGTCCGGGAGCTGGAAAACGCCATCGAGCGGGCCGTGGCCCTCTCCCTCGGCAGCACGCTGGGCCGGGAAGACCTCCCCTTGGAATTCACCGCTCCCCGTCCTGCGGCCGTCCTCCCCTCCGCCCACCCTGCCGGCGCCCCCTCCCTGGCCGAGAGTGTCCATTCCCAGGAAAAAACCGCCATCGAAGAGGCCCTGCGCGCCACCGGCAACAGGAAGGGTGAGGCCGCACGGCTCCTGGGGATCTCCCGCAAGACCCTCTGGGAGAAAATGAAACTGCTGGGTATTGCGTAACAGGGCCGCTGACCCGGCGCCTCCCTACTCCGCCGCCGGGAAGTTCCGCGCCAGGTGAAGCCGGATCAGGTCCTCGAACTCCGCCTCCCGGTCGTCCCTGTAGACCATGGAGGAGCCGATCTCGGCGGCGAGGATGGCCGAGAGGTACTTCTGCGGCAGCCGGGCAAGGCGGCGGCGGAAGCGGGGCTCCTCCACGATGATCCGCGGCAGGTGCGCCAGGATCGCCCGGCGGCAGAGGGGTTGCCGGCAGAGTTCCGGGCGCCCCTGGAAGAACCTGAAGAGCCGCGCATAGTTGGCGTTGATCTCGGTGCTCAGCGAATCGGAGATCTCGGTGCAGAGAAGGCCCGGCTGCTCGCGGCGGCGTCTGAGGATGAGCCGCGCCTCGTCGCCGGCCCGCTTTTCGAGGATCTGGAGGACGTCGGCCACATAGCGCCCCTTCTGCTCCATAAACTCCTTCTCGGTGAGGAGCAGGTTGGCGATGATCTCGTAGGAGGAGGAGATGACGCCGCACTTGTTGGCCGAGGCGTCGCGCATGACGATGATCCCCTTCTTCTGCAGCTCGATCCGGGCCTCGGGGGTGATGAAGGAGTTGGCCCCCTCCACGATGGCCCGGGCCGATGGCGTCCCGTCGGGGAGGAGGAAGCGTTCCCAGTTCTCCCGGTCGATGGTCTCGGGGCGGCCGCCGGCCGGGATAAAGAGGTCGGCCGGGGCGGTGAAGACCAACTCGCCGAACTCCTTGGAGAATTCGTCCAGGGAGATCCACTCCTCGCTGAGCCCCGCTTCGGTCATGGAGACCTTCCGGTAGAGCTCCCGCAACCCCTCGCGCCGGCTCCCGCTCCTGAAGAGGATGAAGCCGCCGGGGTGGAGCGCCGCCGGGTCGAAGGCGTCCAGGTCCTGCTGCAGGACGATCCGGCGCAGCGCGTCGTGATCGGCGCCGGCCGGGTCACAGAGGGCCGCGGTGCCGTCGAGGATCAGGAGGATCCGCGCCTTGGGGCAGCGCTCCAGCATGATCCGCAGGGCGTTGCCGGCCACGTCCCCCCCGGGGCCGCCGGTGAACTTGACGGTGAACGGCTCCCGGCGGATGTCGATCCCCAGCTCCTCCATGGTGATCTCGGCGAACTTCATCACCCCGGTGGAGGTGACGCCGTACTCCCTGTGGTTGATCCCGACCCGCTTGCTGGACATGATGCCGATGCCGAGCATGTAACCGCGGCGCTTCGACATCCAGGCGATGGTCTCGATCATGTTGTCGTGCATGTTCTCGTCGGGGCCCAGCTCGATCGGCTCGTCCTCCCGGTAGTAGTCCACCACGGCCGGATGCCGGGCCACGCCGCCATCGGTGACGAAGATGTCGAGGAAGGCGCCGGTGATGCCGTACTGGAGCTTGTAGAGGCGCCAGGTCTCCAGCTCCCGTTCCCGCTCCCGCATCAGGTCCGAGGCGTCCAGGAGCACCACGAGCTTCGATCCCCCCTCGTAGATATCCTTGTTCTTCAGGTGCTGGGTGTGGGCCAGGACGAAGTTCTCGCGGAAGAGGGTGGTGGCATTGGTGACGAGGTCGTCGGGGGTGCGGCAGATGACGGTGCGCCACCCCCCCCGGGCGATGTCGGAGAAGCCGATGTGGTAGCCGAAACCGTAGCGGCTGAAGAAGAAGGTTATCCGGAACGGCACGGCCTGCGGGAGATCGGCGGTGAAATCGGGACCGAGCTCCGCCAGGTAGGCCGGGTCGAGCCGGAAGGCCAGGGCCTGCTTCTCCAGCACGAAGAAGTTGCTCTTCAGGGTGTGGGTGATGAAGGTGAGGCAGCAGCGGAAGATGGTCCGCCGCACCTCGTCCAGGTGGCGGTGTCCGGTGTTGTACTCCGCCACCTCGCGCCGCGCCCCGGCGAGCGCCTTTTCGTATGCCGCCGACCGCTCCGCCACGGCGGGGTCGAAGCGGGAGCGAAACAGCGCTCCCAGTTGGAGCGCGATCTCCGGGTGGGCGAGAAAGGCGTCGCGCACGTCGTCGACCCCGAAGCGGTCGGGCTGGTTGTGGCCCAGGTTCGAATGGCAGAAGGCGATGAAGGCGTTGGTGAGGGTGGCGTCCTCGCCGTTCATGAGACCGCTGGCGACGAACTCGCGGTAGGCGGGGGAGCGGGTCGCCAGGAGCTGGGTGGTGGAGAGCTCCCGCTGGAGCCGGCTGAAGAGCTCCGATCCTTTGGCGAGCACCCCGCCGTCGCGGCGCCGCACATAGAACGTCCCCAGGAAATAGGGATGGATGCCGTTGGAGACGGTGAGGCAGTAGGCGCGGTTCACGCCGAGCTCCAGGCGGTTGAAGACCTCCATCACCTGCAGGAGGAAATCCTTCTGGGGGGGATTGCCCACGGCGAAGAAAACCCGCGACTCGGGGCCCACACCGCTCTCCTCCATCTCCTCTACGCCCAGGTAGAGGCCGCCGCGGCGGTTCCCCTCCTGGTAGAGGCGGAGCACCTGCGCCACCCGGCGCGGGGGGGAGATCAGGACGTAGTTTTCGTTGTTCAACCAGAGGATCCAGAGCAGCCGGTCGAAGTCCGCCAGGTCGAAGTCGGGGTAGAACTTCCGCACCGCCGCCAGCACTTTTCGCCGGATCCCGAGTGGGAGCACCGTCTCCAGCCCCGCCTTGATCTCATCGTTGCTCTTTCGGTCGAACTCGAACCGCTGGATCTCCAGGTTCTCGCCGAGCCCCGGGATCGGGTCGTCGGAGTGGGCGATCATGGCGTAGGAGATCTCCCGCTCCTGGAGCCGGCGGAGGGTCTCGTAGAGGGTCCCCGCCCGGTTCACCATCGCCATGATGAGGGATTTCTCCCGGTCGGCCAGGATGAGGCGGCGGTTGCGCCGCAGCATCCCGAGCTCCCGCGTCAGGAGCCCCAGGGCCTCCGGCTCGTCCTTCATGGCCACGAAGAAATAGGGGTTCATCTGCTCCTTGAGCCAGCGGCGGTTCTCCGCCCGCTGCGCGCTTTGCGCCTTTCCGGATGCCGGTGCCGCATTCATGGTGTCGGACTCCTTCCCGTGCCCCCGAAGGGAGCGGTTTTGTCAAACACAGTATACACGGTTTGATGAAGAGGGTTCCCCTGCATTATCCTTCGGCAAAAATCGCGATTTGTTCAGGAAAGAACGGCGCCGACGGGGTCCCCGGAAAAATATTTTTCGGGGGAGGCAATTAATTCGTGGACATCGGGGAGTGAAAACTGGTAGGGTGAGGAAATGTCTGTGGATTCCCCCGGACAAACTAACACGGCAGTATCAGGAGAAGGAAAGAACATGGTAAACGGTACGGTAAAGTGGTTCAACGACAGCAAGGGGTTTGGGTTCATCGAGCAGGAGAATGGCGAAGACGTGTTCGTCCACTTCTCCGCCATCACGGGCGACGGCTTCAAGTCCCTTGCTGAGGGCGATAGGGTAACGTTCGACGTGGTCAAGGGCCAGAAGGGCCTGCAGGCTGCCAACGTATCCAGAGCGTAAGCACGACGTGCCCACTGGCACCGAAGAGCCCCGGAGAGATCCGGGGCTCTTTTTTTTCACACAATCCTGTCGAACTTCAGGGCAAAGGTGAGATCCAGCCCCGCCAGGGGGTGGTTGCCGTCCAGGGTCACCGTCGCCTCGGTCACCTCGGTGATCACCATCACCCGTTCCGCTCCCCCGCCGAATTCGATCTGCACCCTCCTCCCCACGACAAGGTCGCCTGCGGGGAAACTCTCCCGCCCTACCGTAATGATGTTCTCCTGCAGGCGGGGTCCGTAGGCCTCGGCGGCGGTGATGACGATGTTCTTCGCCTGGCCTGCGGCCATGCCGACGACCTCCCGCTCCAGGGCCGCGAAGACCTCGCCGGCGCCGATGGTGAAGACCAGGGGTTCTCCCCGGTCGACGGTGCTGTCGAAGATCCGCCCGTTGTCGAGGGTGCCGATGTAGTGGATGGCGACGGTGTCGCCGGGGGCTGCCGTTCTCATGGTCTGCTCCTTGCCCGCTGCTTAAATAACAGGCGTCGCGATGATCGGCAGTGACGACGGCCACCTCCCTTCCCGGGGCGAAAAAGCCCGTCAGGGGGCATCTGACGGGCTTCGGTGCCCGGGGGGAGTGCATTCCGTCGTGCCGTGCCTCCCCTCGTCCAGCAGGAATCGGACCAACGGGCTCAGCGCGGGAGCCCTCCTCCCTTAACGCTTACCGCGTACTTCAGGTAGCGCCCCTCGGGGAAGGTGACCGGATAGGGGAAATCCTCCGGCTGACCGCTCAGGGAGATGACCCGCAGCTCGCTCCCCCCCTGGAGGGCGCCCCGGCGCAGCTCCTTCAGGTAGTCGGCCACGTCCACCTTCTGGTGGTTGGAGGAGGTGACGAGGAGCCCCCCCTCTTCCAGGAGCGGCAGAGCCGCCGCCACCAGGTCCGACGTCCCCCCCCGGGTGGTGAAGCGGCTCCTGGCGGTGGTGGAGAAGGAGGGAGGGTCCATGAGGACGATGTCGTAGCGCTTCTTCTGCCGCTGCAGCTCCTCCAGGACGTCGAGGCAGTCGCCGACGATAAACTCGTGGCGCTTCGGGTTGAGGCGGTTGGCGCCGAAATTGGCCTTCGCCCAGTCGGTGTAGGTGGGTGCGGCGTCGACGCCGGTGACGAGGCTCGCCCCCGCCGCCGCGGCCGCCACTGAGAAGGCGCCGGTGTAAGCGAAGAGGTTCAGGACCCGCCGGCCGGCGACCCGCCCCATGAGCTCCCGGCGGTTTTTCCGCTGGTCCAGGAAGAGGCCGGTGTTCAGCCCCTGCTCCAGCTCCACCAGGAAGGTGAGGCCGTTCTCCCGCACCGGCAGGCGCGGCGGCGCCGGGGTACCGGAGAGGAGCCGGCCGTAGCGCTTCGTGTCGCTCACCGCCTCCAGCTCGCGGGTCTTCCGGGGACGGCTCTTCTCGTAGATCCCCGCCGGCCGGAGCACTTCCTCCAGCGCCCGGGTCAGGGCCTTCAGGTGGGGACGCCAGGCTGCGCTGTAGAGCTGCACCATGAGGTACTCGCCGTAGCGGTCCACCGTCAACCCCGGCAGGCCGTCCCCCTCGCCGTTCACGAGCCGCCAGGCATCGGTCCCGTCGTCGAGGCCGGCGTGGGCCTCCCGCAGCCGCAGGGCCGCCCGCAGACGCTTCCCGAGCCATTCTTTGTTCAGGATGAGCCGCTCCCGACCGAGGACCCGTGCCACGACCCGCTCCCCCGGGTCGAGGAGCGCCGTGGCGAGGAAGCGCCCGCTGCCGTCCACCAGCTCCACCAGCTCCCCCGCCGTGCCGGCGGGCCACTTCTTCGTGCAGGCGTCGGCGATGATCCAGGGATGCCCGAGCTCCAGCATCCGCACCGATTCGGGGCCGACGACGACCTTTTTGCGTTCCATCAATCAGCTCCTTTCCCGCGAAGCCCGGCAGCGGCCCCTCCAGCGGCCGGACGCCGAAACCCTTTCCATATTTCCGGCATCCGTGTAGTATCAAACCCATGAAAAAAACGCTGTCGCTTCTCCTGATCGCCTTCGTCCTCGCCGTGGTCTCCTTCGGCACCTGGCAGCTCTTCCTCGGCAATTTCGAGGCGGCCTTCTCCTCTGCTCCCCTGCTGCTTCTCCTCTACTTCTTCATGCGGCCGCAGAACGGGTAGATCCTCCACTCTCCCCTAACCGGCACGACGGCCGGCCCTTCCGTCTACCTGCTTCCGCTACAGGCTCGCCTCCACATGGCCGTGGTAGAGTTCGTCCCGCTCCCGGGCCACGCCGGCATCCTCCAGGAAGTCGTCGAAGGACATCACCCGGTCGATGACCCCGCCGGGGGTGATCTCCACGATCCGGTTAGCCACGGTGGAGACGAACTCGTGGTCGTGGGAGGCGAAGAGGATCACCTCCGGGAAGGTGATGAGCCCGTTGTTCAGGGCGGTGATCGACTCCAGGTCCAGGTGGTTGGTCGGCTCGTCCAGGATGAGGGCGTTGGCGCCGGTGAGCATCATCCGGGAGAGCATGCAGCGGACCCGCTCCCCTCCGGAGAGGACCCCCGTCTTCTTCAGCGCCTCCTCGCCGGAGAAGAGCATCCGGCCCAGGAACCCCCGGGCGAAGGTCTCCCCCTCGCCGGGAGGGGCGTACTGGCAGAGCCACTCGACGAGGTTCAGGTCGTTCCCGAAATAGGCGCCGTTCTCCTTCGGGAAGTAGGAGGTGGTGATGGTCACCCCCCAGCGGAAGGTGCCAGCATCGGGCTCCAGCTCCCCGGCCAGGATCTGGAAGAGGGTGGTCTTAGCGAGGCTGTTGCCGCCGACGAAGGCGATCTTGTCCCCCTTGCGGACGGTGAGGGTGAGGTTGTTCAGCACCGGCACCCCGTCCACCGCCTTGGAGAGCCCCTGGAGCTCCAGGATGATGTCGCCACAGGGGCGCTCCGGCTTGAAGACCACGTAGGGGTATTTGCGGGAAGAGACCGGCATCTCCTCCAGGGTCAGCTTCTCCAGGAGCTTCTTCCTGGAGGTGGCCTGCTTCGCCTTGGAGGCGTTGGAGCTGAAGCGCTGGATGAACTCCTTGAGCTCGTTGGCCTTCTCCGTCACCTTGCGGTTCTCCTCCTGCTTCTGCCGGAGATTCAGCTGGCTCGCCTGGTACCAGAAGTCGTAGTTCCCGACGTAGACCTTGATGACGCCGAAGTCGATGTCGGCGATGTGGGTGCAGACCTGGTTCAGGAAGTGGCGGTCGTGGGAGACGACGATGACCGTGTTCTGAAAGCGGGAGAGGAAGTCCTCCAGCCAGGTGATCGACTTCAGGTCCAGGTGGTTGGTCGGCTCGTCCAGCAAGAGGACGTCCGGGTTGCCGAAGAGGGCCTGGGCGAGGAGCACCCGCACCTTCTCCCCCGGCTCCAGCTCTTTCATCTTTTTGTGGCGCAGCTCCTCGGGGATGCCGAGGCCGTTCAGGAGCACCGCCGCCTCGCTCTCCGCCTCGTAGCCGTTCATCTCGGCGAACTCCGCCTCCAGTTCCGCGGAGCGGATGCCGTCCTCCTCGGAGAAGTCCCCCTTGGAGTAGATGGCGTCCCGCTCGGCCATCACCCGGAAGAGCCGGTCGTGCCCCATGATGACGGTGTTGAAGACCGTCTCCTCGTCGAAGGCGAACTGGTCCTGGCGCAGCACCGCGATCCGCTCGCCGGCCCCCACGGAGATCTCCCCCTTGTCCGGCTCGATCTCACCGGCGAGGATCTTGAGGAAGGTCGATTTCCCGGCGCCGTTGGCGCCGATGAGGCCGTAGCAGTTGCCGGGGGTGAACTTGATGTTGACGTCTTTGAAGAGGACCCTCTTGCCGTAGCCGAGGGTTACGTTGGATGCGCTGATCATGCCCTTTCTTGCTCCCTTTTGCGAAAAATAAAGAACCGCAGGGGCGATCCCTGCGGTTTCAGGTACTTTCCATCTATAGCATTTTCGCCTTCCCGGCGGCAAATCCTTTTTACGCCGGGCTATTCGCCCCGGAAAAACCTCCTGATGCTCCTCCCCAGGTCCCGGAACCACTCGCCGATGGAACGCCCGGCCTTTTTCGCTTCCCGGCCGGTCTCCTTCCCCATCTTCTTGAACCCCTGCCCGACCTCCTTCCCCCCCTCCTTGAAGGCCTTGCCGGTCTCCTTTCCCGCCTCCTTGAACGCCTTCCCCGTCTCCTTCCCGAGCTTCTTGACCCCCTGGCCCACTTCCTTCCCCCCTTCCTTGAGGGTATTGTCGGCCCCGGCGGGGACGGCGAGGCTCAGTGCCAGTACGGCGGCGATGATCGATCTGTTCATGGCATTTCACTCCTTGCGCGCAGTCACTACCACTCTACCACCGGGAGATGATGCCGTCAAAAGCCCTGTCCCCGGACGCCACCGGCAGGCGGTCCACGAACAGACAAAATTGACTATTTTTAACAAGTTACATGCTCAAGAAACGGCCCGTTCCTGCCGATACATACCTGACGGCAGATATTCCTCTGGGACGGCGCATCCGTTGCCGAACTGGCCCGGCTTACCCGGAGCACCCTTACCCTGCGCCCATCCGGCGCCCCGGCGGTCGAAACGGCGCCGGACCCGCGCCGGGGAGTGATCACCTTCTCGCGCCCCCTCACGGGGATCGGCGGCAAGCCGGTGGCCACGGTCGTCGTCCGGATGGATGCGCCGGACATCCGCCAGCTCGTCCGGGAGATGGACAACAACGCCTTCATCGGCACCGCCCTCATGGCGGTCCTCGCCATCCTGGTGGTCTTCGTCCTCGTCTCGCGGCAGCGGCTGAAGAACGCCAATGCCAACCTGGACACCGCCCAGCAGACGGCGCAGATGGGGAGCTGGCAGCGGGAGCTCGAAAGCGGCGACACCTCCTGGTCGGAGAACCTCTACCGGATCTTCGGCCTTGCGCCGAAAGAGACCGTTCCCGGCCCTGAGACCTTCTACACCCTGGTCCATCCCGACGACCTCCCCCGCGTCCGGGAGGCGATCGAACGGTCGGCCCGGGAGAAGAGCGGTTACGAAATCGAGTTTCGCCTGATCCGCCCCGACGGCGCGGTCAGGGTGATGCGCTCCAGGGGGGAGGCGTACCCCGTGGCGGTGGGGCGCACCCGGCTGGTGGGGAGCACCCAGGACATCACCGAGCGCTCCCTCATGGAGCAGAGGCTGTCGAGCCTCATCCGCCAGAAGGATGCCTTCGACCACGAGGCGGACATCCTGGCACGCAAAGGGCTCAGCTTCGAGAACGGGGTCCCCCCCGGCCTCGTCGTGCGGGGGGTGCCGGCCCAGATCGAGGAGCTCTTCGTAAACCTGGTTTCCAACGCCGTCTCCTATTCGCCCGAGGGGAGCGTCATCCGGATCAGCGCCGCAGAGGACAACCGGGTGGTGGCGGTTGCCGTGCGCGACGACGGCATCGGCCTCGAACCGGAACAGCTTGACCAGATCTTCGACGAGTTCTACCGGGGAGACGAGGCGCGCCACGAACTCGGCCGTCCCGGCCTCGGCCTCGCCATCTGCCGCCGGATCATCGCGAACCACCAGGGAAGCATCTGGGCGGAGAGCGCCGGAAAGGGGAAAGGAACGACCATCCGGTTCACCCTCCCCCACCTACCGACAGGACCGAACACTATTTCAGATAAGGAGCCCGCACATGTCTGACGCACAGGTAATGCTCGTCGACGACGAGGAATTCATCCGGGAAGCGGTGGAGATCTACTTCCAGACCAGGGAGGTGAAGATCCTCTGCGTCCCCGGCGGAGAAGAGTGCCTCCGCCAGCTGGCGGCGGGGTTTCGGGGGGTGATCCTGATGGATGTCATGATGCCCCGCATGGACGGCTGGGACACCATCCGCGAGATAGTGAGGAGGGGGCTGCACGCGGGAAACGCGATCATCATGCTCACGGCCCTGGACGAGCCCGACGAGCGGATGGAGGGGCTTCAGGAGTACGTCATCGACTACCTGACCAAACCCTTCGACCCCCAGGCGCTGCTCGACGCGGTCACGTACTACCTAACCCTTCTCGGCGCCGGAAACGCGGGCCATGTTTAACAACCGGCTCGTGGTCATCGGGGTCTCCACCGGCGGCCCCATCACCCTCAGGGAGATTTTCTCCGGGATGCCCCCCCTGGAGGCCGCCGTCGTCATCGTGCTCCACATCCCCCCGGGGATGGACCGGCTGATCGCCAGGGGGCTCGACGCCGTCGCCTCCATGCCGGTGGCCCTGGCTCAGCATGGCGAATACCTGGAGGCGGGGCGCATCTACCTCGCCCCCGGCGGTTATCACCTGACCTTCGAGGGAAACCGGAGGATCATCCTGCGGGAAGGGGAGCGGGTCAATTACGTCCAGCCCTCCGCCGACGTGGCGATGAAATCCCTCAGCAGGCCGCTGCGGGGAAAGATCATCGGCGTCGTGCTCACCGGCATGGGAAAGGACGGGGCCGCAGGGCTCCGCCACATCAAGGAGATCGGCGGTACTACCATCGCCCAGGACCAGAAATCATCCGCCATCTACGGCATGCCGAAGGCAGCCTCCCAGACCGGCGCCGTGGACTTCGTCTTCCCCCCCGACCGGATCCGCGGCAAAATCGTGGAGCTGGTGAACGGGGGGATGTAGCTGCGGCAAAACGGTATCCGCCGCCCCGCCAATCTGGTACTATCGGCGAAACGACAGCGACAACGGATCGCCACCTGCCGGAGCAAAGGGGATGGCGCGGAGAGGAAGACCATGGGAAGAGAACTGTACGTGGGGCACATGTCGTACGAGGCAACGGAGGAGGATCTGAAGCGGCTCTTCGCCGTGGCGGGGACCGTCGTCTCGGTCCACCTGATCACCGACCCCCAGACGAAGAAGTCCAAGGGATGCGGCTACGTGAAGATGGCGACCGCCGAGGAGGCGAAGGAGGCGATCGTCACCCTGGACGGCGCCCTTCTGAAGGACCGCATCATCACCGTCAGCGAGGCGAAACCCCAGAAACAGAAACCCCACCCGCCGGGGGGAGGGGGCCGCAGACCCGGCAAGGGGGCCGGGCACGCGGGAGGGAAGAAACGGCGCGACTAGGAGCCCGTCGGACTTAGGGGCTCCTAGCGGGTGATCTCACCCATTTTTCGCTTGACATCGCGCCATCTTTTTCGTAAAAAACGTCACATTAATTTTTATTGGGCACCTCCGCCCCCTCGGTTCCAGGGACGGAACCTCCTTTCACCACCCAACGCGACCCCGTCGGCATCCAGCCGGCGGGGTCGCGTTATTTCACACCCGCCTCACTCCCCTTCGCCGAGGGTGAAGAAGAACGTGGCCCCTTTTCCCTCCTCCGCTTCGACCCAGATCTCGCCGCCGTGACGTTCGATGATGCGGCGCACCGTGGCAAGGCCGATGCCGCTCCCCTCGAACTCGTCGCGCCGGTGAAGGCGCTCGAAAGGGGAGAAGAGCCGGTGCGCCCGCGCCAGGTCGAAGCCGGCGCCATTGTCGCGCACGAAATAGACCGTCTCCCCCTCCATCTCCCGTTTCCCCACCTCGATCACCGCATCCTCCCGCTTGCCGGTGTATTTCCAGGCATTGCCGAGGAGATTTTCCGCCACCGCCCGCAGCAGGCGCCGGTCTCCCCGCACCACCATCAGATCTCCGATCGACAGCTCCACCCGCCGCTCCGGGAAGCGGAAACGAAGCTCGTCGGCAACCGTCGCGAACAGGACGGAGAGATCGACCGTTTCCCGGCGGATCTCCTCGCGTCCGAGGCGGGCAAGGGAGAGGAGTGCCTCGATGAGGAGGTTCATCTGCCGGCCGGCGGCGATGATTCGCTCCAGGTGCTCCTTCCCCTTCCCGTCGAGCCGCTCGCCGTAGTCCTCCAGGAGGATCCTGCCGAAGCCGTCGATGGAGGTAAGGGGAGAACGCAGATCGTGGGAAACCGAGTAGTTGAAGGCCTCCAGCTCGCGGTTGGCGGCTTCCAGGGCCGCCGTCCGTTTCGCCACCCGCCGCTCCAGGTCGACGTTGGCGGCGCGCGCCCGCTCCTCGGCCCTGCTCCGGTCCGCAATCTCCCGTTTCAGGTCGCCGTTCACCCGGCTGAAGACGACGAGGATCGCCATGGCAAGGAGGAAGAAGAGGGAGTGGATGACGATGATCTGGGTCCGCTGCACGGCATACGCCCGGCCGAAGGGGGCGTAGGGAAAGGAAACGCTGATCCCCCCCAGCACCATTCCCGGCCTGCGGGTTTCGGTCATATTGTGGCAGTGAAAGCAGGCCGCGTCCGACCGCAGCGGCGTCATGAGGCGAAAACAACCTCCCTCCTTACCCGGCTCGATGGACCAGACCTCCGCTTCGCCTCCGGAAAAGCGGGTCAGGGCCCGCTCTTCCCACCGGTCCGGGCGGTTGCCGGGGTTCACCGGCTCAAGGCTCGTGATGTGGATCAGGACATCCTGCCCCTTGTGAAGCTCGTCGGCCAGAAGCCGGGTCATGTAGGCGGGGTTGATCTTCGTGAGCCGCATCCCCTCCGTGGTGACGATGTCACGATGGGGGTCCCTGAGGTAAGGGTTCGGACGGATCACGTCGGAAACGGGGAGGTAGAAGCCGCCATGCTCCGCGTTCCACTGCCTCGTGGCGATGATGGAGCGCAGGAGCGTCCGGCCCATCTGGGCCGCCAGCTCCTCGTGGTGATGGGAGGCGTGGCGGAGATTGAGCCAGAGCGAGATTGCGGTCACCACCAGAAGGAGGATCAGGATGGCATAGCTGAGGGAAATGGAGGTGCGGCGGCGCTTCGTCATGGCGGTCCCTGTCGCAGAAAAGCCCGGGTCTCGGCAAAGACCCGGGCCGGTTCCTGCATGCTCCTGCACTTACTGCTTCTTCGGCTCTGCCCCCCTGGCGGCGCCCGATTTCGCCTCGATGGCCCTGTTCAGCAACGCCACCGCTTCCTTGGACGTGGCGATGGAGGCGGTCAGGGTCTCCCGGGCCAGCCCCGGGTTGTGGAAGCCGTCGCTGTTCTCGGCGGTCCACCACTCCCAGAGGACATGGGCCTCTTCGTGCTTCTCCCGGGCCTTGGCCAAGGTTTCCTCGTCGACCCCCCACCGCTTGGCGACGGCATAGGTGTCGATCAGCTGGCCGAGCCAGTATTCGGCCTTGTGCATCTTACCCCGGATGTAATTCTGGATCGCCTGGATCTGGTAGAGCTTCTGCTCCGACGTGTACTGGGGATGGCAGCGCAGGCAGGCCTCCTTCACGTGGTCCTTCGGTTTGATCACCATGTGGGAGGTGTACTTTTTACCCTGCCTGTTCTTCAGAACCGGCATGTGGCAGTCGGCGCACTTTACGCCGGCCCGGTCGTGGACGCTGCCGGCGAAGGTCTCGGCCTCGGGATGCTGGAGCTTGACGAGCCGCGCCCCGGTCACCGCATGCCTGAAGTCAAAGAAATCCTGCTGCTTCCTGTAATGTTCGAGGATCTCCTTCGGACCGGTGAGCGGCATGTGGTTCGTCCGCTGGTCCTCGTACTTGACCGGCTTGCCGTCGCTGAACTGGAAGCCGGCGCCGCAGGCGTACTCCACGTGACACTGGGCGCACATCATGCGGGAGTCGGCCTTCTGCATGACCCCGATCTTGCGGAAGCCGTCGCGGAAGGAGATCACCTTCAGGTCGGTCTTGCCGCTCTTGTCGGCGAACATCTTCGACCCCTTCTCGTCGATGGCCTGGATGAGGGCGTCACGCACGACGCGCGGCTGGGTGCCATGGGGGTCGTGGCAGTGGATGCACCCCATCGGGTTCTGGGTATCCTTCGCCACGGCGATGACGTCGGAGGTCCGGTCCCACTTGGCCCGCGGGTCCTTATCCCCCATGAACTTCCACTTGAGGATATGGTCGGAGGTCTTGCACTGGATGCAGGTCGGGTTCCCCGCCTTGGCGGTCTCGGCCATCTTGAAGTGCGGCCCCTTGTCCTCCAGGATGTCCCAGGTCTTGCCGACGCTGTCGACGGCAAACCACCCCTTCTTGTACTGGAAGCGGCCGGCGGCGAAACGGTCCACCACGAACTGGTCGGTGACCATGAAGGCGTGGCCGCGGGGCTCGTTGTGCTCGAAGGTAAAGCCGTAGGGGGCCAGCAGCTTGTCCATCATCGGCGAGCGGCCGGCCGGCACCCCCTTCTCCTTGCGGGCCTGGGATTCGTAGTTCACCTTGAGGAAGCTCTCGTACTCGTCCCGGTGGCACGAACCGCAGAGAGCGGCGTCGATCTTCGTCACCGGCTTGTTCTCGTAGCTGGCCAGGTGCTCCTTGAGCTTGTCGTGACACACCCCGCAAGCGAGCTTCGCGTGCCTCGACCCTTCCTTCATCCCCCTGATCTCGTCGTGACAGCCGTAGCAGGCTTCCCGGCCGTCATCCTTCACCTTGGCGGCGGGTTTCCCCTTGGCCGCCGTGGAAAGGACCGGAATCGAAACCGCCAGTCCCGCCCCCGCCACCACCGCAACTGCCGCCAGTCGCCTCTTCCACATAGCCTCCTCCTTTTCACTGCCGGATGTTATTGCACGGCACACCAGCGACAACCTCCGGTTCGATCCCGCCGGTCGAAGGGTGTGCCCCTAAAAGAGATATCAAAGAATGAGGGCAGTTTCAATGCAACACAGCGAAAAACAACCCGATTCCAACCGTGGGAGGATCCATCCGTCTCCCTACCGCTCCCCGGTCAGCTCCTGGAGGAGGTAGACCTTGGGGTTCACCTCCCGGACGCAGGCGACGATCTTCCGCAGGGTTCCCTCGTCGACCCCCTCCTCCAGGTCGCGCCCCTGGAACCAGCGGTATCCCTTCGGAAGGGGGGAGTACGCCCCGTCCCGCATGAGCGAGACGTCCACCAGGTCGTTCACCCGGCCGGCCACCTCCCAGGGGTCGCGGTAGTTGAACTGACGTGCCACGATGTGGAGCCCCATCCCGTTCCCGAAGAGGGCCTTCACCTCGAAGGAGAAATCCCGCGGGGCGCCGTAGCTCTCGCTCCGCCCCGAGCGGGCCATCACCTGTGCACCCGCCTCCTCCAGGATCTCCCGGACCGACTCGGCGGTCATCGGCTTCAGCTCGTCCATCTCACACCTCCAGTCTCATCTCCACCCCCCACGGCGCCGGCTTCTCGCCTTCCCTGGTCAGCACCCAGAGGGTGGGAAACTCCATCTTCTCCGGCGCCGGCCCGGCGCCGTCGGTGAGGTAGATCACCGCCGCCGGCAGCGGGTGCATGGTCCGGGCGTAGGCGAAGACCGGCCTCAGGTCGGTGAAGCCGCCCCCCAGGTAAACCTCGGCCACCGCCGCGCTCCCCCGGAAGCTCTCGACCCGCTGGATCCGGCTGTTGGCGTAGAGGACCGTGATCACCGCCTCCCGCCCCCGGGAGATCCGGACGAGCTCCGTGGCGAACGCCTCCCGCAGCGCCACGACCTCGGTGGAGTCGCTCACGTCGATCCCGACCAGGAGGTTCAGGCGGCGGCGCTTGCGGATCCCCGGGGTCCCGTGGGCGAAGCGGCGGTGCTCCTTCAGCCAGGTGCTCCGGCGGCCGGTCCGCCCCGCGGCGGCCACGAACTGGCGGAGCACCTGGCGCCACGGGATCGGCGACGGGGCGAGCATCCCCGCCACCACCTCCCTGATGTCGGCCGGCACCTCGCCATCGGCCTGGCGCCATGCCTCCCGCACCATCCCCCGCACCACCTCCTCGACGAGCCGAAGCGGGGTGGAGTCGGCATCCTCCCAGAGGGCGTGGTCGTCCACCGTATCGGGAAGGGGCGCGTCGTCACCCGCTCCGCTACCACCCCCACGGTCCCGGGAGGCATCGCCGCTGCCGTGTCCCTCCATCCTCCCCAGGTCGAAGGGATCGGCGAGGCGGGCATAGTACTCCTCGGCGGCAAGCCCCTCCTCCAGGGCAAAGGCCGCCGGCATCACTGCGCCGGCGGGGAGATGGGAGACCGTGGGATTGATGGCCAGATCGCAGGAGAGGTCCCAGTCGCGGGAGGTGCGTCCCTTGCGACGGAGCATGTGGAGGTGGAGCAGGTGCTTGATGCAGTGCTCCAGGAGCCCCTCCTGCTCCGCGGGGGGGAATGCGGCGAAGCGTAAGGGGTTCACCGACAGGGTCGGGACGCCATCGCGCACCGTCACCCCGAGGGGATGGTCGTCCCCCGTCTCGATCCGGCGCAGCCCCAGGAGGAACTGGCCGTAGAACGGCCGGCGCTTCAGCATGCGGACGATGGCGTTTTCGAGGACGGGGATCGGCACGGTGGAACCCTGAACGCCTGCGGCGCGGCAGGCGGGAAGTATCGTCGTGGGGGTGGCGGAATTTCAGTATAGACGATGCGGCAGGGAATCGAAAGAAGGACGATTTTCGACGGAAGAGCGGGCATCGTTTCGTTTTTTTGACACGCCAAAATTCAGATAAGGGAGACGGGAGCGCGCCGTTTTTTGCGAGCCCGCGTCAAAAAACCAACAGTCGCGGGTGATCCGCAGGAGGCTTAGATCCTTTCATTCGGCAATCCGCGACGGCTTGAAGCAGCGGGAGAACTCCGGTGTCGGCGGCGGGCACGGCTCCCCTTCCAGCGTCACCCGCTCCCCCTGGTGCCGGCGCCGCAGCTCGTCCTGCAGCGGCCCGACGAGGAGCCAGTCGCTCCCCCCCCCGGCCGGCGTCAGGACCAGCCGGGTGAACGGCTCGTTCCCCACCACCCGCACCGTACCGCTGATGGTCACCGGCCGCCGCGTCCCCAGCGCCCCGGCGGGGGCGGTCGCCAGCAGCACCAGCAGCACTCCGCACAGCATCTTGGCCATGACTCCCCCCGTCACCGGAACGCCGGACGGATCCCCTGGTCGCGCAGCGCCTTCTCCCGCTCCCGGAAGAACGAGTCGACGCAGACGTGCTGGGGTCGGCCGCTCCGGGCGCTCATGCTTCTCGCCAGGGGGTGGGCGTTGGCGGCGGCAAGAATCCGGGCCGGGGTAGCCGGCGTGAGGGACGCAGCCGCGACGAGGGAGGTGCGGGTCACCGCGTCGCCGGCGCTGGTGGCGGCTGCCGTCGGGTTCTGCACGATCAGGTAGCCGTTGGAGGTGAAACTGTTCGATGCGCCCGATGACACGTTGAAATTGACCGTACCGACCCCCCCGTCGATGAACGACGCCGTTTCGCCGGCCCCTTTCGGGGTCCACGTCACCGTGCCGGGTGACGACGTGGTGGTGTAGGCGTAGTAGCCGACGCTCCACTGGTCGAGGGAGCTGAGTGAGGTCTGGTTCGTCGTAGAGGTTGGGAAAAGGCCCGGCAGTATCTGGCTCCAATAATCATAGCTATTGGCATGGGTATCGAGGGAGGTGTACGACCATTCGGGATGTCCGGTCACCGTACGGTTTCCGTAGTAGTTCGCCATGGTCCAGTTCCGGAACGTCCCGGTGAAGTCCCAACGGTAGTTGGCCGCCGAAAGGGCCGCATTGACCGAGTTGATGCCGTACGAGTTGTTGTGAAGTATCTGCTGGAAGATGCCGGCCCCCAACTGGTCGGCAAGGTACTGGGTCCACATGTAGACCACCGCGTAGTTCTCCAGAGAGGCTTGTTGTGGCCAGTAGGTCAGGGATGGGGAAGGAGATTTTTCATAGGTATACACCCGGCCGTAATCAGGGCCATACCCGCAGACGGTCGGCGCGACGGTCGCCATCCCCTCGTCGAGCCAGGTGTCGTCCAGGCTCCTCTTGTAATTCCAGTGGATCATGTGCTGGAACTCGTGGGCGATGGTCCCGTAGAAATCGGTGCCCTGCGCATCAATCCCCAGCACCGGGTTGATGTTCATGTAGATCATCTCGTGCTGGTTCGAATGGGGATACTGAGAAGAGGAATACTCGTTCATCGGGTCGAAATAGCCCGCCACGTAGCTGGAGCTATGGGATGTGGCGCCGTCCTTGATATTGAGCAGGAGGATATAGATCTTCGAGTCGGTGTCAATGTTCGGTTCATCGCCGAAATTCGCCTTCATCTTCGGGTAGATGTTGGTGTCGAATTGATCGGCGATGGCTTTGGGGGCCGTTGCCGGAACGGCATAGTTCTGCTGAAGATAGACGTAGCAATATTGCCCCTCGTAAACCTTCGTGGCGTTGAGGGGATACGGTATTGGGGATTGATTGGTTGGGGACATATCGAGTGCCCAGAACGTGGCGGAAGTGCCGGACTGGACAGGGGCAGGGGCCGCTGCGGGAGCCGGTGCTCCCCCACCCCCGCCGCCGCTGCCGCAACCGCAGAGCAGGGAGAGACACGCAAACGCCACCGCAAGAAACCGTTTCATACCGCCCACCTTTTGTGCCGATAAAATGCGCACGGCGCGCGAGGCGCCGCCACGGCAGCTTTTGCAAGCGGCGGGCCAGCCGTGAAGCCTGGCCCGCCGCCGGTTTTCACGGGTGCCCCGGTCGGTCCGTCATTCGAACTGGGCGCGAAACTCGGCCACCATCTGCCTCAGCGCGGCGACCTCCTCCCGCAGGGAAGTCACCTCCGCCTCCAGCCGGTCTAGCCGCTCGTTCTCGGCCATTACCTGGCGCCGGGCCGCCTCGGGCGCCGGGGTCGGCTCCTCCGCCGCAACCGGCGGCTCGCCGGAGAAGAGGTGGGTGAAGCGGTTTTCCTTGCGCCCCGGCTGCCGGGGGAGCCTCGTCACCAGCGGCACGTCGCGCTCCATGAGGTCGTGGAGCACCTTTTCCACCGCGGCCAGGTCGGCGAAGGGGCGCATCCGCTCCGCCCTTCCCCGCAGCTCCCCCACCGTCTGGGGGCCCCGCAGCAGGAGCTCCGCCAGCACCGCCAGATCCGGCGGCTCCAGGAGGAGCTTTTCCGTCAGGCAGTGGCAGTACTTCATCGCCCGCACCCCCTCGGCCGACTGCCGGGCGAAACCCCTGCCCCGGAGCGAGTCGAGGGCGCGGACCACGTCCGCCTCCTCCATGGAGAGCACCGGGTCGCGGTTGGATTTCTGGTTGCATGCGGCGGTGAGGGCGTTCAGGGTAAGGGGATAGTACTCGGGGGTCGCCAGCTCCTTCTCGACGAGGCAGCCGAGGACGCGGACCTCGAACTCGTTCAGGTTCATTTTCATAGAGGGCTCCTTCGCAGCCACCATTGTAGCCAAGGGAGAAAAAAAGGCAAGCCGCGCGACGGGGCGAAACCGCGGCTCCGTCCCCCCTATCCCTCGGGAATTCCGGGAACTATTCTCTTGAATGATGACCCTGTTTTGAGTTTAATACAACATCTCCACCTACCCGTCCCAACCCCGGCCCGAGAGGAGTGCCCCGCGGATGTCTTTCACCGGCGAACTGGAACACCTGTCGATCGTCGACGTCATACAACTGCTCCATGCGACGAGGAAGTCGGGGACCCTCACCGTCAAGAGCCGCAAGGGTGAGAGCCAGCTCGTCTTCGACGACGGCTACATCATCAGCGCCAACCACTTCGACAACAGCATCCGGGTCGGCAAGATCCTCGTGGAGGCGAAGGTCATCGCGGAGGAGGCGCTGGAACAGGCGCTGCGGGACCAGCAGCAGGCGGGCGAAATCCGCAGCCCGCTGGTCGCCATCCTCATCGAGCAGGGACAGGTCCGGAAGGAGGACGCCTACCGGGGGCTGGAGACCCTCATCGAGCTGACCATCGTCGAGATCCTCACCTGGAAGCGGGGCTCATTTTCCCTCGACGTCGAATCTTTCACGGTCTCCGACGAGTACCGCTACTTCCCCGAAAAGCTCCACCAGGAGATTACCCTCCACACCGAGAACGTCCTGATGGACGCCCTGCGGATCTACGACGAGAAAAAGCGCGACGGGCTCCTGGTGGACGAGGAGTTGACCGACGAGGTCTTGTCCCCCCACGAAACGGAGGCGGCGGGGGGGATGCTCCTCTCGGCCGACGACCTGGGGCTCGGCGACCTCGACAAGCTGGAGAAGACGATTCCGGGGGTCTTCGCCGGCCTCGACGACCGGGGTCCCGCCGCCCCCCACCGCCGCCGGATCGAGGAGTTGGGGGCGGCGCTGTCGGCGAGGGAGCAGGAAGAGCTCCTGGCGTTTCTCGGCAGCTACGGCTCCAGGCCCCCCGCCCCGCGCGCCGGCGCCAACCTCACGGTCGTCCTCTTCAGCGCCGACGAATTCGTTTCCTACTGCCTCACCACCGTCTGCCGCCACGAAGGGGTCTTCGTCTTCGCCACCAACGAGGAGCAGGACCTGGAGCACATCACCGGCCAGTTCCTCGCCAAGGGGAGCGTACCGCTCCTCGTCTTCGACGTCCCTGCCCTCTTCGACGGGCGCTTCTCCTCCGTCCAGCTCACCCGGCTCCGGCGCCGGATGCGCGCCAGCCACCCACGTGCCGGCATCGTCCAGCTCGCCTCCCCGAGCGACTACGGCTTCATGCTCCAGTCGCTGGGCGACGGCGTCAGGGCGGTCTTCCCCCGCCCCACCGGGGAGGAACGGCGCGAGACCTTCGTCGGGGAAATCATCCAGTTCCTCCACGCGTTTCCGGCATACCTCAGGGAGTACGGCCGGGAGCAGGACGGCCTCTCCGTCTCCCGGCTCAAGGCCGGCCTGGCGGCCCTGCGCCGGCTCCGGGAACCCCAGGAGGTGGCGTTCTCCCTGCTGCAGTCGGCCGCCGGGCTCTTCCCCCGCACCCTCACCCTCATCGTCCGGGAGGAGGAGCTGATCGCCGAGCGGGGGATCGGCGTGCAGGGGGGGAAAGAGGAAGGGGCGACGCCGCCGCTGCGGTTCAGGATTCCCCTCACCCGGCCGTCGCTCCTCGCCGGGGTGATCGAAAAAGGGGGTGCATTTTTCGGCGAAACTGCCGATGAGGTAGTGAAGGAGCACCTGTTCCGCGCCATCGGCGCCCCACTTCACCCGTCGGTTCTCCTCCTTCCGCTCCGCAGCTTCGGCAGAACCATCTCCCTTACCTATGGCGATTTCGGGGGGGAGGAGCCATCGCCCGTCCCGGTCGACCTGCTGGAGATCCTGGCGGACCAGGGGGGGCTTGTGGTGGAGAACGCGCTCTACCGCCGGAAACGGTCCCACTCCCCGGCATGATCCGGGAGCCGTCATCGAGGTACGATTCATGGATATGAACCTTCTCAACCAGATACTCGGCATCGCCTTCGAAAAGCGGGTCTCCGACCTCCACTTCGAGGTGGACAATCCCCCCTTCTTCCGGGCCCGGGGGCAGCTGCTGCGCTCCAAACTCCCGAAGCTGACGGCGCAGGACACCGAATTCATCGCCAAGACCGTCCTGGAGCAGAACAAGCGCTCGCTTCCCGAGAACCTGCGGGAGATCGACGCCTCCTACGCCCTCCCCAACGGCGGACGGTTCCGGGTCAGCATCTTCCGGCAGCGAAGCGCCATCGGCATCGTGATGCGGGTGATCCCCCCCCACGTCGGCACCTTCGGCGAGCTGAACCTGCCGCCGGTGCTGGGAGAGATCGCCAAGGCCCCCAACGGACTGATCCTCGTCACCGGCCCCACCGGCAACGGCAAGTCGACGACCCTCGCCTCCATCATCCGTCACCTGAACGAAACCTGCTGCTTCAACATCATCACCATCGAAGACCCGGTGGAATTCCTCTTCACCTCCGACAAGAGCTGCATCATCCAGCGGGAGGTGGGGATCGACACCGAGAACTTCAGCGCGGCGCTCCGCTCGGCGCTCCGGATGGACCCGGACGTGATCATGGTCGGCGAGATGCGGGACCTGGAGACCATCGACGCCTGCATCAAGGCAGCCGAGACGGGACACCTGGTCTTCTCCACCCTCCATACCCCCGGCGCCACCTCCACCATCAACCGCCTCATCGGCCACTTCCCCCCCGACGCCCAGGAGGTGATCCGCCAGCGCCTCGCCGACATCCTCGTCGCCACCGTGTCGCTGCGGCTCATCAAGGGCAAGAGCGGCGAGAGCGTCATCCCGGTCGTGGAGATCATGCGCACCACCACCACGATCCAGGCCTGCATCCGGGAGGGACGCCTCGACGAGATCGACAAGCATATCGAGAACGGCCGCTCCCTCTACCAGATGCAGACCCTCGACCAACATCTGCTGGAGCTCTGCGAGAGGGACATCATCTCCTTCGAACAAGCGAAGCAGATCACCCGCTCCATGGACCTGGAGCGCAAGCTCGCCTTCACCGAATAATCCTGAAACCCGGCCTGGCGCCCATCCCCGCCGCGGTCATTTTTTGCTGGACGGCGGGGCACGGTCCCACGTACGATGAGTGTGCTGCAGAACACAAACAGAGAAGGAAGGATTACGCAATGGCTTTGGCAAAGAAGGGCGACAAGGTAACGATCGATTTCACCGGCACACTCGAAGATGGCACCGTTTTCGATACCACCCTGGAGCACGACGAGTGCGAGACCGACGACTGCTGTGAAGACGAAGAGTGCGGCTGCGAAAGCGGACCGATGGAACTCGTCATCGGCGAGGGGGAGTTTTTCGAGCAGATCGAGAATGCGCTGGTCGGCATGGCCCCCGGCGACAAGAAAACCGTCACCATTCCGGCCGTGGACGCCTTCGGCGACTATGATGAGGAGAAGGCATTCTCCGTCGCCCGGGAGCAAGTCCCGGAGGACATCGAACCCCACGTGGGGCAGGAGCTGGAGCTTACCGGCGAGGACGACGAGACCATGGTGGTGACCGTGGTGGCGGTGAACGACGAGTTCATCACCCTCGACGCCAACCACCCCCTGGCGGGCGAGGACGTCACCTACGAATTCCAGCTGGTGGAGATCCTCTAGTCCCTCCCGTCACCAACGGCGCACAACAAAGGCGGCCCTCGGCCGCCTTTGTTGTGCGCCCCGCCACGGAAACCATTCACCTTAGGACACGATGCACCGCCACACTGAAACAACACCACCCGAATCCGGCCGGCCGCTCCCCTGGCCCCCAGGCCACACGCCGCTGATGCTGGCGCCGATGCAGGGGGTGACCAACCGCGCCCTGCGCTCCCTCTTCATCGACTGGATCCGCCCCGACGTCGTCTTCACCGAATTCATGCGGGTCAACCCCGTGGCCGCCACGCGGCGGCTCTCGGCGGGAGACCTGCGCGAAATCGCCCCCGCCGAAGGGGGAGTCCCCCTGGTGGTACAGCTGATCGGCCACGGCAGGGATCCCCTGGTATCGGCCGCCCGGGCTGCCGGGGAGGCCGGCGCCGTCCACATCAACCTCAACCTGGGGTGCCCCTACGGCCGGATGACCAGCGGCCTGACGGGGGGAGGGATGCTCAAGCGCCCGGAGGAGCTGGAGGAGATCATCCCCGCCCTGCGCCGGGCCATCACGGGGACCTTCTCCGTCAAGCTGCGGGCCGGCTACGACGACCCGCGGCAGGTCTTCACCCTCCTTCCCCTCTTCGAGGCGGCGGGGGTCGATTTTCTCGTGCTCCACCCCCGCACGGTGGTCCAGGAGTACGACGGCCGGGCCGACCACGACATCACCGCCGAGGTGGTGCGCACCACACGGCTGCCGGTCATCGCCAACGGCGACATCCGCACCGCCGCCGACGGCCTGCGCCTGCTGCGGGAGAGCGGCGCCGCCGGCCTGATGCTCGGCCGGGGCGCCATCGCCGATCCGCTCCTGTTCCGGCGGCTGCGGGGCGAGGCCGCCGCCGAACCGGACGAGCAGACGAGGGGAGCGGAACTACGGCGCTACCTCCACGAGCTGCTGCAACGTTACGGCGCCCTCTTCTGCGGTGAAACCCAGGTGCTGAACAAGGTGAAGGGAGTGCTTGCCCCCATGGACGACCCGGCCTTCGAGAAGACCCGCGCGCGGCTGAGGAAGGCGAAAACCATCCGGGCCTTCACCGCCGTTCTCGAAGAACTCGGGTGACGCGGGTGAATCGCCCCCACGAAAAAAGGCGGTGATCGCTCACCGCCTTTCGGGCAACTTTTCCATTATACCCGGATATTTTTTTAATACCAGACTGTGCATCCGCGATCCGGGGGGGTATAGTGTAGTCAGGTAGCGCTACCTGCAACAGACTGACAAACACAAGGAGGATGGACGCATCGGGGATGCCTGTCCCGACCACAACCTTAGTCAGTACCCCACCGGCGGAAAGTGCGCGCCGGAATGACCCGTGAAACGGGGAGAACGGATTCATCAAGCAGCGAGGCCCGCCATCATGGCGGGCCTTTCATTTTCAGACATCCCCCGTGCGCCGTCCTTGACCTGCATCAAGGCATGCCGGCGCCTTCCCTGCTATACTCTCCGCAAAACCATCCACTTCGGAGAGAAATCCCATGACGACAAGCGAGATCGCAGTCACCGCCACCATCTGGCTTCTGGCCGCCATTGGCGGATTTTTTGCCCTCCGGGGCCGCTGGCGGCGCCGGAAGCGACAGCGAGAGACAAACGCTCCGTGACCTGCCCCTTCTTCATCGCGGCCGGCCGGCGTCCTCTCGGGGAGCACTGCCGTGGGGGAGGGTAAAGGAGAAGGTCGCCCCCCGTTCCGGCGCGGCATCGGCCCAGACCTCTCCGCCGTGGCGGCCGATGATGCGGCGCACGGTGGCGAGGCCGATGCCGGTCCCCTCGAACTCGTCGCTGCCGTGCAGGCGCTGGAAGGCACTGAAGAGCTTGCCGGCATAGGCCATGTCGAAACCGGCGCCGTTGTCCCGGACGAAATAGACAACCTTCCCGGCCCGTTCCTCCCGGCCGAACTCGATCGTCGCCTCCGCCACCCTCCCGGTGTATTTCCAGGCGTTGCCGAGGAGGTTCTCCATGACAACCCGCAGGAGGCCGGCGTCGCCGTGCACCGTGAGTCCCTCCCGGATCGCGAACATCACGGTACGCGCCGGATCCGCCTTCGCCAGCTCTGCCGCAATCTCCCGTGCCATGGCGCTCAGGTCGACCGGCTCGAACGCCATCTCCTTCCGCGTGTAGCGTGACAGGTTCAGGAGGGCGTCGATCAACTCCTCCATCCGCCGGGTGGCGCGGGCGACCCTCATCAGGCAATCCAGCCCCGTTTCGTCGAGCTGTTCCCCGCAATCCTCCAGGAGGATGTTCGTGAACCCCGTCACGTGGCGCAAGGGGGCCCGCAGATCATGGGAAACCGAGTAGCTGAACGATTCGAGCTCGCGGTTGGCGGCCTCCAGCTGGGCGGTCCGTTCGGCGACGCGCCGTTCCAGCTCGGCATTGAGCCTGCGGTTTTCCGCCTCGACCCGTTTGAGGTCGGTGATATCCCGGTTGCTGGCGCGGCGCCCGCGGAACTCCCCCCCGCTGTCGAAGACCGGCTGGCAGACATGGGTGACCCACCGGACCTCCCCCTCCCTGGTGACGATCCGAAACTCCAGGGAGAGGGGATACACGCTCCGGAGCGCCTCTTCGTTATGCCGCTCGATCAGCGGGCGATCATCGGGGTGAATAATCCGCATGTTCAGTGCCGGGTCGGCATGGAACTCCTCCCGGCTGTAGCCGGTGATGTCGCGGCAGGCAAGGGAGACGTAGAGGAGGCCGCCGTCGGGAGCGAGCCAGAAATCCCAGTCCGCGGAGTAGTCGGCCACGATCCGGTAGCGCTCCTCGCTCTCCCGTAGCGCCTGCTCCGCCCGCTTGCGGTCGGTGATGTCGGTGGAGATGTGGATGACCTTGTCCAGGCGCCCCGCCTCGTCGAAGACCGGCGTGCACGACACGAGGTAGATGCCGCCGAACGCCTCCATCTCCATCTCCACCGTTTCCATCCGGTTCGAGGCCAGGAGCCGCTCCATGGGGCACCCCGCGGGAGGGGCCGTGACCCCTTTGCCATGGAAGATTTCGTAGCACTTCCTGCCGAGCATCTCCGCCTCGGTGAGGCCGGCGGCCTTCTCCACCGCCCGGTTGGCGGCAACGATGCCGTGCTCCGGATCGAAGATCACCGCCGGATGTCCGATGGCGTCGAATACGTTCCCGCAGGCAGACCGGGAACGGCCCGGTTGGACGTCCGATCTCTCTCCGCTAGCCACGTCGCCCCCTTGCCACGCACTACGGCAGATGGTTTGTCACCCTGTTCCCGTCCCTCCGGTCAGGCCAGGTTGAAATTGTTCTGGTAGGCCATGAGGGTATTGAGCATCAGGGCGGCCACCGTCATCCGGCCGACCCCCCCCGGGACCGGCGTGATCCACGAGCACTTCTCCTTCACCCTCTCGAAATCCGCATCCCCCACGATCCTTCCGTCCGCCAGGCGGTTGATCCCCACGTCGATCAGAACCACCCCCTCCTTCACCATGTCCTCGGTGACGAAGCCGGGAATCCCGACGGCGACGATCACGATGTCGGCGCGGCGCGTCTCGTCCAGCAGCAGTTCCCGCGGCGTCTCGATGTGAGTCAGGGTAACGGTGGCGTTGCCGATCTCGAAATCGTTGGAGAGCATGATCGAGATCGGCTTGCCGACGATGTTCGACCGGCCGATGACCACGCAGTGCTTGCCGCGGGTCGGGATCTCGTAGAACTGGAGCAGCTTGCAGATGCCGTAGGCGGTCGCCGGCCGGAACGCCTTCTGCCCCAGGGTCATGCGACCGAAGTTCATCGGGTGGAAGCCGTCGATGTCCTTCTCGGGGTCGATGGCGTTGATGATGTGCTGCTGGTTGATGTGCTTCGGCAGCGGCAACTGGACGATGAGCCCGTCGGTGGTCTGGTCGGCGTTGACCTCGGCAATCTTCGCCAGGAGCTCCTGTTCGGTGACGGTCTCCGGGAAGCGGATCAGGGTGCTCTCGAATCCGGCGCTGCCGCACGAGGTGATCTTCGACTTGACGTACGACTCGCTCGGCGCATGCTCGCCCACCAGGATGATGGTCATGTGGGGCTGCCGCAGGCCGGAGTCGACATACCCCGCCACCTTCTTGGCAATGTCGGCAACCAGGCTCTGGGCGCATTTCTTTCCGTCCAGCAGTTTCATCTTGACTCGCTTCCTCTCTTTGGTTCCCGGATTCGACGGCCGAAGGGGCCTTCCTTCAGCCAAAACTGTTCATTTGTACCACAAAACCCCAGGCTCCACAACGGCCCCCGCACAGCCCGTGGCCGGCGGGGATCAGGGGAGTTCCAGGGGGGGCTCCGCCAGTGCCGCCAACTGCTCGCGCAGCTCGATGATCTGCTCGTTCCAGTAGCGGGGAGTGTTGAACCACGGGAAGGTGCGGGGGAAAACGGGATCTTCCCAGCGGGTGGCGAGCCAGGCGGCGTAGTGGAGCAGCCGCAGGGCGCGCAGGGGCTCCACCAGCCGAAGCTCCCGGGAGTCGAAGTCGTTGAACTCGGTGTACCCCTCCAGAAGCCGTTCGAGCTGGGCGATGCGGCGGGGGCGGTCGCCGGAGAGCATCATCCAGAGGTCCTGCACCGCCGGCGCCGTGCGGGCATCGTCGAAATCGACGAAGTAGGGGGCGTCGTCCCGCCAGAGGATGTTGCCGCTGTGGCAGTCACCATGGGTCCGGATGAGGCGGACCGGACCGGCTTCGGCCACGGCGGCGTCGATGGCCTCCAGCAGCCGGTCGGTCACCGCCGTGTAGCTTGCCCGCAGCTCGTCGGGGATGAAGCGGTCGCGGATCAGGGCGACGCTCTCGTGGCCGAAGCTGCGACTGTCGAGGACGGGTCGCTGCGCAAAGGGATGGACGGCGCCGATCCGGTGGATCCGGCCGAGCATCCGGCCGAGGATCAGGAGGTTGTCCAGGTTGTCGAACTCCGGGGCGTGCCCCCCCTGGCGCGGGTAGAGGGCGAAGCGAAACCCCCCGTGACGGAAAAGGCTCTCCCCGAAGGCGTTGCGCCAGGGGGCCACCACCGGCAGCTCGTGCTCGGCCAGCTCGTTGCAGAAATCGTGCTCCTCGACGATCTGGGCGTCGCTCCAGCGCCCCGGGCGATAGAACTTGGCGATGAGTGGCTCTCCCTCCTCGATCCCCACCTGGTAGACCCGGTTCTCGTAGCTGTTCAGGGCCAGGGTGCGGCAGTCGCAGACGAATCCCTGGCTCTCCACGGCATCCATGATGAAGGCGGGGGTAAGGGTACTGAAAGGGTGGGTGCTCTCGGTCATGGGTACCACCATACCACCAATGGGTTCAGGAACCAAGGGATTCCCCCGGGATTCGGCGGTAGGAGGAGTTCCAGTTCGCTCCGATTCTGCGACTACCGGCTCACCTTCCGGTAAAAAACGGTGCGTGGTTGGAGGTGAAGAGCGGCGGGTCGCGGCGCAGGATCGCCGCCACCGCCGGGTGGCGGGAGAATTCCCGGTCCAGGAAGCACCGCACCCGGTGACGATCCCACCCCCGGGGGTGCCGGAAGGCGGTGTAGAGGGTGAGGTCCCCCTCGTAAAACGGCTCGGTGCCGTACTCCCCGGCCTCTTCGCCCCAGGCGGGCATGTTGAACACCGCCAGGTTGAGAAACCCGACCGCCTCGTGGTGGCGGACGACGAACTCCAGCGTCCGCCGCGCCGCCGCTTCGTCTTCCGCCGGGGTACCGAAGAGGAGATAGCAGTAGACGGCGATCCCTGCCCGGCGCAGGTTTTCCAGGACCCGGGAGGCGGTCCCCAGATCGATCCCCTTGTGGAGGCGGTCGAGCACCCCCTGGTCCCCCGACTCCAGTCCCAGCTTGAGCATGATGCACCCCGAGCGGCGCAGCGCCTGGCAGAATCCGGGTTCGGCCAGATGCCCGTCGAACCGGGCAAAGCCGTACCACGGCACGCCGGGAGGATCGTCGACCAGGGCCTGCAGAAGCGCCGGGCTGACGGCGTTGTCGAGAAGATGAAGCAGGACCGGCCGGTGTTTCTCCGTCAGTCCCCGCAATTCAGAAAGGGCTTGGGAGACCGGCGCGGGACGGTAGGGATTCCCCTCGGCCCGTTCGGGGCAGAAGGAGCAGTGATTCCACCAGCAGCCGCCGGCAGCACTGTAAGGGAGGATGAGGCCCGGGGAGAGGTAGTCACCAAGCGGCAGAAGATCATAGTCGGGGAGCGCCGGCTGCCGTTGGCCCTCTCCGGCGCCGAGGAGCGCCAGCAGGGGTTCTTCCCCGGGTCCGGCGATCATGTGGTCCACGAGTCCGCCGAAGGGATTCCGCCAGCCGGGACGCCGCAACCACGAGGTCACCAGCCCGCCCCCCAGCACCACCGTCACCCCCGGAAACCGCTGCCGGAGCCAGCCGACCATGGCGAAGGTGCAGACCGCCTGACTCAGGTAGTTGAGGGAAAAGCCGACGGTGGCGACGCCCTCCAGCAGCTCCGGCAGGCGCCGGCTGAACCAGGGATGGAAGGGGTTCTGGTCGGGGTGCTCCGCCGCGGCGAGGAGATCGGCGCTGGAGAGGGGGGAGAAGCGTGGTTGCTGATAGTCCGCCAGCCCCGCAACCGCTCCCCATTCCCGCCCGGCGACGGCGAGGAGGCGGTTCAGATCGCTGACCGCCCGGGCGTAGCGGGCCGGCGAGCGGTAGGTGGCCGGCTCCCGCAGGGCGGCGAGATGGTGGGGGCGGTTCTTCAGCGCCCGGCGGCTCCATGTGTCGTCGGCTGCCGGCGGCTGCTCCAGCAGCCAGAGGAGTCCCTCCAGGTTCGCGTCCAGCAGCCGGCACGGCACGCCATGGGCGTGCAGCGCGCCGGCCAGCCGGGCGATACCGGCCGGCGGTTCGCACGGCTTGGCGATGGGGGGATGGATGAGGAGCATGTCCCGCATTATGAGGGATGCGCGAAACTCCGGCAAGGGGCTTTGCCGCTTACGATCGGGGAGAGTCCGTTCCAACGTGCACCCTCCAGCAACAGGAGCGCCGGGGGGAGCCGGCATATCTCCGTGTTGACAACCAGCGGCTCTCCGCGCGACAATCGGAACCGGGCCAGCCGAACAGAAAATCAACCTCGCCCGCGACACAAGGGGACACCATGGACCTCGCCGCCCTCACCTGCATCGATCTCGATCTTCCTCCCCTCGAAGGGTTCCGGAAGTTCATCAGCTCCTGGCTCTACCGGGGGGACGGCTTCACCCTCCTCGTGGACCCCGGCCCCCTCTCCACCATCCCCCGCCTCCGCGGGGAGCTGCAGCGGCTGGGCGTGGAGCGGATCGACCACATCCTCCTCACCCACATCCACATCGACCATGCCGGCGGGACCGGGGCGCTCCTCAAGGAGTTTCCCGGGGCGACGGTCATCTGCCATCCCGAGGGGATCCGCCACCTAGTGGCGCCGGCGAAGCTCTGGGAAGGGTCCCGCAAGGTACTCGGAGCACTGGCGGACGCCTACGGCGAGATCGTCCCGGTTCCGGCGGAGCGGATCCGTTTCGAGGAGACCGTCGGCCCGGCGGGGGTGCGCGTCTTCCTCACCCCCGGCCACGCCCAGCACCACTGCTGCTATCTCCTGGACGACCTCCTCTTCGGCGGGGAGGTGGCCGGCGTGCGGTGCGACGTCCCCGGCGAGATCTTCATGCGCCCCGCCACCCCGCCCCGGTTCGTCCTGGAGGTGGCGCTGGACTCCCTCGACCGGATGATCGCCCTGGCCCCCCGCCACCTGGTCTTCGCCCACTACGGGATGGTGGATACCCCCCTCGACCACCTGCAGATCGCCCGCCGTCAACTGCTCCTCTGGGTCAGGGGGGTGGCGGAGACCGCAACCGTAGAGCCGTCGCGGCGGGAGGAGGCGCTGGTCGCCTGGCTCCTGGAACGGGACGAACGGTACCGCACCGTCTCCCTCCTCCCCGGGGACATCCGGGCCCGGGAGCGCTATTTTCTCGGCAACACCCTGCGCGGCATGATGGAGTACGTCGCTTCCCTCTCCGAGGAAGAGCGGAGGGCGCTGGTGCAGGGGGGGACGTAACGCCCCCTGAAGTTTTCCGGTCCCCTCCGGGTCCGGAATGTGGTATGGTAAGCGACCTACTTCTACCGCTTTCGTAAACGGGAAGCAACGTCCCGATCCCATGCACGAGGAGAAGCACCGTGGCAAACGCAGCAACAGAAGACGTATCCCCCCCTTCCGTCGACCTCAGTGGCGAGGCCAGTTGGATCCCCTTCGATGCGCCGTCGCTGGTCGGCGAATCGCTCCGCTTCGTCTCCGGCGACCCCGCCGGCAACCGCTTCCGGGTCCGCTACTACCGCGACGGCGAAAAGCATCTCCATGCGCGGATCTGGTTCGGCCCAGAGACCGGCGGCCCCCCGGGCCACGCCCACGGCGGCGCCGTGGCGGCGGTCATGGACGAGGCCCTGGGGCTCGCCGCCTGGGCGGCCGGCTACCCCATCGTGGTCGGCAACCTGAACGTCAGTTTCCGCGCCATGCTCCCCCTGGAGACGGTGGTGACCCTGGAGAGCCGGGTGATCTCCGCCGAGGGGCGCAAGGTGATGGTCCACGGGCGGCTTTTCCGCGGCGAGACGCTCTTTGCCGAGGGGGAGTGCCTCTGCATCACCATTCCAGGGCGCTGATCCGGCGTCACGATTCCTGGCCAGGAACGGAGAAGGGCGGCCCATGGACCGCCCTTCTCCGTTTGCATCGCGTCCCGCTACCCCTAGGGGAGCAGGACGATCTTGCCGAGGGTGCTCGTTTCCATCACCGCGTGGTGGGCCGCGGCCGCCTCGGCCAGCGGCAGCTCCCTGCTCACCACCGGCCGCAGCGTCCCGTTCGTCAACCCCTCCACGAAGGCGGCGTGCATGCTGGCCAGTTCCCGGTCGGTGGCGTTGAAGAGGGTCATGCCGAGGATCGAGGCTTCCCCCTTGAAGAGGGCCCGCGGGTCGATTTCGACCCGGCCGCGGCTGCCGATCACCACCACCCGTCCCCCCTTCGCCAGCACCCCGAGGTCACGGTCCAGGTTCACATTGGCGAGCATCTCCAGGACCACGTCCACCCCCCTGTCGCAGGTGAGCTCCCGGATTTCGTCCAGATACCCCTCCTTCCGGTGGTCCAGGACGTGGTGCCCCCCCTGGGCCAGGACCAGCCTCCTCCCCTCTTCCGTACCGGCAGTGCCGATCACCCGCAGGCCGGCGGCCCGGGCGAGCTGCACCGCGGCGAGCCCCACGCCGCCGCTGGCGCCGTGGACCAGGACCGTATCCCCCGCCACCGCGCGGGCCCGCTGGAACAGGGCCCGGAACGCGGCGCCGTAAGGAACGCCGATGGCCGCCCCCTGGCCGTAGCCGATCTTCTCCGGCAGCGGATGGGTCTGGAATTCCTTGCAGAGCGCCTCTTCGGCGTAGGTGCCGGAGAGGGAGCGGGCGACGTAGACCCGCTGTCCCACCTGCCGGTGCCTCACCTCGGGACCGACGGCGGTGATGACACCGGCGCCGTCGAGGCCGGGGGTGTAGGGGAGCTTCAGGGCGGGGAGATACTGGCCCGAGCGGATATAGGTGTCGACCGGGTTCACGCCGGCGGCGTGGAGCCTGACCACCACCTCCCCCGGGCCGGGGGTCGGAGCGGGCACCTCTTCCAGCCGCATTACCTCGGGAGGACCGAATTCATGGATGCGTATCGCTTTCATGCTGATCACCCTTTCCTTTCCGTGGAGTTCCGTCATTTTTTCTATTATACCTCCCTGCCGCGCAATGAACCTGGAGCAGCAGAAAGAGGGCGTTCCGAGCGGAGCAGACCCCGGCCGGCTGTCGAATTCAGGATTGCCGGGCCGCCTTGCGGATCGGCACACCGTGGTACAATGAAAACGAATGTACCGGCACGGGAGGTTCCCATGCGCCCTTTCAGATTTCGTTGGATCCTGCCCCAGCTCCTCTTCCTCGCGACCGCTGCAAGCTGCAGCGCCGCCCGGCCGCTGCCGGCCGGCATAACGCTCCCCCCCGGCTTCAGCATCGCCGTCTACGCCGGCAAGGTGCCGGGCGCCCGCTCCATGACCCTTGGCGCCAGGGGAACCCTCTTCGTCGGCACCCGGGACGCGGGGAAGGTCTATGCCGTCGTCGACCGCAATGGCGACCACGTGGCCGACGAGGTCATCACCATCGCCAGCGGCCTGCAGATGCCCAACGGCGTCGCCTTCCGCAACGGCTCCCTCTACGTGGCCGAGGTCAGCCGGGTGCTGCGGTACGACAACATCGAGGCGCGCCTGAAGAATCCTCCCCGGCCGGTAACGGTCAACGCCTCCTTTCCGGACAAGACCCACCACGGCTGGAAGTTCATCCGCTTCGGCCCCGACGGCAGGCTTTACGTGCCGGTGGGGGCACCCTGCAACGTCTGCGAGGAGAAGAACCCGCGCTTCGCCACGATCATGCGGATGGACCCGGACGGAAGCCACCTGGAGATCTTCGCCAGGGGGGTGCGCAACACGGTCGGTTTCGACTGGCATCCCAGGACCGGCGAGCTCTGGTTCACCGACAACGGCCGTGACTGGATGGGGGACGACTTGCCCCCAGACGAGCTCAACCGTGCCCCGCGGGCCGGCCTCCATTTCGGTTTTCCCTACTGGCACGGCCGCGACATCCCCGACCCGGCGTACGGCACGAAACACCCCCGGAGCGACTTCGTCCCGCCGGAGATGGAACTGGGTCCCCACGTGGCGGCACTCGGCATGCGTTTCTACACCGGCACCATGTTTCCCGAAGGCTACCGCAACCAGATCTTCATCGCCGAGCACGGCTCCTGGAACCGGAGCGAACGGATCGGCTACCGCATCACCCTGGTCCGCCTCAGGGGAAACCGGGCCCTCTCCTACGAGACCTTTGCCGAGGGGTGGCTGCGCGACGGCACGGTGAGGGGAAGACCGGTCGATCTGCAGGTAATGCCCGACGGCAGTCTCCTCGTGTCGGACGACAAAGCAGGCGCCATCTACCGGATCAGCTACCGGAAATAACCTGGGCGGGGGAACCGCACCCAACCCGGGGAGGCGGCCTGCCGTGCGATGCCTGGAGGATTGCGCAGCTGACAGACACGGGGGCCTTCGGGGACACAGATCGAGGCGCTCTGGCTGGAGGGAAAGAACCGGGAGGCCGAAACGTGGCGGGAACACCGGGATATCAACATGGTGATGCTCGCCACAAGCCTCGCCCCCGATGCCTTTTTGTCGATTTAGGAGTCTGTCGGACTTAGGCTGAGTCCGACAGACTCCTGGGCCGTAACTTCGGGCAGGGGGGCTCGGGGGCGGGTTACGGGGCTTCGACGGGGGAGTGCCCGTCTACCGTGAATGAAAGGTCTTGCAGTCGGCGTGCCCCTCGTGCCATCCGATGGTTACCCTGCTGGCGGAGCATTCGAGGGACTCGTTGTGCATGCAACTCGCGACCTTGCAGGCCCCAACCCCGCCCCTCGTATCGGGAATCCCTCCCGTCTCCCTGCTGACCACGTAGGTATCGCAGCTCGGACAGGCCTCCGGACCGCCGACCGTGATCGCCAGGGTATGACACGAGTTGTGTTTGTTGTAGGCACAGTCTGTTACGTCGCATTCGGTGATGGTCGTCATTACCTTTGTCATGATGTTCTCCTTTCCCTGAGATTCGTCCCCTCCTGGGTGGTCGAGATTCTTCCAGGCCCCCCCCGCCCTGTTCCCGTCTTCCCGCCCCAGGACATCCTATAAATCTTAAGTATATAACGAATCTCCCGGTCGGCAAGGAGGCCGCCTGAACTCTTTCCGGCTTCTTGACCAGGGTACCGGTTGGTTCTAACATTTAAGGAAAGAGCCGCGGCCGGTGGCGATGCTCCGGGAAAGAGAGAGGGAAGTCTGCGGCAGGAAACCGGGAAGGAGGTTCACCATGGCAACCTTTGAACTGAGCGAAAGAGAAGCGGCAACACTTGTCAGGGTGCTTGAATCGTATATCCCCGACCTGACAACGGAGAGGGTCGCAACCGACCACCGGCAATGGCATGCGGAACTGAAGGAGCAGGAGGCCGTACTCGGCGACATCCTGAAGCGGCTGAAAGCCGTTACGTCCTGAACGGGAAACCCGGCCTACCGCAAACCGGCGGCGTGCGAGGCGGGAAAACGGCAAAGGCGGTCGCTCGGCCGCCTTTCACATAAGGATGAATCTCCCGGACACTACTGCGGTCAGTTGATGTTTTTGCTGGTGAACAGCATCACCTTGTCGTTCACAAAGTTTATCGTAATGTTCTTCTGCTCGTTCCCCCAGACGCAGCTCCTTACGAACAGCGCCTCCGAACAGCTGTCTGGCTTGCCGAGAATCTTGACCACCTCCCCATACTCAATCCCCACCTTGATTTTTCTGTAGTTCTCCATCGTCAACTTGCTGCAGCCGACGAGCATTCCCAGCGCAGCAATGACAATTATCAGACGCAGGCAGACCGGCACCGTAATGCTCCTTTCCTTCGGAGTTTTCGAATCCGTATGGAGCAACTATAGCAGAAAACGGCAGAGGCGTCCCCCGCAACCTCATCCGTGTGTTGAGCACGTGCCCAGATTGACAGGTCGGCAGCGTGGGATAAACTTTGACGTGCTCAAAATGATGCATGAACGCCGGCAAAGTTGCATCCCGAGACCGGCTTTTCAGCCGGCCCCGCTTATCGCAAAAGGAGGACAACATGCGGAAAATGCGCTACGGAGTCGTTGCACTGTGGATGCTGCTGTGCTGCTCGGTGACTTCGGTCTCGGCCCAGGTGAGCATCGGGATCGGGCTGCCCAACGTGCACATCGGGATCAACCTGCCGCTGTTCCCGGAACTCGTGCCGGTGCCGGGCTACCCGGTCTATTACGCTCCCCGGGTGGATGCCAACTACTTCTTCTACGACGGCATGTATTGGGTCTTCCTGGACGACGGCTGGTACGCGAGCTACTGGTACAATGGCCCCTGGTGGCTTGTGGAGCCCGACGTGGTGCCGCTGTTCATCCTGCGTATCCCCGTGCGCTACTACCGGTATCCCCCTCCTTACTTTCGCGGATGGCGACGGGATGCGCCCCCCCACTGGGGCCAGCACTGGGGCCGCGAATGGGAGCATCATCGAAGAGGATGGGACAAGTGGAAGCGTGGCTCTACTCCGCACCGCGCCCCACTCCCCGTCTACCAGCGGCGATATTCGGGAGACCGGTATCCACAGGTAGAGGAGCAGCAGCAACTCCGCCGCCAGCATTATCGTTACCAACCGCGCGACAGGGCGGTCCACCGGCACTTCCGGCAGGAAGGTCCGGCCGGCCCACGCCCGGCGCCGGCTCGCCAGCCTTCTCCCCGGGAGCGGGGACCGGCATTGCGGGAGCAGAGGGAAGAGCCGGCGCCAAGGCCCCACGGCAGGGAAGAAGGAATGCGGGAGAGGGGTAGGTCCCAGGAGCCCGAGCGGGGCCGGGAGCATGGGGAGAAGAGGAAAAAGGAGGAGGAGCGTGGCCGGGAACGCAAAGACTGACCGATCTGGCAATTCGCCTCAATTATCTTTACGCGGCGCCGGCAGACCGGCGGCAAGGAAGGCTGCCGCTACGGTCAGCGCCGCCGCAAGGAGGTAGGCGTAGCGGAACGTACCGGTTGCCTTGGCTATCACCCCCGCCATGGCGGGGCCAACGGACTGGCCGAAGGCGAAAAACAGCGTGATCGTGGCAAAGGAGGTGGCGGCGCGGGAGAGCCCCAGATAGTCGCCCACTGCCGCCGCCATGATGGCGGGGATGGCGAACACCGCCACCCCGTACAGGACAATCGAGGCACTCAGCAGCAGGGAGCCGCCCGGTTTCAGGCCGGCGAGCAGATAGGCGGCGGTCTGCACCGCAAAGACCAGCGCCAGTCCCCACTTGCGCCCGATCCGGTCGGACAGGGCGCCGAACCCGACCCCGGAGAACATGCTGAACAGACCGACCCACGACCAGTAGAACCCCGCTTTTGCCTCGCTGAAGCCGTACTCCCCGACCATCGTCGTCACGATGAAGGTGCCGAATACCATGAAGGTGGCACCGAAGACCAGATAGAGGAGACCGAGGCGCAGGAGGATCACCCCATCCCCCCGGCGCTCACGGCTGACGAACTGCTCGTCGGAGGGAGGGAGCGGCCGGCCGAGCGGTTCGAGCCCCACCTCGGCGGGATGATTGCGCAGAAAAAGCGCCGCACCCGCGGCAACGAGCAGACAGAGCAGGCCGAGCACCAGCCAGTCGCTTCGCCAGCCGTCCGCCCCGTAGAGGCGGTTCACCGGATGATCTCCTTATGCTGGAATTCCCTGGCATTCCAGCGTGTGGCTCACCGGAAAACCCCGAACAGGTCCCTGAAGAAGCGCCGCGCCTTGGCCGCGAAACTCTGGTCCACCTTCTTCTGCATGCCGCCGATGTTGGGAATTTCCGCCAGGGCCTGGCGGTACTCCGCCTCGGTCAGCACCCCCTTCTGCCGCAGCTGCCCGAGGATCATGTCGGAGCGCTTCAGCACCCGGTCCAGGTGGCGGTACGGATTGTAGACCTTCCGGGGACCGGGAAGCATGGCGGCGAGGAAGGCGCATTCCCGGGGCGTGAGGGCGCTGGCCGGCTTATCGAAGTAGTAGCGGGAGCCGTGGCCGATGCCGTACACCATCGGTCCCAGCTCAACGATGTTAAGATAGAGTTCGATGATCCGCCCCTTGGTCAGCTCCTGCTCCAGCCGCCTGGCGAGGTAGATCTCCTTGATCTTGCGGGTAATGGTCTTGTCCCTGGTGAGGAAGAGGTTTTTCGCCGTCTGCTGGGTGATGGTAGAGGCGCCGCGGGCGAAGCGCTTTTTCTCCAGGTCATACTTGATGGCGTTCTTGAGCGCTTTGACATCGATCCCCTCATGCCGGTAGAAGTTGGCGTCTTCCGCCACGATGACCGCCCACTTCATCTCCGTGGGGATGCTTTCCGACGGGGTCCACCAGGGGTTCTGCGGTCCGACGACAAAAGGATGGAGCTTACCCCGCCAGTCCTTCACCTGGATGGTCAGGTTCGCCCTGCGGTCGGCAAGCGCTGCCACCGGCGGGAGGCGGTAGAGGGCGATGCCGATGGAGATGACATAGAGGGCGATGCCGCCAAGGATGATTGTTGCCAGCCACCTTACAGCCTTCAATGGTGCCTCCCGCGGAAAGAGGGGTTTACCCGGAACGGCGCGCCACGATGAACAGCTCGATGTCGATCCGGTCGTGGAATAGTCGACAAAACCGTACCGTTTAGTTGCCTTGCAGGTTATGCTGTGACAATGCGAACGCCCGGCACGGCCATGAAGCGCAACATCCCCCTGCTCTACGCCTTCTCCTTCCTGCAGATGACCCTCTTCCCCATGGCGGTCATCACCCTGTTCTGGAAGGAGCACATCGGGCTGAGCCTGTCCCAGATCCTTCTCCTGCAGAGCATCTTCGCCGTGGCCATGGCGGTGATGGAATACCCCTCCGGCTATATCAGCGACCGGATCGGCTACCGGCCGGCCCTGACCGCGGCGGCGCTTCTCGGCATAGCGGGATGGGGAGTCTACACCGTAGCCTCATCGTTTCAGGGCGTCCTCGTCGCCGAGATTCTCCTCGGCATCTCCACCTCGTTCATCAGCGGCACCGACAGCGCGCTCCTCTACGAATCCCTCAAGGGCAACGGGGAGGAAGGAGCCTACGCCCGCTGCGAAGGGCGCTCCACCTTCTTCGGCCAGACCGGCGAGGCCGCCGGGGCGCTCTTCGCCGGCGTCCTCTACGCCCGCTATCCCCTCCTACCCTTCATCCTCCAGGTGGGGGTCTGGGTGCTGGCGCTGCTCGTCACGGCAGGGTTGACGGAACCGCCACGCGAGCGTCGACACAGCGGCAGGCACCTGAAAGAGGCACTGGCCGCGGCCCGCTACGTCTTCATCGAGAACCGGCGCCTGCGCGTCACCATCCTCCTCAGCATCGCGCTCGGGCTCTCCTCCTTCTACCCGGTCTGGCTGATCCAGCCCTACATGCGCGACAGCGGCGTGCCGCTCGCCTCCTTCGGCCCGGTCTGGGCCGGGGCCAACCTGGTCGTCGCCCTGTTCGCCGTGGTGAGCCACCGGGTGCGGGACCGCCTGGGGGACCGGTGGATGCTCCTGCTCCTGATGCTGCTGGTCTGGGGGGGCTACCTGGGGCTGGGGTGGACGGCGGGGGCGTGGGGCTTTCTCTTCTACTACCTGCTCACGGCCATGCGGGGGATGCGGGGGCCGTTCCTCCTCCACGTGGTCCAGACCGAGATCCCCTCGGCCAGCCGGGCCGGGATGCTGTCGCTGCAGTCCCTCTGCTTCCGGCTCCTGTTCGCCTGCACCGGCCCGCTGGTGGGGCGGCATGCCGATGCCTCCGGCGTGGGGAACACCTTCCGGCTCCTCGGCATTGCCTACCTTCTCGTTCTGCCGCCGCTGGTGTATCTCTTTTTGCGGCACCGGCACATCGACGAAGCAGCGAGATGAAGCCGGCGCCCAGCCCATGGGTTACCTCGGCGACGTCATCCGGGGAGCTCCTACCCTCGATCTCTCCCTCATATTCCAGCAGGTCCGCCAGAGAAGCCTGGGTCCCCTCGATCTGGGAGCTGAGAACTGCCTCCTTGCGGACGTACAGGTGGCCCCTAGATCCTTTGGCAGAGCACCCGTCTTGAGCGAATTCGACGGATCAGCACGGGTACGATGACCATCGCCCCGAGGACGATGGTCATCGTCGTGTTGGGGTCTCGAAAATAGGTATTCAGGCGGAGGGTGGTGAGCGCAATGACGACAAAGTAGAGCATGTCGCCGGCGATGGCGAATGCCCATCCGGCAACGAACCCATGTCCGGCCGCCAGTGCCGAGGCGCGCCCCGTCATGGGATCGACACCGAAAGAAATCATGATGAGCGCAAGGGGTCCGGCGCCGGTCCCGCTGAAATGGGAGACGCTGCGGGCAGTAGCTGTCTTGAGGAGGGCGCTGAACCGGGCGAGAAACGGAATTTTCCCGCATACCAGTGCCATCAGGCGCAGGATCGGTTCAAAGGCAACGGCCAGGGCGATATCCGAAACCAGGTAGAGCAGCGCGGTGACGGGCCAGGCCAGCCCCTTTGCCTGGGCGAGCAGCACGCCGGCAGGTATGCCGCCGCCGACAGGAATGATGAAGAGCTTCAGCACCGAGAGCATGGTCGACGGTGCCGGAACTGCGTCGGTAGATAGCGTGGGGAGCAGGAAGTTGGTCATAAAGATTCCGTTATAACGATAATCCGCAGTCTTCCGCCACCAGTTGCGCCACCGGGGCCGTGATCTGCGGTGAATAGCCGGCTAGATATTTCAAATGATGTTGGTGCATCTGTGCTCCCTTCTCATTCGTTCCCGCATCATACCTGCAGTTCCTCCCACAGGTCGAATGTACCGCCAGAGATGAACACTATGAAAGGATCACGGGAAGGAAGACCCTTCAGTCCCCGTCCCGGGTCAGCCGCCGGATGATGCCGGCATGGGTCTGGAACCGGCTGAGCAGGTCGGAGCGGCTCCCCATCTCGAAATCGGCAAAGTCGAAACCGGGGGCTACGGTGCACCCCACCAGGGAGTAATTTCCCGTGGTTTCGGCGCCGAACCAGCACCCCGCCGGCACCACCGCCTGGAACGTTTCACCCGCCGCCGGATCGCTCCCCAGCGTCAGGGAGTAGCAACCGCCCGCAGGGGTGATGACATGCACGATCAGGGGAGCGCCGGCATGGAAATGCCACAGCTCGTCCGACTTGATCCGGTGCAGCGCCGAAATGTCACCCCGTTCCAGCAGGAAGTAGATCGCGGTCGAAAAGGAGCGCTCGCCGGCAACCTGTTCCGGGAGGAGATTGCCGGGAATGGTCCCGGCCGCCCGGTAAGTCTCCCGGTACCACCCTCCCTCCGGATGGCGTGTCAGGCCGAGGCCGGCAATCAGCTCCGTGGCGACCGGTCCGCCGGCACGGTCGGGGGCGACAAGGCTGAAGCGGGGGAGTTCGGCACCGTCCACGAGCACCATCTCCATAAACATCGCCAGCGGCCGTACCCAGAGGGAATCGTTGTCGTAGAGGCAGCGGTAGACCACCATGAGCTCGTCCGTCTCGCTGTGGCGGGCCGTGCCGATCACCCGGTACTCGCCCCCCTTGTAGTGCCGGTAGAGCCCCGGCGTCGGTTCTTGGTGCATGGAAACTTCCTCCACTCTGCTCGACAGAAACGATTATGGCTGAATAACGGTGCGTCCGAAAGCGTAGTGCCGTACTTCTCAGAAGAAGCTGCACAGGTGGCCAAGCGGCCGTCCTGCGTATTACCGAACATCTTGTCATCATGGAAGACCCCGTTTGATGCCTTAGAGCAAGACGCACGCTAATAAACTTTAAGGCCGTATCGTTTATTAGTCGAGACACTTACGAAACGGAAAGTGATTTGCGTTTATTAGCGCTGCAAGCAGGACCGTCTGACGGCGTCTATGGTCTACCGATACACCTCGTCATGACTGCCGATGTCGAGGAGAATGATTTCCCGGTCAGTGATAATGACCGTCAGGGTAATGCGGTAGCTGTGCGTGAGGCTTACCGCCTGAATCCCTTTCAGTTTGCCGGTCAGGTGGTGGTACTTGAGATGGGGCTGGAACGGGTCATGTTCCAGGTCACGAAGAATCGCGGAGAACTTGGCACGCAGCTTGGGATGATGCTCGATGAACTTTGCGGCCGCGCGGGTAAAGCCGGATGTCCAGACAAGAGTATACACGGTCAGTCATCCAGACCCAGCTCTTTGATCAGGTCGGCGGCAGTCCCCCGCTTCACGCGGCCGGCCTTCACATCCTCCAGTGAAGCCTTTACCCGGGCCACATACGCCTCCTCTGCCTCGGCCACCAGCTCCCGGTAGCGCTCCTCGGTCAGTACCACGTACTCGGGCCGGTTGTTTCGGATGACATGCACGTCACCCTTGGCAATCAGATCATCCACCGCAGCCATGCCGCGTCGTTTGAGTTCTTGGGCGGGAATGGTATTCATGTTGGCACCTCTTTAGGTACTTGATTGAATATTAAAATCATGCCACAGGCCGAGCAATCGGGCAATTGAATTTTTGCTTCAAAACAGTAAAGGGCGGCCATACGGCCGCCTTCTTCTGGGTTAACGAGACGTGGCAACAGACTAGCGCCGGAGCATACGATGCAGGAGGCTGTCCAGGGCCGAAGCAAAGCGGTTGCGGTCGCTCATGCTAAACGGTGCAGGGCCGCCCCCCTGGATTATACCGGTGTCGCGCAGCTCGCTCAACAGGTCTCGCATGGCCAGCCGGTCGCCGATGGACTCCTCGCTGTACAGTTCGCCGCGCGGGTTGAGCGCCACGCCCCCCTTGGCGACGATCCGGGCGGCCAGCGGCACGTCGGCGGTGACAACCAGGTCAGTCGGAGCTGCGTGCTCGGCGATGTAGTCGTCCGCCACGTCAAAGCCACCGGCCACCACCACGCTCTCCACCAGCGGGCCGGCATGCTTGGCGAGGCTCTTGTTGGCCACCAGGCAGAGCGGCACCTGCAGCCGGGTCGAGGCCCGGAAAAGGATTTCTTTCACAGCCCGCGGGCATGCATCGGCATCGATCCAAATCTTCATAGGTTCCTATTTGTGAACGAAACGGGTACCGGCTGCAATATAAAATCGGGTAGGAGACGGGGTCACCCCCGCCGTCCTCCCACACACCGTGCGTACGGTTCCGTACACGGCGATTCATGAAGGGCCATTCCGTTTGCAGGTAACCTTTCAGGGCCGTTACCGCCATGTTGTCCACGCCGGCGGATCCCTTGTTGCTCACTACTCGTGCATATGCCGCCATCATGTTGCCGCGACTGACGATCTTCTCCATCAGCCCCGTTGCCGCTTCCGGCCAGCGAGTCGCTTTCCTTCCCGTGACGTTTGCCGCACCTCCCCCCTACTCTTGCGGTTTCCGACCACTACCCTCCGGGGTGGCGCCGGGCGTCTCGGCCCGGCCTTCTGCTGCTCCTGCCGTCATCGAAATTCAACCGACGCCTCTCGACGCCGGTAGCACAAGGCAGGTTGACAGACCTCCCAAGGTAATGCGCGTGACCTTCATCCCATATACCCGCCGCATCTACAGCCACACCCTCCCGGATGGTTATCGGGCTTTGAAGAGAATTGCCTTCTCGCCCGGATGTGGCTGCCTCATATGCGATTCCTGTTCGTCGGGCCGGGACTTTGCCTGCGGCTTCCTTCAGATTCCGCCTCGCGACGGACACCCTTGCCGTCCGGCTATCGGTTCCCACCATCAGGGTCCGAAGAGGACTTGCACCTCCAAGTCTCCAATTCAATCACCACAACCGATTGGATGGCGCTTACGCGCCACGCGCCATGCCTGACGCACAACAGCAAAGGCCGCCTTTGGCCGCCTTTTGAATTAAATATGGATGTCCCCGGAATTTGCCCAAAAGTCAGCCGCTTGGCCGCCTCGCGATCCTGTCCCATGGCAAGAGCATGAATTAGCCGTACAGTTCCGTCCCTTCCCTGATGATCGCCAGATACGACTCATGGAGAAAGACCCGGTCCCGCTTCTTGCCGCTCACTTCCTTGAGAATACCGAGGGACACCAGATTGCGCACCGCCTTGCCTGCTGCCGGGGAGCTGATCCCAAGTTCTCGCGTCACGTACGGGATGGTCACGTAGGGGCTGCGATAGAGCATATCCAGTAGCGTCATGGCTGTCGGTGCCGCCTTCCCCAGTTCGGCCAGTTTTTGTCGATCGGCGGCCATCAGGTCCATGATCGCCTTGGCGGCGTCGGTAGCCTGCTTAGATATTTCGTAGACACCCTGCAGGTAATACTTGATCCACCCCTCCCAATCGCCATCACGCCTGACGGCGTTAAGACGTTCGTAATACTCCTGACGATGCTTCTTGAAGAAGAGGCTCAGGTAGAGAAGGGGTTTTTCCAGTACCTGGTCGTGACAGAGGATAAAGGCAATCAACAGCCGCCCCATACGGCCGTTACCGTCCAGGAAGGGGTGAATGGTTTCGAATTGGGCGTGGGCGAGACCCGCCTTGAGCAGCGGCGGAACCGTCTCATCGTGGAGGAATTTCTCCATCTCGCCCAGACACGGCAGCACTTCATGGGGTGGCGGTGGCACAAAGGCGGCATTACCTGGCATGGTGCCGCCGATCCAGTTCTGGGTCGTCCGGAACTCCCCGGGATTCTTGTGCCCACCACGGATGCCGGCCATCAGGCGGGCATGAATCTCCTTGATCAGGCGCAGACTCAAAGGGAGTTCCCGCAGTCGCTCCAGGCCGTAGTTCATGGCGGCAACGTAATTAGATACCTCGTTGATGTCGTCCTGGGAGCTCTTCCCCTCGATCTCCCCCTCAAACTCCAGCAGATCGTCAAGGGATGCCTGAGTCCCCTCGATCTGCGAGCTGAGGACTGCCTCCTTGCGGACGTACATGTAGAGGAAGAGATCAGGATTGGGGAGGGTATAGGTGCAGCCGTCCAGTCGACCCAGGGCGCGGTTGGCCCGCTCCATTAGGCGGCTCATCTCGTCGTCGATCTTGAGCGGCGGCACTGGCGGCAATGGATTGGGAATAAAAGCACTGTAGCCGTCAGGCCCTTTCTGCTGCATCACCAACCTTCCGCCTCGCGGGGAAGCTTCGCTGAACATGTGATCTCCTGATAAACGCAATGGCATTTTCGTTTACTAGTGCGTAACGCAATGAAACTATCGTTTCTTAGTGCGCAACACTAATAAACTTTAGTGGCATTAAGTTTATTAGTCAACGGCGTTATGTCACGCAAGCCCGTGTCCCCGGAATTTGCCCGTTCCTCTCTGATTACCAGGAATACTTGATCGGGTTAGCAGCTCCAGCCTTTCGAAATTCATCTGGTACGCGTTTTCCAATATAGAGATTCCTGATCTCCTGGTTTGCCTCATGCCCGATAAATCCACAACGCCCCGGTACGCTTTCACGACCAGGGAAGTTTTCAGAAGTGGCGTCGAGCCATTGATCGGCAATGAATGCCCCGATGATGAGACTTTGTCGTGTAGGTAGAATGACTTCAGCCTGCTCGGCTTTCGACTTGTTTATTTTCCAGGCATAACGCGTTGCTTCGTACAGCGAGGTCTCTGCTGCGCTCTGGTTCACACTTATAAGGAGGGCTTTATGATCGAACCTTGCCGGTTCTGCGCTGTATCGGTTAATGATTTCTCGTGCATGCATCACCCCATAGTCGCTGCTGCCGGTTCCTCCCACGATGTTTGTAAGGCCCGGGTACGCATCTATCAGTGCCGCCTCGACTTCGAATGCCGCATCATCGTCCATTCCATGGCGATGAATCACATGGGCAACTTCAAACCCCGCCAATTGAATATTTCTGATGCGTGATAGTTTGTCGCTGAGGGCGTCGCCGTTCAGATCACCCCGTATATGGGAAAATACGCGATCACCTTTACCTTTACCGACGTAGAATGTTTCTCCGTTTCGAGGGTCTATCAACCGGTAAACGTAACTCTTGAGCTTTTCCGCGACTTCTGAAGGAAACGAGTTTGGAGTTGAATCTGTCATAATTCCTCCTGATCCTAATTGGGATAGATCCTGCCATGTCGCTGGACGGTAATGGGGGTGTATCGTCATTCCTACTTGCCGTTGACTTCGAATACTTCGGCAACCGTTTCTCTGACACCTTCGGGTAAGCTATTGCACTCGGGATCGTACAGGTAGATGACCCCGTCGACGTAGCCGCCGAATCGTCCCGATGCAGTGTAATAGTTGCCGCTGGCTATGGTTGCCAAGACATCATCCTTCTCCTGCGGGGTCTCCGGCTGCCAGACGAATTCCATGTCATGAACGAATCCGATGCAGTCCAGCCCCTTGCAGGCCGCCATTATCTCGAACCGGTCGTCTTCATCGTAATGGTAGACCTCTATCCGGTTGATAAGAGCGATGCAGTGCAGGGTAGAGTCGTTCGGGAAGAGCATGTGCCGAACGTCGGACGTCTCGCCGGTTTCGGTGTTGGTAACGGTTCCCGTTATCATGTTGTCAAAAAAAAAGGGCGCCGCAAAGGGCGCCCTTTCTATCGCAATCTACTTCAGATTCTTCTTTATCCTCTCCACCGCCTCGATCACATTCTCGCGATGGCCGAAGGCCGAGAGCCGGAAGTACCCTTCGCCGCTCGGGCCGAAGCCGGAGCCGGGGGTGCCGACGACGTGGCACTCGGTGAGGAGCTTGTCGAAGAAGTCCCAGGAACTCATGCCGCCGGGGGTCTTGAGCCAGATGTAGGGGGCGTTGACGCCGCCGTAGACGGTGAGGCCGGCGGCCGCGAGGCCCTCGCGGATGATCCGGGCGTTCTCCATGTAGTAGTCGATGATCTCCTTGTTCTGCTTCCACCCCTCGTCGGAGTAGACGGCGGCGGCGGCCTTCTGGACCGGATAGGAGGCACCGTTGAACTTGGTGGTGGTGCGGCGCAGCCAGAGCTTGTTGAAGCTGTACCGCTCGCCGGTGGCGGTGGTACCCGTTACCTCTTCCGGCACGACCACGAGGCCGCAGCGGACGCCGGTGAAGCCGGCGGTCTTGGAGAAGGAGCGGAACTCGATGGCGCACTTCTTGGCCCCTTCGATCTCGTAGATGGAGTGGGGGATTTCCGGATCGGTGATGAACGCCTCGTAGGCGGCGTCGAAGAAGATCACCGCGTCGTTGGCGTTGGCGTAGTCGACCCACTTCTTCAACTCGGCCCTGGTGGCCACCGCGCCGGTGGGATTGTTGGGGAAGCAGAGGTAGATGATGTCCACCTTCTCGGTGGGGAGGGCCGGAATGAAGTGGTTCGCCTCGGTGCAGGGGAGATAGACGATCCCCTTGTAGTACCCCTTTTCGTCCGCCTCGCCGGTGCGGCCGATCATGACGTTGGTGTCGTTGTAGACTGGGTAGACCGGGTCGCCGATGGCAACCACGTTGTCGAGGGCGAAGATGTCGAGGATGTTGGCGCAGTCGCACTTGGAGCCGTCGGAGATGAACATCTCCTCGGTCTTGAGATCGACGCCGAGGGGCTTGTAGGACTTCTCGATGATGGCGTTGATGAGCCAGTCATACCCCTGCTCGGGGCCGTAGCCGGCAAAGTGCTCGGTGGTGGCGAGATCGTCCACGGCGTCGTGGAACGCCTTGATGACGGCCGGGGCCAGGGGGCGGGTGACGTCGCCGATGCCGAGGCGAATCACGCGGGCGGACGGGTTGGCCTCGGCGAAGGCCCGCACCCGGCGGCCGATCTCGGGGAAGAGGTAACCGGCCTTCAGCTTCAGGTAGTGGTCGTTGATTTTTGCCATTACGTCGTCTCTCCTTGGTGCGATGTATTCAGAACTGAATCTTGCTCACGATGATCGCGTGAATTGACAGGGCCGTATCATAGGCCTGGCGGGCTTCTTCAATGGTCGGCTCGTTAGTCGTCCGGATAACGGACAGCTACACCATATTCGGATATCTCCTCCAACTCCCCCTCGTGAGAAAGAAGCTCGGAGCCAGGTCGGTCACACCGGTCAGCAGTTTGACCAGATCGTGGGTCTTGGTGACATTGCGGCGGTTGGCAACCAAAAGCCCCTTGAACAGTTTTTCGATGGCCTGTTGGGCATGAAAGCAGACGGTATCGGTGGGAACGATCGCAGATGCGAGGTTGTTGCTGATATTCAAGAGGTCGTGGTCGGCCTTGTGCAACCACTGCCGTACAATCTCAGCTGTTACCTCATCCATAGAGAAGCTTTCCGAAGTGGGTGGCGTTATAGACGATGGTGCCGGGAATATCCTTGTACCTCGCGAATTCCCGCGGAGTGTAGACAAAGGCATCCAGAGAGAACGTCCGTCGCGGAAAGAGCCGCTTCAGGGCAACGTTCCGCTTATGGGGAGGCAATTCCGACTCCATGACCACCACCAGATCAACATCGCTGTCAGCGGTCGCCCGCTCCTCGGCGTACGAGCCGAAAAGGAATATCTTTTCCGGCTTCATGGCCTCAGCGATGCGGTCCTTCAGTTGCTCGATGTCCGCAGACGAAAGCATGGCTTTCCCTAACGCAACCCCAGCACATCCTGCATATCGTACAGCCCCGGCGCCTTTCCCACCACCCACTTGGCGGCGCGGACGGAGCCGCGGGAGAACATGTCGCGGGTCATGGCCCGGTGGCTGATCTCGATCCGCTCACCCATGCCGATGAAGTAGACGGTGTGCTCGCCGACGATGTCGCCGCCGCGCACGGTCTGCATGCCGATCTCTTCCTTGGTCCGCTCGCCGCAGATCCCTTCGCGGTGGTAGGTGGCCACCTTGTTGTAGTCGCGGCCCAGGGCCTCGGCCACCACCTCGCCCATGCGGACGGCGGTGCCGCTCGGGGCATCCTTCTTCTTGTTGTGGTGCAGTTCCACGATCTCCACGTCAAAGTCGTCCCCCAGGGTCTTGGCCACGTCCTCCAGGATCTTGAAGCAGACGTTGACCCCGACGCTCATGTTGGGGGCGAGCACCGCCGGGATTTCCCGCGCCAGCTCCACCGCCAGGGCCCGCTCCTCGGGGGTGAAGCCGGTGGAGCCGATGACGATCGCCTTTTTCTTGAGGGCGCATACCTCCAGGTTCTTCAGGGATACCTTGGGAGTGGTGAAGTCGATGAGGACGTCGCACCCCTCCACCACGGCGTTGAGATCATCGGAGATGGCGACGCCGAGGGCGCCGCAACCGGCGATGAGGCCGGCATCCTGCCCCACCAGCTCGTGGCCCGGTCGCTCCAGGGCGCCGGAGACGGTGCATCCCGCTTCCCTGGCGGCAACGATGATCCTCTGGCCCATGCGGCCCGCAGCGCCGCAGACAGCGATCTTGATCATAAAAAACCTCGGCAGGCTGAAGACTTAAGACTGAAGGAAAAACCTCCAACTGTCAGCACTTCGCCTTGAATTTGAATAGTGTGTTACAGACTAACAGACTTATTAAATCTTCAGCCTTCAGCCCTCAGCCTAAATCAGCTCGTATTCCTTCATGATGGCCACCAGCTTCGTCTTGCTCGCCTCACCCATGGGGCAAAGCGGCAGGCGCACCTCGTCGGAGCACTTCCCCATGAGGCCCAGGGCCGTCTTGACCGGGATCGGGTTCGACTCGATGAACATGGCGTTGCCGATCTTGAGGGTCTTGAGGTGGAGGCTACGGGCCTTCTCCTGGTCGCCGGCAAAGAAGGCGTCGGTGAGATCGCCAACAGTCTTCGGCATGATGTTGGCCAGCACCGAGATGACCCCCTTGGCGCCGCAGGCCATCATCGGAAAAGTGATGAAGTCGTCGCCGGAGAGTACGTCGATCCGGTCACCGCAGAGGGCCAGGATCTCGGAGGCCTGCTGGAGTGAGCCGGTAGCCTCCTTGATGGCGACGATGTTCCGGTGGGGGGCCAGGCGTGCCACGGTCTCGGGGAGCATGTTGACCCCGGTGCGCCCCGGGACGTTGTAGAGGATCTGGGGGATGGCCACGGCGTCGGCGATGGCGGTGTAGTGGCGGACGAGCCCCTCCTGGGTCGGCTTGTTATAGTAGGGGGTAACCAGCAGCACGCCGTCGGCCCCGGCCTCCTTGGCCTTCTGGGAGAGCTCGATGGCCTCGGCGGTGGAGTTGGAGCCGGTGCCGGCGATGACCGGAACCCGCTTGTTGACCTGGTCGATGACGGCCTTCACCACGTCCATGTGCTCGTCGTAGTCGAGCGTCGACGCCTCGCCGGTGGTGCCGCACGGCACGATGGCATCGGTCCCGTTGGTAATCTGGAACTCGACGAGTTCCCGCAACTTCTCTTCGTCCACTGCCCCGTTCAAAAACGGGGTGACAATGGCGACAATGCTTCCCTTGAACATAATTTATTCCTCCTCCAGAGGTAGATGAAACCGGGCTAAGGGTTACAGAAACGAGGCGATTTTCTCGCCTTTAATGAGGTCTTCGACGGTCTCGCGCTCGCGGACCACTTCGAACTTGTCCCCCTTCACCATCACCTCGGCCACCCGGGGGCGGCTGTTGTAGGAACTGGACATGGCGAAACCGTAGGCGCCGGCGGACATGAATGCCACCAGGTCCCCCTGCCTGAACATGGGGACTTCGCGCCCCTTGACCAGGAAGTCACCCGACTCGCAGATGGGGCCCACGATGTCGGCGACGATCATGCCGTCCTGGTCCTTGGTGACCGCCTGGACCCCGTGGTAGGAGTCGTAGAGGGCCGGCCGGGCCAGGTCGTTCATGCCGGCGTCGATCATGATGAAATTCTTCTCGTCCCGTGCCTTGGTGTAGAGGGTCCTGGCCACCAGGATGCCGGCATTCCCCACCAGGTTGCGCCCCGGCTCGAAGACCAGGTGCATCCCCAGGTCCTTGGTGGCGGCCACGATCTCCTTGCCGTAGTCGGCCGGCAGGGGGGGCTCTTCGGCGTTGTACTGGATGCCGAGACCGCCGCCGCAGTCGAAGTATTTGAGGTCGATCCCCTGGCTGCGGAGCTTGGCGATCATCACCTTCAGCTTCTCGATGGAGTCGACAAAGGGGTTCACCTTGGTCAGCTGGGAGCCGATGTGCATGTCGATGCCGATGACGTCGATCCCCGGCAGGGTCTTGGCCCGGGCGTACTCTTCCATGGCCCGGTCGATGGTGATGCCGAACTTGGCGTTCTTGAGGCCGGTGGTGATGTAGGGATGGGTGCCGGGGTCCACGTCCGGGTTCACCCGGATGGCAATGCCGGCCGTTTTCCCCATGCGGGAGGCGATCTCGGAGATGCGGGTCAGCTCCTGCTCCGACTCCACGTTGAACATGAGGATGCCGGTATTGAGGGCGTACTCGATCTCGTCGTCCTTCTTGCCGACGCCGGAGTAGACCACCTTCTTCGAGTCGACGCCGGCTTTGAGGGCCCGGTAGAGCTCGCCGCCGGAGACGATGTCGACGCCCCCTCCCAGGTTGATGAAGGTCTTGAGGACCGACTGGGTGGAGTTGGCCTTGACCGAGTAGCAGACGGTGTGGGGAACGCCGGAGAAGGCCTCGTCGAACGCCTTGAAGTGCCGGGTCAGGGTGGCGTGGGAATAGACGTAGACCGGGCTCCCCACCCTGGCGACAATCTCCTTGAGGGAAACATCCTCGGCAAAGAGCTCGTTACCCTTGTACTGGAAGTGATTCATGGTTTCCTCCGTTTATGAAAAGTGTGTCATCGTCACGACGTAAACAAAAGTGGGTATTTCTAACATGCCGTCCCGAAAAAGTCAAAAGATTAAAGGCTTACCGGACTTTCGCTAGTCGGAGGGGGCCGTCAGGGCGCCGCTCGCCTCATTGGAAGCGGCCCCCTCCACCAGTTGGCCGTCGGCCCCGGTCACCTCGCGCACCGTGTAGAAGTAGGTGACGCCGCGCTCCACCTCCCGGTCCTCGTAGCGCTGCTCCTTCACGGGGGTAGGGGTCAGGAGGACCAGGGTCCCGAGATCGTCCCCCCGCCGGCGGTAGAGGTCGTAGCCGGCAAAGTCGGCGCCGGGCGTGCGGGCCGGCTCCCACCGAAGGAGGATACCGGTGGGGGTCGAAGCCGCCGTGAGGCGCGGGGCGGGGGGGGCCGCCACCTTCAGGCGCCGGGCTCGGTTGGAAGGCGCGCTCTCGCTTCCGTCCTTCCGGAAGGCGATCACCTTGTACTGGTAGGTGGTGCCGTTCTCGACCCCTGCGTCGGGGACGACGTAGCGGTTGCCGTACACCGTCACGTCCCGGAGGTAGTCGAGATCCACCGTTTTCACGAGACGGTAGGCGGTGGGGCACTCCTCGCAGTCCTCCCCCGGAGGGAGCACGGGGCGGCGGTAGAGCCGAAACCCGGCCAGATCCTTCAGGGGGCGCCCCCCCGCATCGCGCGTCGGCGCCTCCCAGGAGACGAAAAACCGGTCCCCCTTCTGCTCCACCGCCAGGGTAGCGACCGCCCCCGGCGCAAAGGCCTCGGGGGGAACGAGGGGCCCCTTCTTGCCGCAACCGGCCACGAGCAGAAGCCCCGCCAGGGCGAAAGCACAGATCGCCGCTGGCGACGTCGGCCGGAGCCGCCGCAGGATGTGAGACACACCCTGAACGTTGAACGCAGAACGCCGCACGGCCCTTACCTCCCCGCCTTCACCCGCTCGATCTCCGCCTTCACCCGCTCCGGAGCGGTGCCGCCGGTGGCGGCCCGGGCGTTCACCGACGCCTCCAGGGTGATGCAGTCGAAGATGTCCCCGTCGATCTTCTCCGAGAATCCCTGCCACTCCTCCAGGGTCAGGTCGGGAAGGTCCTTGCCGCTGGCGATGCAGTAGGCAACGGTCTTTCCCACCACCTCGTGGGCGTCGCGAAACGGCATCCCCTTGCGGACGAGGTACTCGGCCACGTCGGTGGCGGTGGAGAACCCCTTGGCGGCGGCGCTCCGCATGTTCCCGGCGTTCACCCGCATCTCGCGCACCATGTCGGCGAAGATCTTCAGGCTTCCCTTCACCGTGTCGATGGTGTCGAAGAGCGGCTCCTTGTCCTCCTGCATATCCTTGTTGTAGGCGAGCGGAAGGGCCTTCATGACCGTCAGGAGCGCCATGAGGTTGCCGTAGACCCGGCCGGTCTTGCCGCGGACCAGTTCCGGGACGTCCGGGTTCTTCTTCTGGGGCATGATGGAGGAACCGGTGCAGAAGGAGTCGGAGAGCTCCACGAACTTGAACTCGCTTGTGGACCAGAGGATCAGCTCCTCCGAGAAGCGGGAGAGGTGCATCATGAGGATCGACGAGGCCGCCATGAACTCCAGGGCGAAGTCCCGGTCCGAGACCGAGTCGAGGGAGTTGCGGGTCACCCCGGGGAAGTCCAGGAGCTCGGCCGCGTGCTCCCGGTCGATGGGGAAGGTGGTCCCGGCCAGGGCCCCGGCCCCGAGCGGCAGCAAGTCCATCCGCCGCAGACAGTCCTCCATCCTTCCCTTGTCCCGGGTGAACATCTCCACGTAGGCCATCATGTGGTGGGAAAAGAGGATCGGCTGTGCGGTCTGGAGGTGGGTGTATCCCGGCATGATGACGCCCAGATTCTTCTCCGCCTGGAAGACGAGGGAGTCGACGAGGAGATCGAGGTAGGCGGAGATCTCCACGATCTCGTCCCGTAGGTAGAGGCGGATGTCGAGGGCCACCTGATCGTTGCGGGAGCGCCCGGTGTGGAGCCGTTTCCCCGCCTCGCCGATCTTCTCCGAGAGGCGCGCCTCGATGTTCATGTGGATATCTTCCAGGGCGACGGAGAAGTCGAATTTCCCCCCCTCGATCTTCTTCAGGATCTCCTGGAGCCCCTCGACGATCCGCTCCACGTCCGCCAGCGGGATGATCCCCTGCTTGCCGAGCATCTGCGCGTGGGCGATGGAGCCCCGGATGTCCTGGTGGTAGAGCCGCTTGTCGAAGTCGATGGAGGCGGTGAACTCCTCGACGAATTTGTCGGTCGGCTCGGAGAAACGGCCGCCCCAGAGTTTTTCGTGTGCCATGGTTATATCTCCTGATGGTTTGTTTACGTTTCCTGCCCGATCTCGAACCCCGTCACCATCTCGTCACCGGTGACCTTTACCCAGCCGCCGTCCCGGGACCAGCGCATGATCGCATGCACCTTCAGGGGGACCCGGCTCGTGCGGGGGTCGAGCTCGTGGTGGAGGGGGAGATTGAAGTAGTAGAGGCGGGTCCCCGCGCCGAAACGGAGGCGGCAGACCGGCGCGCCGTGGAAATCGTCGGTGGAGAACTCCGAGAGATCCATACTGGTGAGCCGGTGGTTGCGGTTTATCACCACGGACGAGGTGCCGAATCCCCGCTCCTCGGGGGCATCCTCGATCCGGGTCTCGTCGGAAGCATTGCCGAAGACGGTCACCGTCTCCCGTACCCCCGGCGTATCCTCCAGATACTCGCCGTAAAAGCCCGAGAGGACGTCCCGGTAAGCGCGGTGCTCCGGCTTCGGGTTGCACTGGATGACGAAGAGGGCGTCAAGGGCCTGCCGGGTGGTGAAGAAGAGCTGGTTCGCGTGGTCGATGATCTGCCGGATGTTGGAGCGGTAGAGGTCGCGGTAGAGGTAGTCGAGACAGATCAGCACCATGAAGTTGAAGCAGGAGGGGCGGCTCCGGAAGAGGTAGAAGTGGCGTCCCCGGTAGAGGTCGTGGAACTTGTCGAGAAACTCCTCTCCGTGGAACGGATGGCTCTTCGCCTCCAGGAAGACCCGCAGCTTGCCGCTTGTCTCCTTGATCGCGATGCAGCACCAGTTCACCGGCGTCTCCAGCACGTCCCCGGAGTCGATGTCCCGCTCCACCAGCTCGATCGCCTCGGCGTTGTCCTCCCGGAACCGCTCCAGCTGCTGTCGGTACGTCTTGAGGCTCACGTGCTCCACGCCGAACATGGTAGCTGTGTTGGGGCGGAAAGTGCCGTCGATGATGGCGAGCATCTCGTCGAAGCGGGCGAAGGGGACGTGGGTCTCGGGGAACATGAGGAAGTGAAGCTTCTTCAGGTTCCCCTCCCCCGCCGTCACCAGATCGAGGACCGACCGGACCATCTCCCACTGCCGGTCCGGCTCCACGATGGCGAACCCCTTCTCCGCCCGGCGCAGGCGATTCGGTACCTGGGCGATCATGCAGTGGAGGTGGTGCCCCAAGGGGTATTCGAGATTCACCTTCTTGTCGATGATCTGGACCATCGGGCACCTCTCACGTCTCGCAGCTGCAAAGTTCCGAAAAGACCTTCCCGAGGATGAAGCGGGTCCCCTCGGGCATCTTGTACGCCGGCAGCTCGTTGCGGGGAACCCAGCGGGCCTCCTCCACCTCGGCGCGGTTGTGGGCGATGTCGCAGTAGAGGGGACGGCAGAGGTAGTAGAGGATGATGAAGTGGTAGTTGTCCTCCCCCGGCGTCACGTGCTCGAACACGTCGATGAGGTCCTCCACCTCCACCTGGAGCCCCACCTCCTCCATCACCTCCCGCTGCAGGGCCTTGACGATCGGCTCCCCCAGGTCGATCTTCCCTCCGGGCATGACCCACTCCCCCAAGAAAGGGGAAATGTTCCGCTTGGTGAGGAGCACCTGTTCGTCGCTGTCGACGATCACCGCGACGACGGAGGTGACTATATGTCCTTTCTTGAATACCTTTTCCATCATGCGATACGCAAAGGGACACGGCGGACCGTGTCCCTGGAGTGGATTGACGGGATGGTCCGTAGGGGCGATTCACGAATCGCCCCTGACGCATCTTCCCTACTTCTTCTGCGCCTGCATGAGCGACCGGATCCGCAGCCGCAAGCTGTTGATCTTGATGAACCCTTCGGCATCCTTCTGGTTGTAGACCTGGTCCTTCTCGAAGGTGGCGAAGTCGAGGTTAAAGAGGGAGTCGGTCTCGGACTTGCGGCCGACGGTGCGGCAGTGCCCCTTGTAGAGCTTGACGCGCGCCACGCCGTTCACCGTCTTCTGGGAGTCGTCGATGAGGGTCTGGAGCATCTCCCGCTCGGGGGAGAACCAGTAACCGGCATAGATCATCCTGGCGTACTCGGGGATGAGGGAGTCGCGAACCCGCATCACCTCGCGGTCCATGGTGATCTGCTCCACCGCCATGTGGGCCTCGCGCAGGATGGTGCCGCCGGGGGTCTCGTAGACGCCGCGGGACTTCATCCCCACGGAGCGGTTCTCCAGGAGGTCGACCCGGCCGATGCCGTGCTCGCCGCCGAGGTAGTTCAGGTGGGCCAGCAGTTGCGCCGAGCTCATCTTCTCGCCGTCTACCGCCACGGGGTTGCCGTTCCTGAACTCGATCTCTACGTACTGGGGCTTGTTCGGGGCCTTTTCCGGCGCCTTGGTCAGGACGAACATGTTCTCGGGGGGCTCTGCCCAGGTGTCCTCCAGGATGCCACCCTCGAAGGAAATGTGGAGGAGGTTGCGGTCCGAGGACCAGGGGCGCTTCTTGGTGACCGGAATCGGAATCCCGTTCTTCTTGGCGTAGTTCACCAGCGCCTGACGGCTGTTCAGCTTCCAGTCCCGCCACGGGGCGATGACGGTGATGGCGGGGTCGAAGTGGTAGTAGCCGAGCTCGAAGCGGACCTGGTCGTTCCCCTTGCCGGTGGCGCCGTGGGAGACGGCGTCGGCACCCTCGATCCTGGCGATCTCCATCTGGCGCTTGGCGATGAGGGGGCGGGCGATAGAGGTGCCGAGGAGGTAGTGCCCCTCGTATATGGCGTTGGCCCGGAACATCGGGAAGACGAAGTCCTTGACGAACTCTTCCTTCAGGTCGTCGATGTAGACCTTGTCGGCGCCGGTGGCGAGGGCCTTGTCACGGATCGGCGCCAGCTCGTCCCCCTGCCCCAGGTCGGCGGAGAAGGTGATCACCTCGCAGCCGTACTCGTTCTTGAGCCACTTGAGGATGATGGAGGTGTCCAGACCGCCCGAATAGGCGAGGACGATCTTCTTCACGTCTTTCTTGGCCATGTGGTTCTCCTTTGATTTAGCGTTTAATTAGCAATAATTTTCAATCAATTGCTTGAAATTAAAAAGCTCCTTGCACCGCGCTGTTGATTTATCGATGTAACGTAACAGTCTGGGCACATAAATTACATTATTCTCAAAAAGTGTTTTTTGTTTATATAACCTTCCAGGTTTTTCCTTGTCCTCCTCGTAGCCCATTGACAACAACAGGGATTCAACATTTGTTATTGATTCATAATCGGAAATTCCTTCAGGAAATAATCCTGTGAATGTGTCAGGATCATACGTAGCAAGAAGCCATGTTTCAATCTGTAGAGTCGGGATAACATATTGGAAATTTATTGCAGTCTTTGCCGTTCCTAACCATAAATCTATACCTCTTGCACACCATTCCCTTCTTT
>NZ_DAHVYG010000026.1 GCF_027327745.1 Geobacter sp.
GTGCCGCTCCCCAGGTCGAGGACCCGGGCGCCGGAGAGGCCGGGGAGCTCTTCGAGCTTCTCCAGGCAGGAGGCGGTGGTCTCGTGCTCGCCGGAGCCGAAGGCCCCCTTCTTTCCCATGACGAGGGGGAGGCCGGCCTCCGCGGGAACGGGGTGGTCCTCCGGCACGATGATGAACCCCCCCACGCGGAAGGGGGTGAAGATACGTCCATGCATGGCAGAAGCTCCGTAACTGGTGATGAACCGCCACCTTACCCCATTTCCCGGCGGATGGGAACAAACAAAAGGTTGACTTGCACCGGGAGAGTGCGGAAAATTACCCGGCTTTCATTTCGCGACGCGAGGAGGATTGTATTCCATGCAGATAAAGTTCGGTACCGACGGGTGGCGCGGCGTCATCGCCCGGGAGTTCACCTTCGACAACCTCTCCCTCGTGGCCCAGGCCACCATGGAGTACCTGAAGCGGGAAGGGCTGGCGGCCCGGGGGATCGTGGTCGGCTATGACCGCCGCTTCCTCTCCCGGGAGTTCGCCGAGCGGGTGGCGGAGATCGCCGCCGGCAACGGGATCCGGGTCTGGCTCACCGACGGCTGCGCCCCGACGCCGGCGGTCTCCTGGGCGGTCCGGGAGCTGGGAGCGGGGGGCGGGGTGATGATTACCGCGAGCCACAACCCCCCGGCGTACAACGGCTTCAAGGTGAAGGAGGCGTTCGGCGGCTCGGCCCGCCCGGCCACCACCAGGGTCTTGGAGGAGATGGTGGCGGCAAACCGGGCGGCGGGGGGGTCGGTGGAGGCACTCCCCCTGGCCGAGGCGATTGCCGCCGGCACCGTCGCCCGCTTCGACGCCAAGGCCGGCTACTTCCGCCAGCTCGCCCGCTACGTCGACCTCGACCTGATCCGTCGGGCCGAGATCCCGGTGGCCGTCGATCCGATGTACGGCGCCGGAGCCGGCCTCATCCCGGAGCTCCTTCCGGGGGCGTTCGAGATCCACGGCGAGGAGAACCCGAACTTCGGCGGCCGGCCGCCGGAGCCGACGGAGGAGCACCTGGAGGAGCTGTCTCTCCTTGTCGGCAGCGGCCGCTACCGGGTGGGGCTCGCCCTGGACGGCGACGCCGACCGGATCGGCGCCGTGGACGAGACCGGCGCGTTCTTCTCCTCCCACCGGATCTTCACGGTGATCCTCCGGCACCTCCATGAGCGGAAGGGGCTCCGGGGCGGGGTGGTGAAGACCGTCTCCACCACCCGGATGATCGACCTCCTGGTGGAGAAGTACGGCCTTCCCCTCTTCGAGACCCCCATCGGCTTCAAGCATATCTGCGAGCTGATGCTGGAGCACGACATCCTCATGGGGGGAGAGGAGTCGGGGGGGCTCGGGGTCAAGGGGCACATCCCGGAGCGCGACGGGATCCTCATGGGGCTGCTGCTGCTGGAGGCGATGGCTCTGTCGGGGAAGGGGCTCCGCCAGCTTCTGGAGGAGACCATGGACGAGATCGGCCGCTTCTCCTATCGCCGCATCGACCTCCCCATCGACAACGGCGCCAAGGAGCGGCTCATCGCCCGGCTCACGGCGGGGGGGGTCGGCGCCATCGCCGGCCGGGAGGTGGCCCGGGAAAACTTCCGCGACGGCTTCAAGTTCATCTTCGGCGACGGTTCCTGGCTCCTCATCCGCCCCTCTGGGACCGAGCCGGTGCTGCGCCTCTACAGCGAGGCGGGCGATCCGGAGACGGTGGAGGAGCTGCTGGCGGCGGGACGGGAGATCGCCGGGATCTGATCGAGGAACTGCTGGTATCGCTTACGCGCGAAGGCCCCGTTCAGCCGCTTCTGAAGCGGCTGCCGGGGCCTTCGCCGTTTCCCGGTCGTGGGCGGTCAGTCGTCGTCCCGTTCGTGCCAGCGTCCGTAAGCGGGGCGTCGATCGTCCCAGCGCCTCGCCTCCCGCCACCGTTCCCGCTCTTCGTGCCGGTCCCGCCAGCCGCCGTCGGGGCGGAAGGTGCGCCAGCGGCCATGATCGTCGTCATCGCAGTAGCGGCGGTATTCCCGGTCGCGCCAGAAGCGGATCCTCTCCACCGGATAGCGCCGGATCTCCCAGGGGATGGCGCGGTATTCCACCACCGCCCACGGACCGCGGTACGACGGGCCGCCGTACCATCTCCCCCCGCGGCTGAGGTAGTAGCGGTTGCCGGCGTAGAAGAGGTCGTAGGGGGTGTCGACGGCAGTGTAGAAGCCGAGCCGCGGCGAGAGAATGAACTGGGGCGGCTCGGCGATCACGACGGGGGGCGGGGGCGGGGGCGGGGCGTAGGCCGGTTCGTAGGCCGGCTCATAGCGGACCGGCACCGGCGGGATGCCGAGGTTGATCCCGAGGCTGAAATCGACGTTGCCGGCGTGGGCGGTGCCGGCCAGGGCTGCCATGCAGGCGAGGGTTGCAAGAATCTTCGTGGTCATGGTTCGTCCTCCTTGGGAGAAATCCCCGGCCCGAAACGCAGAAAAGCCGGGGCAGAATATCTCGTCAGGATATTTCGGCGACCCGGCTGTCTCGGT
>NZ_DAHVYG010000023.1 GCF_027327745.1 Geobacter sp.
GACGGCAACAGGAAGAGGAAGTACCTGCAGATCAAGACCGGATCCGAAATATTCAGCCACAGAAAGATATGTTTGTTCCGAGCAATCAGAAACTTGATCTTGCGTTGCCGATGGTACTTGCGGATGGTCGAATTTACCGGATGCCAAACCGTTGCCGCCGGTTCCATGACGCACTTCCATCCCCGTTTCCAGGCGTAATAGGACAAATCCAGGTCTTCAACATAAAACGGCGCATACAGTGTCGAGAACCCGCCGAGTTCCCACAGCTTTTTCCGGTCATAACAGCTTGACCCGCCGGATGCAAAAAAAAGCGGAATTTCATCGCTGGCCGGCGGCGCAGGCAGGCAGGTATCCCGAAACCAGCAGAAGCCAGGCCGTAGTTTATAAATCGCCTGCTGGCGCCTGGTTGTCGGATCGAGTACGTTTGGGGTTACGGCAAAAATCGAATTATCCTTGAATCGGGGGAGGATTTTCTCCAGTACGTCCGGCTCAACCATCACGTCATTGTTAAGCGCAAAAACGATGTCATACTTTGCCGCAAAGATGCCGCGATTGATCGTCTCGGCAAACCCCAGATTGCGGTGGTTGCGCATGACAACAACCGTTGGGAAGAGATCCCGCAGAATCTGCATCGAGTCATCACTGCTGGCGTCATCCACCACAATGATTTCCCAGGCAGCGTCAATGCGCTTGAGAGCCTCGAACAACGGCGGCAAGTTTTTCAGCAGAAGATCCCGCCCGTTGAAGGTGGGGATGACGACTGAGACCGAGAACACTACGCCCTTCCCCCCATTGCACGGTAAGTGACTTCATAAGTGTCAACCATGCGCTCCAGCGTAAATCTGGCTGCAATTGACTGGCAGATTTCCTTGCGTTTATCGTCGGAAATGGAGTGATTGCTTAGCATCTTGAGGATCCCCTCCTCCAAATGGGTCCCCCCACCCACAAGGCAGCCTGCTCGTTCATCGACGACAACCTCCGGATAGCCTCCGGCACGATAGCCGACAAAAGGCGTTCCTACCGCCAGTCCCTCGACTACGCTGAGTCCGAATCCTTCATTACGGAACGCACTGACATTGAGGTCGAGGCTGGCCAGCGCGTCCTTCATCTGCTCCCGGGGGATACGCCCAGCAAAAACCACCGCCTCGGCCACTCCCAGTCTCGTGGCAAGCTCCACCAGCGGTACTTTTCTGTCATTGTCCTCGCCGATGAGGATAAGGACCAGCTGAGGGAAAACGTCCCGCAAGCGGGGGAGCATAGCGATCAGTTCCTCCTGCCCCTTGTAGAACGCTCCCACCACCCCCAGCAGGGGGCCGCGCTGCCCCACCAGCGGGTGCCGCTGCCAGAACTGGCGATCGGGATCGCTAAACATTACAGGATCAATGCCGTTGACAATGACACTGACCCGGTTGCTGATGGCAGGGAGTTTTGCGCGGATACCGTTGGCGATATATTCGGAAACGGCAACAACCCGGTCCGCCAAACCATAGGTTAAGGCACTGGGCCGGTTGGGCAGACAGTGCTGGGTCAGCAGCAACGGCGCCCGGGCAGCAATGGCCAGCAACTTGCCCAGCGGCAGGTCGTGGTCCCTGTGACAGTGGATAACGTCGAAGCGCTCGCTTCTCGCCCGGGTTGCAGCCCGGAATGGAGCAGCCAGTGCCGCCATTCCCATGCGGGCAACGGGAAGCACCCGATGGTTATCGCGAGCGAATCGCTCGTGCGCCGGCCCTCCGCGACGGGCGACGGTAATTACCGCGTGCCCGCGTCGCTCCAACTCGCGGGTCATGGCCAGCATCTGTTCTTCGGCACCGCCCCAACCGCGGCTGGTATTGACGAAAGCTATCCTCATGCAGGCTGAATGCCCAGCAGTTGCCGATAGAACTGCAGATAGGTCCGCCCCATGGCCTGGACGGAATAGCGCCGTTCCACCAGTTCATAGCCAGCGCGCCCCATGGCGAAGCGACGCGCATCGTCCTTGAGGAGATCGATCGTAGCTGTCGCGAAATCAGCCGTTCCGCCGTCGACGAGCACACCTACCTCCTCCCCCTTGAAGATGTCAACGAAGCCTCCCTCGTTGTAAGCGACCACCGGCGTACCGACAGCCAGACTCTCCAGATGGACGATGCCAAACCCTTCGTTGCGGTGCGTGGTCACCGAGAGGTCCATATCGTAGAAGACGTCGCCGATCCGCTCCCGCGGAACCAGCCCGGTAAAAACCATATGCCGCTCGACACCGAGCTCTCTGGCCCTTGCTTCAAGCGGCTCCACCAGGGCGCGGTCCTTGTTGTTGCCGACGAAGGCGACCGTGATGTCCGGAAACTCCTGCCTCAACTGAGGGAGCATTTCCACCAGCTCGATCTGGTTCTTCCAGAACTCCCCCACCATTCCGATGACAGGAAAGGGTCGCCCCTGCAAGTACCGGCGAGGCCGGTTGGCGGCGAACTTCGCGCCATCGGGTGGCGGCGGCACTACAATCCCATAGTAGAGGACCGTCGTCTTGGCAGCCGCAGCCGGCATGCCTTGCAGCAACTTCGCCTTGACATGCTCCGAGATGCAGACAACGGCGTCGACGGCACCAAGTAACGGCTGCTGACGCTCCGTCGGCAGATGGTAGCTCATCATCAGCCGGCCATGCCGGCCGAACGGAAAGGCCAGCCTGTAGGCCGCAATGGTGAGCGGCAGGTCGTGCTCGCGGTTGATGGAGACGATGTCGAACCGCTCCCGCCGCATGACCGAGACGAGATTGCGGACCGCCCCGACGGTGCTCCAGCCGTGCTTGTAGGGCATGAGATGCACCGTGAAGCCCAGTTCGGTGAACCTGGTTTCATTGACCGTGTCCTGGCGGACCAGGAAGTGAACCTCTACCCCGTTATTGCGCAGCTCTATGGCAAGATCCTTGAGGTGCTCCTGGCCGCCGCTCCACCCCTTGCCGTTGTTGATAAGAAGTATTTTCATCTGCTGTCTCAAGGCCCAATATGTCCGGAAATTCCTCGTTATTGTTTTTGCGCGACGATTATCAGCGTTTCTCCGTAATAGATTTCGTCCGACAGTATCAGCTTGTAAAGTTCAGCGTATTCTCCCCGGCCACGCCGTTTATCCCGCGAATCCTTATACGAGTAAATAAGTTTGTACAACGGTCTGAGTAACATTGAGATGATATTGCGGGAGCTATATTTGTTTGTGTGCAGTTCCTTAATGGCAAATCCGGAGCTTTCGAGGATAAACTGCAACTCAAAATAAGAGACAGGGGCTATGTGGTAGGTGTCAAGATCATGAGCCGGTGATTTGCCCTTTACAAGGGGGCGTTTAAAAAACTCGTACCTTCCTTCAAGAAAAAATCTGACTCTCGAACGGAAGTTCAGGATATTTGGCGTTGTCAAAATGAGAAAACCACCCGGTTTCAAAAGCCTGAACAGATTGCGGGCCAGGATCCATTGGTTCTCGAGATGCTCAACACCCTCCACACAAATGGCGATGTCGTAATCGTTTGATCCGATCTGGAGGTTCGGATCGGTCAGATCGAGCCTCAACAGGGTCAGGCGTTCCCTGTCAGGATCCAGCTTGAACTTGTCGGTGTCGATATCGCCGGCCGTGACCTTTTTGCCCAAGGCGAGCATTCTCTCCGCCAATGCGCCAAAACCGGTTGGAGCATCAAAAATGTTCTCTCCCGGCAACCGCTGGACGATGGAAAACACCTTCTCATGAACCCCTGCAGACGCAAGCTCTTCTATGAATTGATCCATCAAGGAGACTCCCCGGCTTGACTGACTAATGCACTCTTGTAGCTAAAGGCCGCTAAAGGCATTAAAGTTTGAATGCTTTCAAGCACCTTCTGAACGGTAATTGCCTCGATGCATTCCGGCTTCCCGCGGGGCGACGGTGTGCACTCCTGAAAGAATCTCTGTTTGCAGGGACTGCAGGGAAATCCTTCATACATTACAATGCACTTTCCCCCCCACGGCCCGAATTTTACCGGCGATTGAGGGCCAAAAACAGCCACAAGCGGCACGCTAAGAGACGCTGCCAGGTGCATGATGCCGCTGTCATTGCAGACAAGAAGCTTACATCGGTAAAGAAGCGCCATGGACTGCCGCAGCGAAGTCACTCCTACCGCCATAACCGGCGCGGGAGTTATCCGTTTTCGCAGATATTCGGCTTGCTCCCTGTCCCGAGCGCCGCCGAACAAGATGATTCTCGCCTTGTAGCGCTCATGGAGTGCATTGGCAACATCGACGAAGTTATCCAAATGCCAGGCCCGCGGCGGATTGGCTGTAAACGGATGAAAACCAATCACCAGCTCATTCGGAGCTACCCCGGCCGCCTGAAAGAATCCGTCGGCAAACTGCTGTTCCTCCGGCGTTAGCCACGCTTCCAGATAATCGTCAGTCACCGGCACGCCGTCTGCGCGAAGGACTTCCAGAAAATTCTGCACCTCGTGCCGGTCATGCTGATAGGGAACCCCCCTGGTCAGCAGAAATCCCCGCCCCTCGGTAGCGAACCCCACCCGCTGCCGTGCGCCGGTCAGCCACGCCATGATGCCGCTGGAAAAGGACCTTTTGAGGACGTAGACCTTGTCGAACCGCTTTCCCCGAAGGCGCCGGATGAAGGCGATCTTGGACGAAAGGGTCGCGTGGGTCCCGGTGCTGTCGGCATGGATGGTGACCGGGTCCCAGTAGATGAGCTCATCCACATAGGGGACCCCTTTGATTGCCTCCGACGATCCCGGGGCCACCACCCACGCAATGTGGGCGTCGGGCTCGGCCCGGCGCAGGTTCCTGAGAAAAGGGATCGTCAGGATGGTATCGCCGATGAAGCGATAGCGAAGGACCAGGATTCTCTTCTGTGTTTTTCCGGTCACAAACCCTCGATTTTTTCCGCCTCATCGACCAGCATGACGGGAATTCCCTCCCATACGGGATAGAGCAGCATGCAGGCCGGGCAAACCAGACCGTCGCGGCTCTCGTGGAGCCGAACCTCCCCCTTGCACACGGGGCAGGCCAGAATATCGAGGAGTTCCTTTGTGATGGCCACGCTCTGTTCTCCCGAAGTTGCGAAGCATGAAATTCTGCTATTGTGCCACAATTGGCCGCTAAAGTTACATTAATTTTTCCAGCGCCTTCTCCAGTGCCCTGGAATCGAAAAACTCCATCTCCAGCCGGGCGGCGTAGCACGGCCCGAGCAGATCGGCATAAGCCCCGAGCTTCACGGCGTCCTTTTCGGTAGTGACGAGAAAGGCGGCGCCGGAATCATTCCTGCGCCGGCAGATGGTGTCGATCTCGCGCTTCCCGTAGCGCGCATGGTCGGGAAAGGCAAGCGTAGCCGCAAGCTCCACCCCCTCCCTTTCCAGCGCCGAGAAAAAGGAGATCGGGTCCGCGATCCCCGAGAATGCCAGCACCCGCACCCCCTTGAGGCTTGGGAACGGGAGGGGAGTGCCCCCCGCAAGCGGGACTAGGGCTGTAAGCCGGTGCGAGGCCCGGGAGCATGGTAACCCGGCAACGGGACTCCCCTCCCCCGGCACGCCGCCGCAGCGGGTCAATACGGCAACATCGGCCCGTGATGCCGCCGAAGTCGGCTCGCGGAGCAGTCCGGCCGGAAGGGTACGGCCGTTCCCGAAGGGGGAGCGGCAGTCGAGCAGGAGAATATTGAGATCCCGCCGCAGGCGAAGGTGCTGGAATCCATCGTCCAGAATGAACAGGTCCGGCGAAAGTCTCTCGATGGCCAGGAGCCCGGCGGCATGACGGTCCGCACCGATAACGACCATCAGTCCCGGCACGCTACGGGCGAGGAGACAGGGCTCATCGCCGGCCTCCTCCGGAGTGAGGAAAAGCGTTTCACCATCGGAGACGATCCGGGTCTTCCCCTCGGCAGTACCGCCATAGCCGCGGGAAATGACAGCAACCCTCTTCCCCCGGGCGAGAAAATACCGCGCAATCCAGGCAACCATCGGGGTTTTTCCCGTACCGCCGACGGTAAGGTTGCCGACGGAAACCACCTTCCGGGGCAGGCAACGGGACGGCAGGATCCCGGCGGCGTACAGGGCGACACGCACCTTGACGACCAGGGTGTAGGGGATAGAAAAAACCGTAAGCAACAGAAGGAGAAGCCTGTCGCACGCGCGGCGACGCCTCCCCTCCACAAGCTCCCGGAAATACCGCTCCATTCCGGCCATTCGCACTCCACGCCCCGGCATCCGTTATTCTTCGTCCTGCGACCTGGCTCTTTGAAGATCGGAGATAACCCCGATATGGCGAGCCGTCGCGCCGCTGTTCTCCTCCAGGATGCTCGCTCCCCGTCTTCCAATTTCGCCTCTTTTCTCAGCGTCTTCCAGGAGCGCTCGCAAGGCGGCCGCCAGTTCTCCCTTTTCCGAGATCTGGAGAGCGCCTCCCCTCTCCAGGATGAGGGCGGCGCTTTCGCGGAAATTGTGCATGTGCGGCCCGAACACCATGGCCAGACCTAGCGAAGCGGGCTCCAGGATGTTGTGTCCCCCCACCGGGACAAGGCTGCCGCCGACGAAGGCAAGGTCTGCCGCACCGTACAACGCCATCAGCTCGCCGATCGTGTCCACTATGAGCACCTCGCCGGGCCCGAACGTGGCCGAACGGTCGGAGAGCCGCGAGCGGAGCCCGTGGGGGAATCCGGCCCTTGAAAGGAGCTCCGACACGGCCCCCGCCCGCTCAGGATGGCGTGGAACGAGAATGAGAAAAAGGCTGCGTCCCTCGGCGAGAAGGGTCCGGTAGGCGGCAATCACCGCCTCCTCCTCCCCCGGATGGGTGCTGGCGGCAACGACGACCGGCATCCCGGGAGGGATCAGATACCGGTTCCGCGCCGCATTCCGCTCCTGAACGGAAAGAATCCGCGCGGCAATGTCGTACTTGAGGTTTCCGGCCGCGAAGACCCGCTCCTGCGGGGCACCTATGGCCGAGATGCGCCGTGCATCCTCCGCGCTCTGCATGCAGAACGCATCGACACCGGCAAGGACCGGGCCGAAGAGCCCCTTGAGTTTGAGGTAGCGGGGGAAGGAACGGTCGGAAATGCGACCGTTGGCAAGAACCACCGGCGCCCCGCCCTTTCGGGCATACCGGATGAAATTGGGCCAGATCTCCGTTTCGACGATGACCACCAGGGAGGGTTTGATCCTGCGGAGCGCCCCCCTTACGGCAAAGCCGTGGTCGAAGGGGAAATAGATGCAGAGGTCCACCTCCGCGATCTTCTCGGCCACTTCGCGGCCGGTCTCGGTAACGGTGGACAATACGAGTCTCATCCCGGGGAAACGATCCTTCAGGGCCTTCAGCAGGGGTTTCGCGGCCTGGGTTTCCCCCACGGAAACCGCATGTATCCAGATAACTTCCCTGCCGCCCAGGGGGGCGAGCCGTTCCGCATCGATGAGGCCGAACCGCTCGGCAAATCCCGAAACTCCACGACCGCGCTTCAGGGAGCGATAGAACTGGTACAAGAAGATGAACGGCGCGAGGAGTGCGAGGAGTATGTCGTAGACAAGGTAGAACAACGCCTGTTCCGTCAACCGCTGAACTGCATTTCGTAGAGTTTCTTGTAGAGTCCGCCGCGGGCGAGGAGTTCCTGGTGCCTCCCCGTCTCCACCACCTTCCCCTTTTCGATCACCACGATCTTATCGGCATGAAGGATGGTGGAGAGGCGGTGGGCGATGACGAAGGTGGTCCTGTTGGCCATCAGGTTCGTAAGGGCTTTCTGGACCATCTGTTCGCTTTCCGTGTCAAGGGCGCTGGTTGCCTCATCCAGGATGAGTATCGGCGCATTCTTCAGGATCGCCCGGGCGATGCAGATCCGCTGCCGTTGTCCGCCCGAGAGCCTGACTCCCCGGTCGCCGATGTTGGTATCGTATCCCTCGGGAAGCTTCATGATGAATTCGTGGGCAAAGGCGGCACGGGCCGCCGCTTCCACTTCCTCCATCCCCGCATTCTGCTTCCCGTAGCGGATATTGTTGGCGATGGTGTCGTTGAAGAGGATCGTCTCCTGGTCCACAAGCGCTATCTGTCGGATGAGGCTCTGCTGACCGATCATCCTGATGTCGATGCCGTCGATCAGGATCTCCCCGTCGGTTACGTCGTAAAACCGGCTGATAAGAGAGACAAGGGTCGTCTTGCCGCCGCCGGAAGGTCCCACGAGGGCGACGACCTCGCCTTTTCCGGCCGAAAGGTTTATCCCCCCGAGAACCGGCTCGTCATCATATGCAAACGTGACGTTGCGGAGCTCTACCTCGCCCCGGGAACGCTCCATGTCGACGGCAGCGGGGTGATCGAAGATCTCGGGTCTCTTGTCTATGACCTCGAAGACCCTGACAGCGGCTCCCAGGGAATACTGGACGGAATTGTAGTTGTTGTTGAGGCTTCTGATAGGCTTGTACACCAGGGCCATGGCGGTGAGAAAGGAGAAAAACTCGGCGGCCGTCATGCTTCCGCGGATGACCATGCTTCCGCCCACCCAGATGACGACGGCGATCCCGATCGATGTTATGAGTTCGGTGATCGGCGACGACAGGCTCGTGTACTTCACCCCTTTCCGGATGGCCTGATAATAGTCTGCGTTAACCCTGCGAAACCTCTCGATTTCCCACCGGGCGAGATTAAAGGCCTTCACGACCTTTATCCCGGAAAACGTCTCCTGGAGTATGGATGAAATGTCCCCCATCCTGGACTGGCTCTGGGTGGAAAACCTCTTGATCTTTTTCCCTATGAGCTGGGCCACATAGACCGTAAGGGGGATGATCACGAGGGTTACGAGCGCCAGGCGCCAGTTGCGGTAAAAGATGACCGCCAACAGCGAAATCGCAGAAAAACCGTCGCGACAGAGACTTGTGACGATGTTGGCGATGCCGTTCTGCATTACCGTCACGTCATTGATGATCCGCGACATGAGCTCGCCGGTCGGCTGGGCATGAAAAAACTTGATGTCCATCGCCATGGCATTCTCGTAGACATCCTGCCGTATCTGCCTGATGGCAAGCTCTCCGGCGGTACGGATGAAATAGTCGTTGACGAAGCGGCATACCGCTCGGAATATGAACAAGGCCACCACGCCGAAGGGAAGCATGGCGAGAATCGTCAAATCCTTGCTGGCAAAGATTTTTCTGAGCAGCGGTTCCACATAGAACGCAAAGGCGCCGTCCATGCTCCCGACCGCAACGGAAGCCAGCGTCGATGCCAGGATGCGCCCCCAGTAGCGTTTGCTGTATTGTACGATTCGCCTGAAACCTGTCATGATTCCTTCCCGACTGCCCCAATCATTTCACACACCAAGGCAGCCACGCGCGCCGAACAACCGCCGGCCCCAAGCTTCTCCTTCACCAGCGAGAGCCTCCCGCGCACCGCCGCTGCGTACTCGCCGTCGTCCAGGTAGCGTCCGATCTCTGCCGCGATCCGCTCCGCCGACGCCTCGTGCTGGATCAGTTCCGGCACCACCCGCTCTCCCGCCACGATGTTGCAGATACCGATATGGTCGACCCGGATCAGCCGCTTCCCCACGTGATAGGTCAGCGGCGACACCTTGTAGATGATCGTCATCGGCACCCCCATGAGGGCGATCTCCAGCGTCACTGTGCCGGAAACCGTGACGATGGCATCGCAGACCTGCATCACGTCGTAGACCGTCTCCCGGATCACGGTCACATCCAGCCCCGTTGCCGTGAGTTGGGGCGCGATATCTGCCATGGTGAGGCTGGGTGCCAGGGGAAGGATGAACTGAAGGTCCGGATAGCGCTCTTTGAGCAGTGCCGCGCTTTCGAGGATGACCGGAAAGAGCCGGGCAATCTCTCCCCGGCGGCTCCCCGGGAAGAGCCCGACGGTGCGCCGGCCGGGGTCGAGCCCGAAGGTGGCGACGGCCTCCCCGCGGGTCATGGTCGGCCGGACGATGTCGGCGAGGGGATGCCCCACGAAGGTGACGGGAACCTCTTCCTTCTCGTAGAACGGCACCTCGAACGGAAACACCACCGCCATCCGGTCGACGAGGCGGGCGATCTTCCTGACTCGCCCCACCCGCCAGGCCCAGACCTGCGGGCTTATGTAGTAAAGTACCTTCACCCCCGCCCGGCGGGCGACCTTGGCCAGCATCAGGTTGAAATCGGGATAATCGATGAGGATCAGCAGGTCCGGGGGTGCGCTCCTGATGATTCTCCGCATTGTTGTGAAGGCGCGGGCGATGACATCGAAATGGGCAAGGACCTCCACGAGGCCCACCACCGCCATCTCGGACGCATCGACGAGGGTCTCCACCCCCGCCTCCCGCATCCGGGAGCCGCCGATGCCAAAGAAGGTGAGCGACGGGTCGAGGCGCAGGGCCTCCTTCACCAGGTTGGAGCCGTGGAGATCGCCGGACGCCTCGCCGGCCACAATCATGACGCGCTTGCTCAAAAAATCATCCTTTTAAACTCAGAGAGACGCCCACGGGGGGCGTCTCCATCAGAACATCCTGGAATCAGCGCTCTTTATCAGCCTTTGAGAACCGACGACACAACGGCGGCCACTTCCCGCACCTGCGCCTCCGTCATCTCGGGGAAGATCGGCAGCGACATGCAGCGGGACGCCACCTCCTCGGCGACCGGCAGCGACACTCCCGCACAGTCGGCGGCAAAGACCTCCTGCTTGTGGAGGGGAATCGGATAGTAGACCGCCGAGGCGATGCCGGCCTCGGACAGGGCCTTCATGACCGCGTCGCGGCGTTCGGTGAGGATCGTGTACTGGTGGTATACGTGGGTCCCCTTGCCATCTTCGAAGGGGGTCACGGCGCCGGTGCCGGCCAGCAGCTCGCTGTAGAGGTGGGCGACGCGCCGGCGCCCCTCGTTGTACTCCCTGATATGCTTGAGCTTCACCCGCAGGATGGCCGCCTGGATCTCGTCGAGACGGCTGTTGTAGCCGATCACCGAGTGATGGTAGCGGACCTTGCTGCCGTGGTTGCGAAGCACCTTGACCCGCTCGGCCATCTCGGGGCAGGGGGTGATGACGAGGCCACCATCGCCATAGCAGCCGAGGTTTTTGCTTGGGAAGAAGCTGAATGCCCCGAGCGCCCCGATGGTGCCGGTCATCCTGCCGCCGAAATCGGCGCCGAAGGACTGGGCGCAGTCTTCGATCAGAAGGAGGCCGTGCTTCGTGCAGAGCGCCTCGATGGCGGCCAGGTCGGCCGGCTGGCCGAAGAGGTGGACCGGAAGTACCGCCCGGGTCTTCGGGGTGATGGCGGCCTCGATCCTGGCCGGATCGATGTTGTAGGTCTTGGGGTCGATATCGACGAAGACCGGCGTTGCCCCCACATAACGGATCGCCTCGGCGGTGGCGATGAAGGTGAAGGGAGAGGTGATCACCTCGTCACCCTCCTTCACCCCGGCAGCGGCGAGGGCGAGGTGGAGGGCATCGGTCCCCGATGCGACACCGACGGCATATTTCACACCGAGACAGGCGGCGGCCTCTTCCTCGAAGGCGGTCACGTTGGGCCCCAGGATGAACTGGGTCTTCTCAAGGGCGTCCAGGATACCACGGTCGATCTCCTCTTTTATCTTCAGATACTGGACCTTCAGGTCTACCATCGGAATCATCGTCTCTCCTCCTAACCCCTCACAACTTCACAGTGTATTATTGATCCTGAGCGCCGTCTCCAGCGCCCTTTTGCCGTCGCGCCCCGAAACCACCGGCGCCTTCCCGGTTGAAACGCAGTCAAGGAACGAGGCGATCTCGCTCCTGAGAGCATCCCCCTGCTCGAAACTCTTCTCCTCCATGTTCACGTTGGGGACACCCGGGAACATCTCGCCGCTCCCCTTGCGGAAAACCGCCAGCTTCTTGTTCTGGAAATCGACGGAGATGTAGGAGTCAGGCTGGAAGATCCGCATCTTCCGCTCGCTCTTGAGACTGATCCGGCTGGCGGTCACGTTGGCCACGCAGCCGTTCTCGAACTGGATCCGGGCGTTGGCGATATCCTCTTCGTCGGTGAAGACCGGGGCCCCGATGGAGTTGATCTGGCTCACCGGGGAGCCGACGATGGTCTGGATGATGTCAATGTCGTGGATCATCAGGTCGAGGACGACGTTCACATCGGTGCCGCGCGGCTTGAAGGGGGCAATCCGAATCGACTCCACGAAGCGCGGTTCGGTGAGAAGCCCCTGGAGGCCGATCACCACCGGGTTGAACCGCTCCAGGTGCCCCACCTGAAAGATCGCCTTCTTTTCATCGGCAAGCCGGATCAGCTCGTCAGCCTCTTCGACGGTGGTGGTGATCGGCTTTTCCAGCAGGACATGGACGCCGCGCTCCAGGAATGCCCGGGCCACCTCGAAGTGGTAATGGGTCGGCACGACGATGCTGACCGCGTCGACCTTGTCGAGCAGCTCCCGGTAGTCGGTGTAGCCCACCGTACCGACCTTGGCCGCCACCTCGTCAGCACGGCCACGGTCCGTATCCACCACCCCGACCAGCTCGGATTCCGGCAGCAGGGCATACTTCTCGGCATGGAACTGCCCCAGGTATCCAACACCGATAACCGCGGTTCGAATCTTGTCACTCATCGACAGAGTCCTCTCTCGGATTTCACGGCAAATGCCACAAAATGGGCAATCTCCGGCGAATGGGGAACCTCGGCCCTGATCCGGCGCAAAGCCTCCTCCAGCCGGAGGCCGGAACGAATAATGAGCCGGTACGCCTTCTTGATGGCGGCAATGGTCTCGGCCGAAAACCCGCGGCGCTTGAGCCCCACGGTATTCAAGCCGGAGGAGGTGGCCCTGTTGCCGCTCGCGACGGTATAAGGGAGCACATCCTGCCCGACCATGGCCCCCCCCGAGAGCATGGCGCTCTCACCAATACGGGTAAACTGGTGAACCGCCGACAGACCGCCGAGGATGGCGAAGTCCTCCACCTCCACGTGCCCCGCCAGGGTGGAGCCGTTGGCCATGATGACCCGATTGCCGACGATGCAGTCGTGGGCGACATGGCAGTACGCCATGAACATGTTGCTGTCGCCGATGACCGTCTCGCCGATGCCGGTCACCGTCCCGGGCTGGAGGGTCGTGAACTCGCGGATGATGTTACGGTTGCCGATCCGCAGCCAGGTCTCCTCGCCCCGGTATTTCAGGTCCTGGGGAATCCCACCCACGGAGGCCATGGAGAAGATCTGGTTATCCTCGCCGATCTCGGTCCAGCCATCGATGACCGTGTGGGGACCGACCTTCGTTCCCCTGCCGATCCTTACGTGCTCGCCGATGATGGCGTAGGGCCCGATCTCTACCCCCTCTGCCAGTTCCGCATCAGGGTGGATGATTGCTGTCGGATGAATCATGGTGCCGAGCGCCGGTGCGCTACTTCTCCTTGTCCGCAAAGGTCGCCTTGAGTTCCGCCTCGGTGACGAGCTTGCCATCCACGTACGCCTTGGCGCTCACTCCCCAGATCCCGCGCCGGTTGAGGGTCGTCTCCACCTCGATCCGGAGCTGGTCGCCCGGGAACACGGGGCGGCGGAACTTGGCGCTGTCGATCGCCATGAAGTAGCTCACCTTGCTCCGGGTCTCGTCGTCCGAGGCGAGATAGGCCATGATCCCGGCCACCTGGGCCATCGCTTCGATGATCAGAACCCCCGGCATGACCGGATGGCCGGGGAAGTGCCCCTGGAAGAACGGCTCGTTGATCGTGACGTTCTTGATCCCGACACACCGCTTTCCTTCCTCGATTTCCACGATCCGGTCGACCAGAAGAAACGGATAGCGGTGCGGCAGAATCTTCATGATATCGTTGATGTCAAGCATTTCCCCCTCCTGCGGAGCATATGAAAATAGAAAACGTCGAATTGCACCGGGACAGGCCATAACGGCCATTCAGCCGGCGGCGAGCTTCTCCTCCAGCTCCTTCACCCGCTTTTCCAGGGCGGCGACCGTCTTCTTCATGTCGGGGAGCTTCGGCACCACCGCCATGGAGCGGAGCCACTCCCGGTGGGTGAAGGCCGGGATGCCACTCACGAGGGAACCGGAAGGGATGTTCCCGGGGATGCCGGATTTGGCACCCACCATCACGTTGTCTCCGATGGTGAGATGCCCGGCAACCCCCACCTGCCCGGCGAGTGTGACGCGATTGCCGAGCCTGGTGCTGCCGGAGATGCCAACCTGGGAGACGATGGTGCAGTTCTGGCCGATGACGCAGTTGTGGGCGATCTGGACCAGGTTGTCGATCTTGGTCCCCCTGCCGATGACGGTGGCGGTCAGTGCCGCACGGTCGATGACCGTATTGGCGCCGATCTCCACATCGTCCTCGATCACCACGATCCCCAGCTGGGGGATCTTGTAGTACCCCTCCCCGTCGGGGGCATAGCCGAAGCCGTCGGAACCGATGACCGTACCCCCGTGAATCGTGACCCGGTTGCCGATCCGGCACCCCTGATACACGACGGCGTTGGCATGGATCGTCACGTCGTCGCCGATGGTGACCCCTTCGTACACGACCGCCCCGGGGTAGATGGTCACCCGGTCGCCGAGGGTCACCCCGTCGCCGAGGGTGGCGCCCGGATAGACTGTCACATCCCCTCCGACCTTTACCGCTTGACCGATCCGCGCCCCGTCCATGATGCCTTTCGGCGGGCGGGGAGCGACGTGAAACAGGGTCAGCAGCTTGGCGAAGGCGAGATAGGGGTTTGCCACCACGATTGCATTGCGTCCGTGGCGTTCGGCCCCGGGTGGAAGGACAACGGCCCCGGCCCTTGTCGACGCCACCTTGGAGGCATACCTGGGATTGGCGAGAAACGTAATCTGTTCGCCGCCGGCGTCGTCGAGGCTTGCCACACCGGTGACGGTCTTCCCCTCGTCACCGGCCACGGTACCGCCGAGGTACTCGGCCAGTTCCTTGAGCGTTTTTTCCGTTGCCATCGGTTACTTCTTCCGGGACGCGTTGAAATTCTTGAGGACTTCGTCGGTCACGTCAGCCTTGTCGTCCGCGAAGATCATCCCCTCGTTGCGGACGAAAATGAACGTGTATCCGTTCTTGCGGCCGAAATCCTGAATAACCCGTTCCAGTTCCTCGATGATCTTCTTGGTGAACTCCTCGTCCTTGGCCTGGAGCTCGTCCTGGGCGTCCTTGGTGAAGCGCTGGAACTCCTTGAGCTTCTGCTGGTAATCCTTCTCCTTGGCGCTTCGGGCCGATTCGGAGAGAAGAACGCTCTGCTTCTCGAGATCGTCCTTCAGCTTCTTCAGCTCCTCCTGCCTGGAGTTGATCTCGTCCTGGTACTTCTTGACCTTGGCGGCGAGCTGCTCCTTTGCTTCCTTCCCCGCATCGGAAAGGTTGAGGGCCTTCTGCATGTCGATATAGCCGAGCTTGGCGCCATCGGCTCCGAATGCGGCGGGAGCGGCCATGAGCGATAACGAGACAAGAGCTGCTGCGACGATCCTTTTCATTGTTTCTCCTTTTGGCGCGTTGCATTCCCGTGGCCGGGTGTTCGTGCGTGGTAAATGTGACTAGAAAAAGCTTCCGATGGAAAACTCGAAACGTCCGCTCTTCTTGTCGATCCCGTCCCGCGGATTGAGCGGGATGCCGTATTCGAGCCGCAGCGGACCCAGCGGAGAGGTCCACCGGATCCCCGCTCCGTAGCTCATCCGGAAGCTCGACATCATATCCTGGTTTTCGCCGTAGACGTTACCGGCATCGAAGAAGAGGACCCCCTTGAGTCCCGCCGCCTTGATGAGCGGGAAGGTGTACTCGGCGTTGAAGATCGCTTCCTTGTCGCCGCCGATGAACGCACGCTCGGGGGTGGTGGTCTTCTGTCCGTTTTGGTCGACATTCTCGATGTTGGTGATGATCGACGGGCTGACGCTTCGTCCCTCGTATCCCCGGAGGGTAGAGATGCCGCCGGCAAAGAACTTCTCGTCGATGGGGATGTCCTTGCCGATGCCCTGGATGTAGCCGATGGCACCCCTCAGGCTCAGGACCGTATTCCACTTCATGGGGAAAAAGACCGAGGTGTCGGCAAAATAGCGCGCAAACCGGTTCGTACCTCCAAGCCCGGCTAACTCGACCGAAAGGTTGTTCACCATCCCCGTGGTCGGATCGAGACGGTAATCGGTGGTGTTTCGGGTTATGCTGGCGTAGATGGAGCTCGTGGTCGACGTGGTCTCGGGAACCACGCGAAGCGCCTGGGAAACGTTGAAGATTTTCTTGTCCTCGTACTTGTACATCCAGAGAGTGCTCATGGTATCGCCGAGGGGATGACCCGCCTTGATGTCGCCGCCGGTCGACCGGCGCGTGAAGTCGAGGTAGTCGCGCTCGGTCCGGTAGATGTCGCCGCCGAGCGTCCAACGGGTGTCAAAGAAATAGGGGTCGGTGAGGCCGGCGTTATAGGTGGAAGACTTGCCGCCCAGGGATGCGGCGAGATTTCCCTTGAGCCCCAGCCCGAGGAAGTTCCCCTGGGAGACCGACCCCTGACCGATCAGGCCGTCGAGGGAGCTGTAACCGGCACCGATGCTGAAGGTCCCGGTCGGCTTCTCCTTCACATCGACGTTCACGTCCAGCTTGTTGTCGGCGCTCCCCTTGGTGGTGGAGATGTTCGCCTCCTCGAAGAAGCCGAGGTTCATGAGGTTCTGCTTGCTCTTCTTGAGGCCGGTGCTGCTGTAGGTTTCACCCTCGGCCACCTTCATCTCGCGGCGCAGAACCTTGTCGCGCGTCTTGGCGTTGCCGGAGATGTTGATATGGTCGATGTAGACCTTCTCCCCCTTCTCGAAGTCGAAGGTAATATCGATTGTCTTCTGCTCGGGATTTACCTTGGAGAGAGGATTGACGTTCGTGAAGGCGTACCCTTTGTCGGCATAGAGATCCGTAAGGGTGAGGACGTCGGCGCGCAGGCTTCCCCTGCTGAATATCTCGCCCGATTTCAGCTTGAGGGCAGCGGCGAGGACATCCTCCCTCTCCAGCAGGTCCCCCTTGAACGAGATGGAGCCGGTCCGGAACTGTTCTCCCTCGGTGATCCCGATGGTCACCTCCAGGCCGCTCTTGTCGGGGAGGAGCCTGACCTCCGGCTCGCCCACCTTCACGTTAATGTACCCGTTATTGAAGTAGAGGTCGGCGATCAGCGCCACGTCGTTCTTGAGCACATCGTCCTTGTAGGTCCCGGCACCGGTCAGCCAGGAGAGGAACCACTTCTCCCGGGTCTCCATGACGCCACGCAGCTTGCGGGCTGTGAAGGCCCTGTTCCCCTCGAACCTGATGTTCTTTATGAGGATCTTCTCCCCCTCGGTTATGGAAACCACCACCCGGATGTCATTGCCGCGGGTCTCGCTCCGGGTGTTGACTTCGGCGAGATAGTACCCCTCGTCGTTGTAGAGTTTTTTGACCTTCTTCGCCGCCAGGGATAGTTCCTTCTGGGAAAAGATGGTGTTGGCCTTGAGCCCGAAGGCGTCACGGACCTTCTCGGTGGAGAGCTCCTTGTTCCCCTCGATCTTTATCTCGCGGATGATCGGCTTCTCCACCACCGCATAGACGAGCACCACACCGCCGTCAGCCTTCTCGGTCTCGGCCTTGACATCCTGGAACTGCCCGAGCTTGTAAATGGAGCGCAGGTCGGCATCGACCTTCTCGCCGTAGAGGATGTCCCCCGCCTTGAGCTTGATCGCGTTCAGGATGGCGGCGGATTCGACCCGCCGGTTCCCCCTGACCTTGATGTCGACGATCTTCTCTCCCTCCGCATGGGCACTCGGTGCGCTGATAACGCAGGCCGTCACGATTCCAAATGTTGTCGCGTATAACCGTCTCACTTCTCCCCCGGGAGAACGTTGGATTTGGGATGCGTCGGAGACATCCGCGGCTCATCGGCCTCGATCCGGCCGTCTACGAGGCGGACCGTCCTCCCCATGCGGGAGGCCAGAATCTCGTTGTGGGTGACGATGACCAGGGTAATTCCCCGCCTGCGGTGAATCCCCGCCAGGGTCTCGTGGACTTCGTCACTCGTCTTCATGTCAAGGTTGCCGGTCGGCTCATCGGCAAGGAGCAGACGCGGCGAAAGGACGAGGGCACGGGCAATGGCCACCCGCTGCTGCTCCCCTCCCGAAAGCTCTCCCGGCTTGTGGGTCAGCCGATGGGCGAGCCCCACTTCTGCCAGGAGCTCCTTCGCCGGGCCGACCGCTTCGCTGTGACGGGCACCTCCGATCAGGGCGGGCATCATCACGTTCTCCAGGGCGGTGAACTCGGGAAGAAGGTGGTGAAACTGAAACACGAAGCCGATGGAGCGGTTGCGAAACGTCGCCAAGGGGACGTCGCCCTTGCGGAATATCTCCTCACCCCCGAACAGGACTGTCCCCGAGGTGGGACGATCGAGGGTCCCCATGATGTGCAGGAGGGTACTCTTCCCGGCGCCCGAAGCACCGACCAGGGCGATGGTTTCCCCCTCCCCGACCGAGAGGTTCACCCCCTTGAGCACCTCGACGCGGGCGTCGCCGGTGCCGTAACTCTTGTGGAGATCGATCACCTCCAGCAGCTTACTCATACCGGAGCGCCTCCGCCGGCGGAAGCCGCGACGCCTGCCACGACGGATAGAGGGTCGCCACAAGGGAAATGAGGATCGCCGTCACGGAGATGAGCAGCACATCCGAAGGGACCACCTTGGAGGGGAAATGGTCGAGGTAGTAGACGTCCTTGCTGAAGAGTTCGAATCCGGTCATCCGCTGGATGAAACCGACAATCGGCTCCAGGTTCAACGCCACCGCAAGCCCTCCGGCCACGCCGATCGCCGTACCGGCGATGCCGATGATGAGCCCTTCGAGGACAAAAATCTTCATGATGCTGCGTCCCGTTGCCCCCATGGACTTGAGGATGGCAATATCCTTGGTCTTCTCAAGGACCACCATGAAAAGCGTCGAGGCGATGCCGAAGGCCGCCACCAGTACGATGAGGGTCAGAATGATGAACATTACCATCTTTTCGGTCTTCAACGCAAAAAGAATGTTCTTGTTCATCTGCATCCAGTCGCGGGCATAGTAGGGAAAGCCGAGCTCCCGGTTGATCTCGCGGACCAGGGTGCCTGTGTGATAGACATCGGAGACCTTCAGCTGAATGCCGGTCACCGTGTTTCCCATGGAGAGAAAATCCTGGGCCTCGCCCAGACTTACGTACGCAAGGGTCGAGTCGTACTCGAACATGCCGGTATTGAAGATGCCGACCACCTTGAACTGCCGCATCTTCGGCACCATCCCCAGGGGGGTGATGTTTCCCATGGGGGAGATGACATTGATGGTGTCGCCGGTGAAGAGATTGAGGTTGCGGGCGAGTTCCTTGCCGATGATGATGCCGGGCTTCGCCGGGGCCTGGGCGGCCAGCGGCGGTGGAGCAACATCCAGATCGGAGAGCTTTCCTTCGACGAGGGAACGGCTGAGATTGGTGACGAGGGGATCGGTCCTGGTGTCGATGCCGCGGAGGACAACGCCGGAAACGTTGTTCCCCGACGAGAGCATCACCTGGCTATAGATGAACGGCGTCTCGGCTACAACACCCTGCACCCTGCCGAGCTGCGCCAGAAGCCGGTCGTACCGTTCGATCACGCCACCGCTCTTCAGGACGACGATGTGGGCGTTGGTCCCGAGGATCTTGTCCTTGAGATCCTCCTCGAAGCCGGTCATGACCGCTAGGACGATGATGAGAGCCATCACGCCGAGGGTCACCCCGGCGGTGGAGATGAAGGTGATGATGGAGATGAAGGTCGACTTCCGTTTCGCCTTGAGGTAGCGGAGGCCGATGAACAGTTCGTAGGGCATGGGTGAGCCTAGGGACTGGGGGGCTGGGGGCTGGGGACTGGCAAACTGAATCAGAGGTTTTGCCAGTCCCGAGTCCCCAGTCCCGAGTCCCGCTATTTTTCCTTCCGAAGTTGGGGGAAGAGGATAACGTCCCGAATTGACGGTGAATCGGTCAGAAGCATGACCAGACGGTCGATGCCGATCCCCTCCCCCGCTGTCGGCGGAAGACCGATTTCCAGGGCGCGGATGTAATCTTCGTCCATGTAGTGGGCCTCCTCGTCTCCCTTGGCTTTCTGGGCCACCTGGGCGAGGAACCGTTCCTTCTGGTCCACCGGGTCGTTGAGCTCGGAGAAGGCGTTGGCCATCTCCCGTCCGGCACAGAAGAACTCGAAACGGTCGACGATCTCGGGGTCGTGGTCGTTCTTGCGGGAGAGTGGCGACACCTCCGTCGGGTAGGCGGTGATGAAGGTCGGCTGGATCAGTTTCGGCTCGGCCACCTCTTCGAAAATCTCGGTGACGAGCTTGCCATACCCCACGTCAGAGGGTAGATCGAGCCCGAGGCGCTGGGCATAGGCAAAGGCGAGATCGCGGTCCTCCAGCGACTTTGCGTCGATGTCGCCGTACTCGAGGATCGCCTCCTTGACGGTGAGCCGCTTCCACGGACGCTGGAAGCTGATCTCCATTCCCTGATAGGTGAAGTCGAGGGTCCCGAGGACCTCCCGGGCCACGTGGCAGAGAAGCTCCTCAGTGAAGTCCATCAGGTCCTCGAAGGTGGCATAGGCCTGGTAAAACTCCATCATGGTGAACTCGGGGTTGTGGCGGACCGAGATCCCCTCGTTGCGGAAGTTGCGGTTGATCTCGAAGACCCGCTCGAACCCGCCGACCACGAGACGCTTGAGGTAGAGCTCCGGCGCAATCCTGAGGTAGAGCTCCATGTCGAGGGCGTTGTGGTGGGTCACGAACGGCTTTGCCGTGGCGCCGCCGGGGATCTGCTGCATCATCGGCGTCTCGACTTCGAGGAAGTCGTGCTGCACCATGAAGTCGCGGATCAGGTTGACGATCCGGGAGCGCTTGACGAAGACGTCACGCACCTCGGGGTTGACAATGAGATCGACGTAACGCTGGCGGTAGCGGGTCTCCACGTCGGTAAGGCCGTGGAACTTCTCGGGGAGCGGCAACAGAGACTTGGTGAGGAGCCGGATGGAGGTGGCGCTGAGGGTCAGCTCGCCGGTCCTGGTGCGGAACGGGGTACCGGAGGCGCCGACGATATCGCCGATATCGAACGACTCGAAATTTTCAAAAGCCTCGTCGCCGATGGTGTCCTTGCGAACGTAGAGCTGCATCCGCCCCTTGCGGTCCTGCAGCTGGATGAAGGCGGCCTTGCCGAAGGAGCGTCGGGCAATGATCCGGCCGGCGACAGTGAAAACCCGGGGATCCTCCTCGATGGTCTCCGCCTGGCCATAGGCGGCCAGAAGATCCGCGGAGGTATGTTCGGGCCGGTAATCGTTCGGGTAGGGGTTGATTCCCGCTTCCCAGAGGGCGTCGACCTTGCGCCTCCTCTGGAGCAACAGCTCGCTCAGTTCTTCCATGGTAGGTACCGTGCAATCCCTTTCCTGTGGCCTCATTCAGCCGATTTCACAAACCGCCAAATTAGCCCACTCGACCTGCCAAGTCAAGACAAAATCAGGGAGCCCCAATAGGGCTCCCTGCCTGACTTCACGGGGTTATTCCGTGGTTGCGCCCGACGTCGGGACGGCACTTGTCACGGAAGCGTGATCTGCCGGGGGGCGAACCGATTGGTGGTCGTACCGTCGCCGAGCTGGCCGAAGCCGTTGTACCCCCAGGCCCAGTAGGTGCCGTCTCCCTTTTGCACGATGGTGTGATGCCCCCCCACCAGGACGATCCTCGCCACATTATCGAACGGGCTGCCATTCTCGTCGGACTCGATCCGGGTTGGCGACGGGAGATACTGATTGGGCAGTGTCGCATAGCCGAGCTGGCCGGCCAGGTTGTACCCCCAGGTCCAGACCCGGCCGTCGCTTGTCACCACCACCGAATGATCCGAGCCGGCGCCGATGTCGATCACCGTGAGATTTCCGGGAATCACTATCAGCTCCGGAGCGGTGTGGTCAACGGTTGTCGCGTCGCCGAGCTGGCCGAAGCCGTTGTACCCCCAGGCCCAGAGCTGCCCACTCCCAACAAGGGCCAGGTTGTGGCTTCCCCCGGCCGCAATCTTCGTCACACCGGAAAGCCCCTGCACCAGCACCGGGGTGATGGAATCGGTCGTCGAGCCGTTGCCGAGCTGGCCGTTGGCGTTTCGCCCCCAGGCCATCACCTGGGTAGCGTTGAAAGAGATGCTGTGACTTCCGCCGGCCGCGATGCCGCTGGCCGCGATGCCGAGGTTTGGCACCATGGCGGGAACGGAGCGGACCGTCGAGAGATTGTTGAACGCCGCCTGACCGTAGGTGTTCCCCCCCCACGCCCAGACAGCTCCATTGGCGTCGAGGGCGAGGCTGTGGGTCCCGCCGGCTGCCACGGCCGTGATCGGGGCGGAAAACCCGCCGACCTTCACCGGCGTCGAGCTCATGCCAAGGGAGGCGGGACTCCGGCCGAGCTGTCCGGCGCCGTTGCTTCCCCAGGCCCAGACGGTGCTGTAGTTGGCCATTGCCTGCCGCTGGAAGGCGAGGGTGTGGCTCCCGCCGACGGAGACGGCGCTGCGGTTTCCATCGAGGGAGAACGGGAGCTTGAGCACCGCGGGGGTGGCGAGATTTGTGGTGGAGCCGTTGCCGAGCTGTCCCGAACCGTCGTTCCCCATGATCCAGGCCGAACTGTTGTTCTTGAAAATGACCGACTGGGCGTTAAAGGGGGCGGAGAGTTCCGTCGAATCCCTGGCCGGCGGCTCCCCGCTGGCGCAGCCGGCCAGGATTGCGAGCCCCAGAAGTGGAGCCAGCTTGCACAAACCATTTTTCATAACGTTCTCCCGAACTGAAATAGGCAATTCAAGTCCATCAGTCGCGACGCCCCGCGGGGGCAGCTTCACTCCACGCCCCAGCGGCAATCATCCCCGGCTCCCCCGGCGCGGCACCGTCGAAACGGACCCCCCCGAGGTACTCTCCGTCCAGATAGCAGCCCCCTTCCCCGGCAACGAGCCGATCGGCGGTCGTGTTCCGGAACGAAACGGCTAAGCCGCGCTGAAGGAACGGGAGAAGCTCGCGCCGTTCGACGGGAAGCGAGTAGCTCGCCACCGTGGCGAAGTTGCCCGAAACCGGGATGACGCGGGGCACGGCACCGGCCTCGGCAAGGCGCGACGCGACGACCGTCACCCTCCCCCTTTCGCTTCGGGGCAGAACGGCCCGTACCGCCACGGCGATGTCACCCTTGCCGGAGAGCCTGAAATCGTAAAACGGGGTCCATCCCCCGCCGGATACCAGAAAGCTGTAGCTGACACGCCCTTTTCCCTTCGTCCAGATCCGGGCGGTGCTGCCTCCGGCACCGCTCTTCAGGCGAAGGGCCGCGAGCCGCTGGTCGATCTCCTTCAGTCCATCCTCGGCGCGCCGACGTCCCCGAAAAACCTCTTCGAGCTGCGCAACGGCGTACTCGGTACCCTTGCGGATCGTTTCGAGCGGTTCCGGATTGTTCTTGGTCTTGCGGGGGGCCTTGCTGCTCTGGGACCTGGCAGCCGCCCTGAAAATCTCCTCCCGTACCTCCAGCGCCCGGAGCCGGTCTTCGACCCCCTTGCGCCGTTCGATTAGCGCCTTCAGCTCCCGGGACGTCCTGGCATCCGTGGGGGACGCCACTATCTCGATCCGATCGATGAGACTCCCCGCATCCCCCTTTGCCCGAAACGAGCCGGGGATGAAGGTGGCGGGAAGCGGCACCTCGAGATACCCCTTCGCTGCAACCGCGTCGCGCTCGAACCGCGCGCCGTCCAGAAAATAGCAGACCTCGCCCCCTGCCGCCGCAGACGCAGACGCAAAAAACGCAAGAACGACCATGAATAACCGCATACGCCCTCCCTGGCATCACAAGCTAAGATTCAATAACAGCACAGCCGGCCATCACGACCGCGACCGGCCGTTGGCCGGCAATCCGATCACTTCGCCACGTCGAGAAGCTCCACCTCGAAGATGAGGGTCGCGTTGGGGGGGATGACTCCTCCCGCCCCGGCGGCGCCGTAGCCCAGCTGCGGCGGGATGATGAGCTTCCGCCTCCCCCCCACCTTCATCGTCATGATCCCCTCGTCCCAACCGGGGATGACCTCGCCGGCGCCGATGGTGAAGACAAACGGCTCGCCGCGGTCGACGGAGCTGTCGAACTTGGTGCCGTTTTCCAGCCATCCGGTGTAGTGGACCTTAACCGCTTTTCCCTTGGTCGGCCCGGCCCCCGTCCCGACCACCAGATCCTGGTAAGCGAGCCCCGAGGGAGTTTTGGTCAAGGCAGTGGTGGCAACTTCCGGCTTGCCCCCCCCTGGCGACCTCGTCTCCTTGTCCGAACAGGCCGCAATGGCGACAGCCGCCACCAGAAGCAGCAGGACGAGCAGCTTTTCAACTGATCTCACGATTACCTCCCCCAATGATCTGTCCTACGGGCCGCCTACGAGAGGAGATGGACGAAGAGCCCGCTCCGCAGCTTCGGCTCGAACCAAGTCGACTTCGGAGGCATGATCTTCCCGGCGTCCGCCAGCTGCATCAACTCCGCCATGGAGGTCGGGTGGAGGGAGAACGCCACACGGTACCCCCCTCCCGCCACCAGCCGCTCAAGCTCGTCGATCCCCCGGATGCCGCCGACGAAGGCGATCCGCTGGTCGGTTCGGGGGTTGCGGATCGCCAGAACGGGGCTCAGGAGGTTGTTCTGCAGGATGGAGACATCGAGACGGGAAACCGTGTCTCCCTCGTCGTAGCTCCCGGGCCTTGCAGCCAGCCGGTACCAGCGTCCCTCCAGATACATGCCGAACTCGTGACGTTGCGCAGGGGCAAACCCTTTTTCCACCGGCGTGATGTCGAAGCAGTCGCCGACCCGCACCATGAACTCGGCCACGGTCAGGCCGTTCAGGTCTTTCACGACCCGGTTGTAAGGCATAATGTTCATCTCGGAGTCGGGAAAGATGACGGTGAGAAACCAGTTGTACTCCTCGGTTCCGTCATGGGCCGGGTTTTCGTCACGGCGAAGGCCGCGCACCCGCCCCGCCGCCGCGCTCCGGTGATGGCCGTCCGCCACGTAGAGGGTCGGAATGGCGACGAACCGGTCGGTCAGCTCGGCAATGACCGCGGGGTCGCGCACCACCCAGAGCGTATGCCCCACGCCGTCGGAGGTGACGAAGTCGTACTCGGGCTCTCCCTCGGCGACCCTGGCAACCATGACGCTGATCGCCGGTTCGTTGCGGTAGGTGTAAAAGACCGGCTCGTCGTTGGCGTCCAGTCGGTCGATATGCTTCACCCGGTCTTCCTCCTTGTCGGCGCGGGTCAGCTCATGCTTCCTGATGACGCCGCTCTCGTAGTCGTCCACCCCGGCACAGACCACGAGCCCCGTCTGCACGATTTCGCCCATCCGCTGACGATAGACGTAGTAATGCTCCTCGGGATCCTGGGCGAGGCTCCCCTCCTCCATGAAGCGCTCCAGGTTATTCCGCCCCGCTTCGTAGACCACATCGGCGTAGGGATCGGTCTCCGCCGGGAGATCGATCTCCGGCCGGGAAATATGAAGAAAGCTGAAGGGATTCCCTTCGGCCATCCACTTCGCCTCCTCGACGCTCATGACGTCGTAGGGGAGCGCCGCCACCTTCTCGGCGAGATGCTTCGGCGGGCGGAGCGCCCGGAAAGGTTTGATCAGTGCCATGTAAACCTCGAACGAAACGAATTACCCCCCCAAACAGACCCGAAACCTCCATCGCCCGCTTTCGGCATACGCGGCGACAGCCGGTCCAAGTCCATGGGGGTTGATCAGAAATACCGCCGGCCCCCCATGAACTTCTTCGCGAAGTAGCTCTCGTCGAGGGACGAAATCTTGATGTCGTCGCCACGGCGGGGGGCGTGGACGAACTTGCCGTCGCCGATGTAGATTCCGACGTGGTTGATGCTCTGCTCCGAAGTCCCAAAGAAGACGAGGTCGCCGTCCCGCAGGTCCTCGCGAGCGACCGCGTCCCCGGTCAGGAACTGTTCGCGGGAGGTGCGGGGAATGCTGACGCCACAGAGGTTATAGACCGCACGGGCAAAACCGCTGCAGTCCATGCCGTCCACCACCGTATTTCCCCCCCAGCGGTAGGGGATGCCGACGAAACGCTCGGCGGTGCGGGCGGCGATGGCTCCCATCTCCCGGTCACCACCCTTTGCTTCTTCGGGTTTCTTGCGGGTGTCGTCCGGAAGGCGGGAAAGGGAAGACTCCGGCGCCTTGCGGATAACGGTTTCGCTCTTTGTGAAGGGGAGTTCCCGGGGAGGGGCGATGAAATAGGCGCCAATCATCCCGTCCGACACGAGCTTTCGGGCGTTGGCGAGGGCTGCGGCCCTGGTCGGGAAATCACCGAAGCGCACAGCATAGAGGCCGTTCTCCCGCTTGAAGTAGAACGCTTCGATGCCGCGTACCTGCAGCCGGGCCGTCAGCCGCTCGGCGTTCTTCACCTCGGAGAAGGCACCGACCTGGATGGCAAAGCCGAGACGGGAGATGCCGGCATGGGGGGTGGCGCAGCCGGTTGCGGCCGAGAAACAGATGAGGGCAAAAAAGATAAGGTTGAACAGCGTTCGTGCCATCAATCCACGGTATCCTTCACATCGCGCCGCACCCCCATCAGGAAGGCGACGATGAATTCTTCCAGCTCCCCGTCGAGGACCGCGTCGGGGTTGCCGGTCTCCACGCCGGTGCGCAGGTCCTTCACCATCTTGTACGGATGGAGGACGTAGGAACGGATCTGGCTCCCCCAGCCGATCTCCTTCTTTTCCCCCCCCAGCTCGGCGGCCTGGGCCTCCCGCTCCTGGAGCTCCTTCTCGTAGAGCTTGGCGCGGAGCATCCGCATGGCGGTCGCCTTGTTCATGTGCTGGCTGCGCTCGCACTGGCTGGCCGCCACGAGGCCGGTGGGGATGTGGGTAATCCGGACGGCCGAATCGGTGGTGTTCACGTGCTGGCCGCCGGCGCCGCTGGAGCGGTAGGTGTCGATCCGCAGGTCCGATTCGACGATCTTGATGTCGATGTCGTCCTCGATCTCTGGGAAGGCGAAGACCGAGGCAAACGAGGTGTGCCGGCGGGCGTTGGAGTCGAATGGGGAAATCCGCACCAGGCGGTGGATGCCGGCTTCGGCCTTAAGATAGCCGTATGCGTACTCACCGTCAACCGTAAAGGTGGCCGATTTAACTCCCGCCTCGTCCCCCGGCTGGTAGTCGGTGATCTCGGTCTTCCACCCCTTGCGCTCGCAGTAGCGCAGATACATCCGCAGCAGCATCTCGGCCCAGTCCTGGGCCTCGGTGCCGCCGGCGCCGGCGTTGATGGAAAAGAAGCAGGCGCTCTTGTCGTGGGGACCGGAAAGCATCCGCTGGAACTCGGCCCCTTCCACCTCCTTCTCCAACTGATCGTTGAGGCCGCGCACCTCATCCAGGGTCGCCTCGTCCCCCGCCTCTTCGCCAAGCTCGATCAGGACCCTGATATCCTCCGCCTGACGGTTGATCCGGTCCCAGAGCTCGACGGTCTTCTCCAGGCGGGTCCGCTCCTTCAGGACCTGCTGTGCCTTGTCGTTGTCGTCCCAGAAGCCGGGAGCCGCGATCTCGGCCTCCTTCTCCTGGATGTCCTCACGCTTGGCATCTATGTCAAAGAGACCCCCGAAGCTTGGCAATCCTCTCGGCGAGGTTTTCGACCCGTGCTATTTCTTCTCTGAACATGGAACTGCTCCTTTATGAAAAAAGTATCCCCTTCCTCGAAGGGAGAAGGGGTGACAAACGGTGCGCGGAGCTACCTACCGGCTCTTCCGTTTTCCGAAGGCCAGCAGGGTTACCGCCCCCCCTGCCGCCAGACAGATGATAGCAAAAAAATCGCCGAAGCGTGTATAGAGAGTTTCTTCTCCGCCGAGTTTTACCTCGCCGTTCAGAACCGCCTCCGTGAAGAGCGGCGTCATCCCCCGGATATGTCCCTTGCTATCGATGATGGAGGTAATGCCGGTATTGGCGGCCCGCACCAGCGGCACCCGGTTCTCCACCGCCCGGAAGACGGTCATGGAGAGGTGTTGATAGGGGGCGGAGGAGCGGCCGAACCAGGCATCGTTGGTAATGTTCACGAGGAGACGGCTCCCGGCCCTGACATAGGCCCGCGAAAGCTCCGGGAAAATCCCCTCGAAACAGACGAGGATGCCGATCCTTCCCTTTCCCGTGCTGAGCGACGCGATCCGCGCCCCCGGCGAGAAATCGCCGATGCCGGCCACAAGCTTGTTCACGAACGGAAGGAGATTTGCCATCGGCACGTATTCGCCGAAGGGGACCAGGTGGATCTTGTCGCTGCGCCCCACCACCTCGCCCCACGGGGAGAGGAGGAAGGCACTGTTCAGGTACTTCACCCCCGCGTCATCCTTCACGTAGGCGGGGCTGCCGACCACCTCGCAGCTTTTCAGCTCCTTCGCCAGATTCCTGATCCGGGAGGCGTACCTCTCTTCGTCCTGGAAGTAGAACGGCGCGGCGCTTTCCGGCCAGACGACGAGATCCACCGGGCCGGTGACGCACGCCTTGCGGGAGAGCCGCTCATAGATGGAGACCGTCGCCTCCTGGAAGGCAGGGTCCCACTTGATGTTCTGGTCGATGTTCCCCTGCAGCAGGGCGACGGTGAACGGCGTTCCGTTCTCCGGCCGGTGGAGGCGATTGAATCCATACCCCAGGGTCGCGGCCATCAGCACAAACAGCAGCACCACGCTCTTCAGCGGATAGGGAGCACGCTCCTTCCCGACAAAACCGCGGATGATCCGGTAGAAAACCGCGTTGGCAAAGGCGATGAGGAAGCTCAGGCCGTAGACCCCGGTCACGTCCGCGATCTGGATGAGGGGAAGGACCTTGTACTGGGAGTAGCCGAGGCTTGCCCACGGAAAACCGGTGAGGACGAAGGCGCGGACGTACTCAAGACCGACCCAGAGCAGTGGAAACGAGACGAGGAGCGAGATCCCCCGCTCTTCACCACGGCGCATCAGGCAGGCGACGACCGCCGGATAGAGGGCGAGGTAGGCCACCAGCAGCGAGAATAGGCAGAGGCTCACCCCCCATGGAAGCTTGCCGTAGGTGGTGACGACGATGTTGATCCAGTAGAGGATCCCGGCATAGGCGGAGAGACCGGTGACGAGACCGAGACGGAAGGCCTTTCGGGGGTCCTTTCGGCCGCAGGCGAGCAGAAGCGGCACGAAGGCAACCCAGGCGAGGATCGAGAGACCCGGGGTCGGAAACGAGAGGGCAAGGAGCACTCCCGAAAGAAGGGCCATCAGGTAATCGCGCCGGGGAATGGCTTTGTAACCGGACATGCGGAACCTGCTATAATCCACTACGCCTCGGCCTCCCCGGCCTCGTCGCCTCTGCGGACGATCCGGACCTTCTTGATATTGCGCTCGCCCGCTTCGAGGACCGTCATCCGAAGGAGGTCGCTCTCGATCTCCTCACCGACCATCGGGATCCGTCCCGTCAGGTGGAAGATTAGCCCTGCCACGGTGTCGAACTTCTCGCGGGCGATCTCGATCCCGAAGTGCTCCTCAAGGTCTTCGATCGGCAGACGGGCATCGACCACGACCGTCCCCCCCGGCTCCTCCACGAGCCACTCCTCCTCCAGGTCGTACTCATCCTGGATGTCGCCGACGATCTGCTCAAGGAGATCCTCGATGGTGACCAGCCCCGAGGTGCCGCCGTACTCGTCGATGACAATGGCGATATGGACCCGCTTGCGCTTGAATTCCTGGAGGAGTTCTTCCAGGTTCTTGGTCTCGGGGATGAAGTACGGGGCGCGCATGATCCGCTTCAGGTTGATGGCGGCGTCGCCCATCCCCCAGTATTTCAGGAGGTCCTTGGCGTAGATCAGGCCGATGATGTTGTCTACGGTGCCGTCATAGACCGGAATGCGGGAGTGACCGCAGCTGATGATGGTGTTCAGGACCTGCCCCACCGATGCGTCGGCCGGAACGCTGGCCATGTCGGTGCGGGGCACCATGATCTCGCGCACCACCGTATCGCCCAGCTCGAAGATGGAGCGGATCATCTCGTTCTCTTCCTGGTTGATGATCCCCTCTTCCTCGCTGGCGTCCATGATCTCCTGGATTTCCTCCTCGGTGATCCGTTTCCTCCCCGAGAGAAACCTGCCGACCATGTCGATCAGACCGGGACTTTTCCTGCCGGAGCCTTCTTCCAAGGCCTCATCTCCTTCTTCAAGTATTCTTTGATAGCCAGCTGATTTACCTGACGAAACGGAACAGCAGCATTACGGCCACCGTGATTGCCGTGCCGGTGACGGCACCGAGGACCACCTCACGCAGGGAGTGGATGCGGAGCAGCAGGCGCGAGTGACTCACCATCACCGCCAGACAGATGGTCAGGATCGAGGCGATCGGGTCCTGGGTCGTCAGGGAGACAACCGTGGCGATGGAAAAGGCGATGGCCGCATGGCCGCTCGGCAGCCCCCCCTCCAACGGCGTCCCCCGGCCGGAGATCGACTTGAGAATCACCACCACGATAACAACCGAAAGGAGGGCGACCGCCGTCCCCATCTCCGTCGGGGTACCTATCATGCCGAGCATCTCCTTGTAAATGGGGAAAATATACTTCGAAAGGATCAGATACCCCATCACGGTAGCGCCGATGGCGGCCACGAGGACCCCTCCGGCAGCCACATCCTTGGCGGTCCTGGCGAGGGGGTGGTAGCCAGGGGAGACGAGGTCCACCACCGCCTCCACCGCCGTGTTCAGGAGCTCGGCGAAGAGGACGAAGGAGACCGAAACCGCCAGTAGCGTGAACTCAAGGGGGGAAACCTTCAGAAACAGGACCACGAAGAGGAGCACCAGCGCCGAGATGAAATGCCGGCGCATGTGCTTCTGCGTCCGGGTCGCCCAGAAGATCCCCTCGATGGCGCAGTTGACCGAATCGATGAAACGGGTCGGCTTCACCGGCTCACCGTTCGGGTCCAGCGGCTCGGGGGGGTCGACCCTAGACAAGCCCTTCCCTCTCGATAAGCGCGAAGATCTCCCGCTCCCTGGCCTCCATCCGGCGGGCCTCCGCCTCGCCGCTCCGCTCGTGGTCGTAGCCGGTGATGTGGAGGATGCCGTGGAGCAGCAGGAAGCAGAGCCTCGACCAGAACGGAACCTCCCCCTCCTCCGCTTCGCGGGCAGCCGTGTCGGCGGAGATGATCACGTCGCCGAGGACCTCGGGGTTGATGCCGCCGAACTCCCCCTCCCCCATGGCAAACGAGATGACGTTCGTCGGGCGGTCCTTGCCGAGATAGTCGCGGTTAACGTGCCTGATGCCGAGATCGCCGGTGATGACCACCGACAGCTCGCTATCGGGATATCCCAAGGCGTCTAATATCCTCTCCGCCACCTTTCTTAGACGTCTCGTCCCGATCGGATGGCGTCTTTGGCGGTTCGTGATCGCTACTTTCACCCGGTTTCTTCCCTCCGGTGGTTTTATCCTTCTCCTTGTACGCCGGCTCCGGATAGTCGATGCGGTGATGATAGATGCCGGCGAGGATCCGGTTGAAGCTCTTGGCGATTTCATGGAGGTTCTTGAGGGTCAGCTCGCACTCGTCGAGCTGGCCGTCGATGAAGATGTTGTTGATGATCTTCTGCACCATTCCCTGGATACGGTCGGGGGTAGGGTTCGTGAGAGTACGGGAAGCGGCCTCCACGCAATCGGCCAGCATCACGAGGCCCGCCTCCCGCGACTGGGGCTTGGGGCCGGGATAGCGGAAATCGCGCTCGTCCACCGTCTGTCCCTCTCCCGCCTGGGTTTTCGCCTTCTGGTGAAAGAAGCTCATGAGGGCAGTGCCGTGGGACTGGCGGATAATGTCGATGATCGGACGTCCCAGCCGGTGCTCCTTGGCCAGTTCGACCCCTTCCTTGACATGGGAGATGAGAATGAGGGCACTCATGCTCGCGGCAAGGCGGTCGTGGCGGTTCTCACCCCCCCCCGTATTCTCGATGAAGTACTGGGGCTTGCTCACCTTGCCGATATCATGGTAGTACGCCGCCACCCGGGCCAGGAGCGGGTTGGCGTTGATCGCCTCGGCCGCCGCCTCGACGAGGTTTCCCACGAGCACGCTGTGGTGATAGGTGCCGGGCGCCCGGACCATGAGCTCCCGCAGGATCGGAGAATTAAGGTTCGAGAGCTCCAGGAGCTTGATGTCGGTGGTGTAGTGGAACAGCGTCTCGATGAGGGGAATAGTTCCGGTCACGATGGCCGAGCAGACCAGTCCGCCGGCCACGGCAAATCCTGCACTCCAGAGGGTCTGGATCGAGAGGAGACTGTCGTTCATCGTCTGGAAGGCGAGCGCCATGGCGAGGTTCACCACGCTCACCTTCAGCCCTGCCGTGTAGATGCGCGACCGGTCCTTGCAGTGGCGTACGCCGTGGGCGCCGACGATCCCACCCAGGAGGGCATACAGCACGACAAACAGGCTGTTGTTGAACATCACCCCGAGAAGCGGAGCCGTGATGGCCGCGAAGACCATCGCCACCTCCGAGTTCAGGAGAATCCTGATCAGCATCGGTCCCACGGCAAAGGGGAAGAGGTAGTAGTAATCGGCGGTGTCGATGGCAGGGAAAGGGGTTCCCATGGCGGCCGAGATGGTGAAGGCGATCCTGTGGAGGAAGAAGATGCCGACCGTGACCAGGGAAATGAGGAAGAGGTCCTTGCTGGTCGGACTGAACTTGCGGATGTTCTTGCGGGCGAACCGGTACGGAAAGTAGAAGACCACCAGCACAAGGCCGAAGAGGCCGAACCCGACAAAGAAGCGGTTGATTTCCTGGCGGGCGGAGGAGAGCATCTCAAGCTTCTGGGCCTGTTCCGGGGTGATCCGCTCCCCCACCCGGACGATCATTTCGCCGCGCTTGACCTGGAGCAGGACGGGGCTCACCGCCTCCCGGGCCCTCTTGCGGGCGCTCTCCGTCATTTCCCGGTTGAAGACGAGATTGGGGCGGACCGCCTTGGCAATGAGCCCCTTGATAACCCCGGCCTCCCTGAGAGAGAGCCCCGGAACGGAAAACTTCATCCCTTCCAGCGACTTTGCCGCATCGCCCACGTCGAGGGGCGCTGCCGCATACTCCATCTTGCCGAGGGGTTCGCCGCTCATCTGGTCCACCAGGACGACCCCGCGGGCGTTATCGGCCGCGAACGTCCGCCGATCCGCGACGATCTTGTGGGAATGGAGCCTGGCGGCAACCTGCCGCACCTGGTCGAACACCGCCGGGTCGGCACCGACGTGCATGAGTGCGGCCATCTCGGGCGGCGAAACATCACTTCCGAACACGTTCTGAAGCGAATCCTTCAGCGAAGAGGTGTCGGCGCCGGCGGCAGCGCTGCGCAACAGTTGCAGCGACTGCTCGAAACGTCCCACAAGCTCCGCATCCCCCGCCTGGTTGAAGTTGTAGATATAGGGGACCGCCGCCTCGGCCTCGTTTCTCTTCTTCTCCGTCAGTCCGCGGTCTTCGAGGAGATAGTCGCGCGTGGCACGGATATCGGCGGTGGCGATGTCGCCGGCCTTGTACCGCACGGACATGAACTCCTGCCGTGGAATGATGAGAAGGGTCAGGACGAGGGCGGTCAGAAGAAGGAGGATGCGCCGGTTCCTCTGCTCGTGGCGCGGAGAGGAGAAACGTTCGGAGAGGTTGTCCAGGATGCGTCTCAGGGGACGCGTCAGCGAACCCTGTATATCCCGCTCGGTGGTGCCGCTTTGTGAGGGCATGATATGATCTGGTGCTGCTCGGGTCTGTGTGATGATAAACAACTACGTTCAGTGCGATATGCAGCTTAAAGTCAAACTATAGCGTTGTCCCGGCGTGTATGTCAACCACCATGAACATTGATTAAATCTGTTTCCATTTTCCGCGCCCTTTGCTATATAGTTTGCTGTTTTTGCGCAGGGTAGCACAACCTGTCCACATTTTCTGCAAGGGGGCAATGAATGAGCGAAATTACCGATGTTTACGCAAGGGAGATTCTTGATTCACGCGGCAACCCGACCCTGGAAGTGGAAGTTTTCCTGGAGTCCGGCGTCATGGGGCGGGCCGCGGTCCCCTCCGGGGCATCCACCGGCGAGCGCGAGGCCCTGGAGCTCCGTGACGGAGATAAGTCCCGCTACCTCGGCAAAGGGGTCCTCAAGGCGGTCGACAACGTGAACAACGTCATCGCCGAGCAGATCATCGGCATGGAAGCCACCGATCAGGTCGGCATCGACCAGAAGATGCTGGAGCTGGACGGCACGGAATTCAAGAGCACCCTCGGCGCCAACGCCATCCTCGGCGTCTCGCTGGCGGTGGCTAAGGCCGCAGCCGAGGAGGTGGGGCTTCCCCTCTACCAGTACATCGGCGGCTCCAACGCCAAGGAACTGCCGCTGCCGATGATGAACATCCTGAACGGCGGCGCCCACGCCGACAACAACGTCGACATCCAGGAGTTCATGATCATGCCGGCCGGTGCCCGCAGCTTCTCAGAGGCGCTCCGGATGGGGGCCGAGATCTTCCACGCCCTGAAAGCAGTCCTCAAGGCCAGGGGATACAACACCGCCGTAGGCGACGAGGGGGGCTTCGCGCCGAACCTCAAGTCCAACGAGGAAGCACTGGAAGTGATCATGGAGGCGATCGGCAAGGCCGGCTACAAGCCGGGCGACGACGTCCTCCTCGCCCTCGACGTCGCATCCTCGGAACTCTACAAGGACGGCAAGTACATCCTGGAAAACGAGGCAAAGCCCGAGAAGACCGCCGACGAGCTCATCGACTTCTACGAGAAACTCGTCAACAAGTACCCGATCATCTCCATCGAGGACGGCATGGCCGAAAACGACTGGGACGGCTGGAAGAAGATCACCGAGCGCCTCGGCAAACAGGTCCAGATCGTAGGCGACGACCTCTTCGTCACCAACCCGAAAATCCTGAAAGAGGGGATTCAGAAGGGGATCGCCAACTCCATCCTGATCAAGCTGAACCAGATCGGCACCCTGACCGAGACCCTCGACGCCATCGAGATGGCCAAGCGCGCCGGCTACACCTGCGTCATCTCCCACCGTTCGGGGGAGACCGAGGACACGACCCTGGCCGATCTTTCCGTGGCGGTCAACGCCGGCCAGATCAAGACCGGCTCCCTCTGCCGCACCGACCGGGTCGCCAAGTACAACCAGCTGCTCCGCATCCAGGACGAGCTCCATGTCATCGCGGTGTTCCGCGGCAAAGAGGTCTTCTACAACCTGCGCAAGTAATAACGCATCGCTTGATGATCTTCGGAACGCGAGGCGGGAGCGATCCCGCCTCGCGTCGTTTCAGGCCACCGGCTGTTATCCGTTTTCACTGTACGAATGTTTGACTGCAGCAACAAAACAAACGGCATGGCAAACTGGCGTGATTTGGAGGCTCTAACTCGGCGGAGAGTGTGCTATACTTTTGCACATTTCGTCCTCGGAGAGGATTCATGCGCTACTCGCCGCTGCTAACCGACCTCTACCAGCTCACCATGCTTGCCGGCTACCTTGAAGAAGGGATCGTCGACACCCCCGCGGTATTCGACCTCTTTTTCCGCCACAACCCGTTCCATGGCGGATACGCAGTCTTCGCCGGACTCGACACGGCGCTATCGTACCTGGAAGGGCTCCGCTTCGCCGAGGACGAGCTCGAATACCTCCAGGGGCTCGGGCTGTTTCGTCCCGAGTTCATCGACTTCCTCCGCTCCTTCCGCTTCAGGGGGAAGGTCACGGCGATGCCGGAAGGGACGGTGGTGTTCGCCAAGGAGCCGCTCCTGACGGTGGAGGCCCCCCTCGCCCAGGCCCAACTGGTGGAAACGGCGCTGCTGAACATCATCAACTTCCAGACCCTCGTGGCCACCAAGGGGGCGCGGATCGTCCACGCCGCGGCCGGTGGCACGGTGCTGGAGTTCGGCCTGCGCCGGGCCCAGGGACCCGACGGCGGAGTGAGCGAGGCCCGTGCCGCCTATGTGGGCGGGGTGCGAAGCACGAGCAACGTCCTGGCGGGGAAGCTCTTCGGCATCCCGGTGAAAGGGACCCATGCCCACAGCTGGATCATGGCGTTCCCCGACGAACTGACCGCCTTCCGGAAGTACGCCGAAGTCTTCCCCGACACCTGCATCCTCCTGGTCGATACCTACGACACCCTCAAGAGCGGCATCCCCAACGCCCTGATCGTGGCGAGGGAGCTCCGCGAGCAGGGGTACGAGCTCGTGGGGGTCAGGATCGATTCGGGCGACCTCGCCTACCTCTCGCGCGAGACGCGGCGCTTGTTCGACGAGGCCGGCTTTCCCGCCGTCAAGATCGTCGCTTCCAACGAGCTCGACGAATACGTGATCGAGTCGATGCGAAGCGAAGGAGGGAAGGTCGACATCTACGGTGTCGGCACGAGGCTCGCCACCTGCGCCGGCGAGGGGGGAGGCGCCCTGGGAGGGGTCTACAAGCTCGTGCGGATCGGGGACCGACCGCGACTCAAGGTAACAAGCGACATCGCCAAGGCGACCCTCCCCGACCGCAAGCGTCTGCTGCGCGCCGTAGCGACCGACGGATCGTTCATCCAGGATTTGATCTGCCTCGACGGGGAGGAGGTCCGGCCCGGGGACACGGTCTACGATCCGGCCAACCCGCTTCAGCACGTCACGCTCCCGCGGGAAGCCAGGCTGGTGGAGCTCCGCTCCACCGTCATGGCCGACGGTGTCCGAACCATGCAGAGCGCACCGCTCGACGAACTGGCCGACCGCACCGCGGACCAGCTGGAACGGCTCCCCCAGGGGTGCCTTCGCTTTATCAATCCCCACCGGTACAAGGTATCTATCAGCCAAAGGCTGAACCAACTGCGCCTCGAACTCATGGAAGAGGTGCAGCGAGGGTACGGAAGCTAGCATCGTACCGTGGCAGTCCAATTTCCTGTTGATCGGGAGGAAACCATGAACAAGGATTCTGCCCTGCTGATCGTCGATGTCCAGAACGACTTCTGCCCGGGGGGACTGCTTCCGGTTGCCGATGGAGACGCGGTCGTCCCGGCGCTGAACCAGTATCTCACCCTGTTCAGGGGGAGGGGGCTGCCGGTCTTTGCCTCCCGCGACTGGCACCCCCCCACATCCACCCACTTTCGCGACTACGGCGGGATCTGGCCGGTACACTGTGTCCGCGGAACCGACGGAGCGCGGTTTCACCCGCTTCTGAAGCTCCCCTACGATGCCATCATCATATCCAAGGGGATGGACCCGACGCGGGACGACTACTCGGCCTTCCAGGGGGTGACCGAAGGGGGGGTCCCGTTCTCCGTCGTCCTGAAGGAGATGGGAATTTCGAGGCTCTACGTGGGGGGGCTCGCCACTGACTACTGCGTCAAGGAGTCGGTGCTGGAGGGGCTGCGGCACGGCCTGTCGGTGACGCTGCTGGAAGACGCGGTCCGGGGGGTGGATCTGAATCCGGACGACTCGTCAAGGGCGGTGGCGGAAATGACGTCGGCCGGCGCCCGGCATGCAACCCTCGCCACGATAGCGGAACTGTTGCCAACCTGATTTGTCTGCATTTCATTCGAAAGGGCACCACCAACCATGATAAAAACCAGCAACCTCAAGATCAAGAGCATCACCCCCATCATCGCACCGGCGGAACTGCGCCAGGTCTTTCCGCAGTCCGATGAGGCGGCCGAGTTCGTCAATGCCAGCAGGGCCCACATCAAGAACATCCTCAAGGGAAAGGATCGTCGCCTCATGGTGGTGGTCGGCCCCTGCTCCATCCACGACCCGAAGGCGGCCCTCGATTACGCGGGAAGGCTCGCGAGACTGGCCGCCGAGCTCTCGGACCAGCTCTTCATCGTGATGCGCGTCTACTTCGAAAAACCCCGCACCACCGTCGGCTGGAAGGGGATCATCAACGACCCGGACATGAACGGCACCCACCAGATATCCAAGGGGCTCGGCATCGCCCGGCGGCTCCTCTGCGAGATCACCGACCGGCTCCTGCCGATCGCCAGCGAGATGCTCGACCCCATCACCCCCGACTATCTGGCCGACTTCATCTCCTGGGGGGCCATCGGCGCCCGGACCACCGAATCCCAGACCCACCGCGAGCTGGCGAGCGGCCTCTCGTTCCCGATGGGGTTCAAGAACGGCACCGACGGCAGCCTCCAGGTGGCGATCGACGCCATGATCGCCGCACTCCACTCCCACAGCTTCCTCGGCATCAACCGCGAGGGGAAAACCTCCATCATCCAGACCACCGGCAACCCCGATGTCCACATCGTGCTGCGGGGTGGGAAAAAGCCCAACTATTCCCCCGAAGATATCAGGAAGTCCGAGGAGATGCTCGAAAAGGCGGGACTCTTCCCTACCCTGATGGTGGACTGCAGCCATGGCAATTCGGAGAAGCGGCACGAAAAGCAGCCGGAAGTGCTGGAGTCGGTCATCGACCAGATCGCCGCCGGCAACCGCTCCATCTCCGGAGTCATGATCGAGAGCTTCCTGGAGGAGGGGAACCAGTCGATCCCGAAGGACCTCTCCCAGCTCCGGTACGGGGTCTCCATCACCGACAAGTGCATCGACTGGAAGACGACGGAGGCGGTGCTGCGCAGGGCCCACGACCGGCTGAAGAGTTGCGGCGGCCGCCCTCTCCACGGCTGACTCCTCCCACGCCTCTCCCGAAGCGCGACAGCCCCGGCGGGATCACCTGCCGGGGCTGTCGCGTTTCGAGCTCGGTCAGGCCGTTTCCGGCCGGGTCATCTCCTCGGGCCGGACCAGGGCATCGAACTCCTCGGCCGTGAGATAGCCGAGCTTCAGGCACGCCTCCCTGAGCGTCGTCCCCTCCGCATAGGCGGTATGGGCGATGCGGGCGGCCCGGTCGTAACCTATCCGCGGCGAGAGGGCCGTGACGAGCATGAGGGAGTTGCGGAGATGGTGGTCGATCCGCTCCCGGTCGAGGGTCATCCCCACCACGAGATGGTCGGTGAAGGAGCGGCAGGCGTCGGCGAGGAGCGCCGCCGAACGGAGAACGTTATGGATGATGACAGGTTTGAAGACGTTCAGCTCCAGGTTCCCCTGGGAGCCGGCGACAGCCACCGCCGTGCCGTTTCCCATCACCTCCGCCGCCACCATGGTCATCGCCTCGCACTGGGTCGGGTTCACTTTCCCCGGCATGATGGAAGAACCCGGTTCGTTCTCGGGGATCCGGAGCTCTCCGATGCCACAGCGGGGTCCCGAAGCGAGGAGGCGGATGTCGTTAGCGCTCTTCATGAGGGAACCGGCCAGAGTGGTGAGCGCCCCATGAACGAAGACGAGTTCGTCGTGGGCCGAGAGGGCCGCAAACTTGTTTGGGTGGGAGCGAAACGGCAGCCCGGTCAGGGCGGCGATCCGCTCCGCGGCACGTTGCCCGAAATCGGGGTGGGCGGTAAGACCGGTGCCGACCGCCGTGCCGCCGACGGCCAGGTCGTAGAGGCCGTCGAGGCACTGCACGAGCCGGGTAATGTCGCGTTCCAGCAGGCTCGCCCATCCCGAGATCTCCTGCCCCACCGTAAGGGGGGTGGCATCCTGCAGGTGGGTACGGCCGATCTTCACCACGTCGGCGAAATCCCTGCTCTTCGCGTCCAGGGCATCCCGCTGCCTCGCCACGGCGGGGATGAGATCCCCGTGGATCCGGAGCGCGGCGGCAATGTGCATGGCGGTCGGGAAGACGTCGTTGGATGACTGGCACATGTTGACGTCGTCGTTGGGGTGGATCGGGCTCCGGGAACCCAGGACCCCGCCGGCGAGCTCGATGGCGCGGTTGGCGATCACCTCGTTCACGTTCATGTTCGACTGGGTACCGCTGCCGGTCTGCCAGACGCTCAAGGGGAAATGGTCGTCGAGCTTTCCGTCGATCACCTCTTCGGCAGCCGACACGATGAGACCTACCTTCTCCGGGGGGAGCCTCCCCTGCTCACCGTTAACGAGAGCCGCCGCCTTCTTCACCATTGCCAGGGCGCGTATCACCTCCATTGGCATCCGGTCGGCACCGATGGCAAAATGAATGAGCGAGCGCTGCGTCTGCGCTCCCCAGTATGCACGGGCCGGCACGCCGATTTCTCCCATGCTGTCCCGCTCGATCCGGCTCTCACCCGTAAGCAGCGATCGGTCTCTCACCTCTGCCTCCCCCCTCCCCCGCATGTGCCGACTCCCATAAGCCTAGCATCTCTCTCGTCCCGCGCAACGAAAAAGCCCCGGCACGGGCCGGGGCTTTCCTGTGAGTCATGATTCGTATGATACCTTCGTCAGATGCCGCAGCCGCAAGCGCGGCTGCAGCGGGCGCCGGGCATGTGGATCGGTTTGATGAAGGCAGCTTCGGTCGCCGTGCGCAGCTCCTCGACAACGGACGGCGGAACCGCCGAATCGAGGGAGAGGATGACCATCGCCTCCCCCTGTTTCTCACGGCGTCCCAGGTGCATGGACGCGATGTTGATGTCGTGGGTGCCGAGGATGGTGCCGATCTTGCCGATCATTCCCGGCCGGTCGCCGTAAGTGAGAAGCAGCATATGCTCCTCGGGAGCGAAATCGACCTGGTAGTCGCGCATTTTCACTATCCGTGGCGTCCCCTCGAAGAGAGTGCCCGAAATGAGCCGTTTCTCGCCGGGACATTCGATGGTAAGGGTGATCATGTTGGAGAAGGAGGGGGACTGGGTCGTCTTGCTCTCCTCGACGGTGATCCCCATGTTCTCGGCGATGAGGGCCGCGTTCACCATGTTCACATCCTGCTCGACCATCCGGTTGAGGAGAGAGGCGAGACCGCAGACGGTGAGCGGCGTGCAGTCGTAGTGGGCGATGTTGCCGGCGTAAGAAAAGGTCACCTTGTCGATATTCGTATCGACAAGCTGGATGATGAAGTCGCTCATGATATTCGTCAGATTGAGGAAAGGGCGCATCTGATCCATGAGGGAGACGTCGAAGCGGGGGATGTTCACGGCGTTTTCCAGCGGCTGGTCGTCGAGATAGTTGAGGATCTCCTTGGAGACATCCACCGCCACGTTGACCTGGGCCTCGAAGGTATTGGCCCCCAGGTGCGGCGTCACGATCACCCGCTCGTGGGCGATGAGGGCCTTCAGCTCGTCGGTCTTCGGAGGCTCCACGCTGAAGACGTCGATGGCGGCGCCGGTGATCTTCCCCGAGTCGAGGTATTTGAGGAGTGCCTTCTCCTCGATGATTCCGCCGCGGGCGGCATTGATGATGATGACGCCGTCCTTCATCATGGCCAGCTCCCGCTCGCCGATCATGTTGCGGGTCTCGTCGGTGAGGGGGGTATGAACGGTGATGATGTCGCAGTTCTTGTAGATCTCATCGTGGGAGACGAGCTTCACGCCGAGGTCGTGGGCGCGCTTGACGGCGATGTACGGATCGCAGGCGAGGACCTCGCACTCGAACGCCTTGAGCCGGGTGGCGACCCGTCCGCCGACCTTCCCGAGGCCGATGACCCCGGCGGTCTTCCCCTTGAGCTCGTAGCCGGTGAAGGGGGCGCGCTTCCACTCGCCCCCCTTGAGGCTCGCGTTCGCCTTGGTCACGTTGCGGCAGAAAGAGAGGAGCAGCGCCATGGCGTGCTCGGCCGCGCTGTTGGTGTTGCCGAAGGGGGCGTTCACCACGATCACGCCGCGGGAGGAGGCGTAGTCGACGTCCACGTTGTCGATGCCGACCCCGGCCCGGGCCACCATCTTGAGCTTCCTGCCGGCGTCGAGGAGTTCCTTGTCCACCGTGGTCCCACTTCGGGTGATGATCGCGTCGTACTCGCCGATGATGGCGTGCAGCTCTTCTTTCTTGAGGCCGAGTTTCACGTCGATTTCGATCCGCGGATCCTGGGTCAGAAGCGCCAAACCTTCCTTGGAAACCTCGTCGGTAACGATGATCTTCATTGCAGCTCCCTTATGTGAAGTGGATTGTCGATGTACGCTGGAAAGCCCTGGGGCAAGAAAGTCCTTTGCGAGGACGCGAAGAAGCGCTAATAATAGACCCGCCGACCGAAAAAAGCAAGACCGGCAAACAGTCGGCGCGGTATACGCTGACCACCCCAATCAATCGGACCGACCATGCAGAGCAGCACTCCATTCCACATCGTTCTCATCGAGCCGGAGATCCCCCCCAACACCGGCAACATCGCCCGCCTCTGCGGCGCCACCGGCACCGTCCTCCACCTGGTGGGGAAGCTCGGCTTTTCCACCGACGACCGGCAACTGAAGCGGGCCGGCCTCGACTACTGGAGCGAGGTCGAGATCCATTACTGGGCAAGCCTCGACGACCTCAAGCACGCCTATCCGGAGGGCCGATTCATCTATACCAGCAAAAAGGGAGAAAAGACGCACGTGGAGGCGGGGTTCCGGGAGGGGGACTTCATTGTCTTCGGGAAGGAGACCGTTGGACTGCCGGAGGAGCTTATCGAGGCCAATCGGAAAAGCACCGTGAGGATCCCGATCTTCGGCAAGGTCCGCAGCCTCAACCTCTCCACCTCGGCGGGGATCGTCCTTTACGAGGCGCTGCGCCAGACCGGGAGGCTCGAAGGATGCTGAAGATCGGCATCATCTACATGAACCTGGCGCTTCTCTTCTACACCTACGCCGTCTTCAGCGGCCGGCGGGAGGGACTCCACCTGAAGCACCTGATCGTCTTCGGAGTCGGGCTTCTCTTCGACTACCTCGGCACCAGCGAGATGAGCGTCTACGCCAGGCTCTACGGCAAGGCCCCCGAGTGGCACAACCTGACCGGCATCCTCTCCCTGGCGGGGATGGGGTTCCACTTTCTCCTCGCCCTGGCCGCCTCCGTTGCCCGCCGGGCCGAACGGGTCAACCGCACCTTCCACCGGGTGAGCCTCACCATCTACACCCTCTGGTGCGTCGCCTTCGCCAGCGGCGCGGTGGCGGGTATGGGACGACTCATGGTCCGACACTGACCCCGCGTCAGAAGGTGGCAGGGTCGACGCGGAAGAGAGCGTCCCGGACCACCCCGATGGCCCGATCGACATCCGGGCTGCGGGGAATCGTGTCGGCAAGACGCTCCACGTACCCCAGCTCCCGCACCATCTGGCGGGAACGGGGGAAATTGAGGTCGAAGACCCAGGAGAGCTGGAGGAGCTTGAAGTCATTGAGGGTCCTGAGCGTGGCCAGATCGACCATCTCCCCCCGCAGGAGCGTGGCGACCACCGCCGGGGTACACTCGGGGATGTCGGGAAAGCCGAGGCTTACCGCCGACGCCCGCTCCCCTGCCGGCTGGCCGTAGAACTCGATGAAGACCCGCCAGATGTCGAGCTTGTCGGCATCGCGGATCAGCCGCAGGAACAGCCGGTGCCGCTCGCCAAGCCCCGCCGGAACCCGGAAGACGTTGTGAAGCCCGACGGAACTTGTGATAAGTCGCCGCTCCTCCTCCGGAAGTCCGGCCAGCACCCCTTCCTCCGCCAGCACCCGGGCCCCGAGGGCGGCGTGATTGACCGAGGTGCTGTCCTTGAACGTCCGGTAACGCCGGTACTGTTCGAACCGGCCCACATCGTGGAACAGCGCAATCACGGCGGCGAGGCGGCGGTCTGCCGGAGAGAGGGCGACCGAATCGGCAAGGATTTCCATGGCGGCGCAGACCCGGGCGGTATGCTCCTCCTTGAGGCGGATGTTCCGGCTCTCCTCCTCGTTTTCGGTGTAGAAGGTTCGGCAGTAGTCGAAGAACCACTGCCGTAGGTTTGCCAGACGGGCGTCATCCATGGCGATTCGTCACCTGAGGTCCGGCAGGGCGACACGGATGCCGAGGGCGATGAAGGTCAGGCCGGCAAGGGCCCGGATTCTGCCGGCCACGGCGGGGGTGCGCAGCAGCCGGTCGCCGATGAAGCCGGCGAAGAGGGCCACAGTGCCGAAGATCAGGATTGTGACCGTCATGAAGATCAGGCCGAGCCCCATGAGCTGGAGCCCGATGCTCCCGGCAGACGGGACAACGAACTGTGGGAGGAAGGCGAGGAAAAAGAGGGTCACTTTCGGGTTGAGGATGTTGGCGACGATGCTCTGGCGGTAGATCGACCAGAGGGGTGGCACTTCGGTGGATTCACCAACCAGGCTCACGCCTCGGCTGCGCAGCGCCCCGATCCCGAGGTAGATCAGATAGGCGCCCCCCGCCAGCCTGATGACGGTGAAGGCAGTTTCGGAGGAGCGGATAAGGGCCGAGATGCCGACAGCGGCCAGGGCCGTGTGGAAGATGCAGCCGGTGCTGAATCCGGCCGCCGCGGCGAGCCCCGCCCTTTTCCCCTGGCTCACGCCACGGGTAAGGACATAGATGATGTCCGGCCCCGGCGCAACGGTCACCAGGACTACGGAAACGAGGAATACGGTCAGGTTGGTCATGGTTTCTCCTGCAAGGCAGCTGCAGGCGCCGACATGGAAAAGGGGGCTTGCGCCCCCTCCCCCGCCTGTCTCCCGTCAGGGCTAGTCCTCTAGTCCTCGAAGTTCCCTTCGGGCCCCTTGTCGCTCACGATGGTCTTGGCCCGCTCGACGATCTTCTCGTCGGTCCAGTCGGCCGCCTTCTCGATGGGGCTCCCCTTGGGCCCCAGGTCGTGGGAGCCGGCCTTGAGGATCGCCTCGATCGCAAGGGGCGCGGTGTCCTTTGCGTCGAAGACCTCGGTCAGCATCTTGCAGGCGAACTCCTCCACCCGCCTGGCCATCCGCTCGCGGACGTCGGCCGGCTGAGCCAGGAGCTTGTTCTCGAACGGCAGGTTCAGGTTCTTGTAGTCCCCCTTCTTCCACCCCTTCGACTCGGCGTAGGCCACCATCTCGGCCCACAGCTCCTCGGTCATCCCCTCACCCGCCACCTTGATGAAGTTGCCGCTGGCGTCCAGTTGGGCGTTGCCGTAATCGTTCACTTCGAGCCCCCAGGAGATCATCTGGAGTGCCGTGGCGACGTTGGCCTTGGTGGTGACGGTCCGGTTGGCGATCTCCCGCAGGCGCTCGGAGCTGTTCCCGGAGGTGCCGTGCTGGGCGCCGTTCACCCTGTAGGGGGCCAGGGCCTGGTGGATCTCGGCGGTGAGCCCCACCTGGATGCCGGCGTCGGAGGCCTCGATGCCGTGGGTGGTGCCGTTGTTGAGGGCGATCCAGTCGGGGAAGATGCCGCGGGCGTTGAGCCCCCGGATCAGGAAGAGCGCCTCCTCCACCGTCGAGAGTCCCTGGTTCCCCTTGATCTCCCCCACCTCGGTTTCGAGGCCGGCCCAGGCGGGAATGGACGGATTGATGGCGAGGTTGGCCAGCAGGTTCTGGTCATCGGGGAGGTGGGAAGCGTCGATGGCGATGGAGGTGATCCCCGCCTCGAACATGGTCGGGATCTCCACCATGGCCGCCTTCAGGTCCTTGTCGCTCTTGATCCCGTAGTGATCGGCGTGGATCGCCACCGGCACGGTGATCCCGAGCTCGTTGCAGAGGGCGTCGACGATGCGGGCCATGTTCCAGTAGTTGACGGCGCAGTAGGCCTTCTGCCCCCCCTCGGACTTGGCGATCTCGATGATGATCGGACAGTTGGCCCGCTGGGCGGCCATGAGGACGCCACGGATGACGAAGTAGTTGCGGCCGTTGGCAGCCATGGTGATCGCCTTACCCTTGGCGATCATGGCCCGGTCGACCACCTTGCCGCTCACGATGAGCGCCTTGGAGTTGGGGAAGAGCTTCCTGATGTTGGGGGGGCGGCCGACCTGAAGGGCCTTCTCGAAATCAGCGGAGTACTGTGCAGTCATTGCAACCTCCTTTATTAGTAGTGAATAATTTCAGCCGGACAAAATTCCGTCTTTCATAACATGTAACCCCATGGAAATCAAGTAACAATCGGCCCGGGCGGCGCCGCCGCCGCCATCCCTTGCAATCGACGACGCCCCCCCGTATAATGGCCCGGTTTACAAGGAGAACCGCCGTGCCCCGAACAACACTTTTCCACGAATCGCTCCTCGACACCCATCTGGTGGTCGACGTCCGTACCCCCCTGGAGTTTGAGGAAGACCGCCTCCCCGCCGCCCTCAACGTACCGCTTCTCACCAACGAAGAACGGGTGGAGATCGGCACCATCTACAAACAGGTCGGTCCCCGCGAAGCGCGGCGCCGCGGGCTTGAACTCACCGCCCACCGCTTCCCGGCGATGGTGGCGGAGATCGCCGCCCACGCCGCCGGCCGGCCAATCCTCGTCTACTGCTGGCGCGGAGGGCTCCGGAGCAAAACGGTCGCGTCGATCCTCGACCTGACCGGCCACGACGCCGTCCAGCTCACGGGGGGGTACAAGGCTTTCCGTCAGGTAGTGACAGAGTATTTCGAGCCGTTTCGCCCCCCCGCCCCCTTGGTGGTCCTCCACGGCATGACCGGCATCGGGAAGACCACCTTCCTTCTCAGGCTGGCGGCTGCGGGGCATTCGACCGTCGACCTGGAGGGGCTCGCCAGCCACCGCGGCTCGGCCTTCGGCGAGCTGGGGCTCTCCCAGACCCTCAGCCAGAAGCGGTTCGAGACCCTCCTCTGGGACACCTTCCACCGCCTTCCCCCGGAGCGGCCGATCATCGTGGAGGGAGAAAGCAGACGGATCGGCAGGATGACCCTGCCGGGGAACCTGTACGAGGTGATGCGGGAGAGCGTGAAGATCTGGTGCACCGCTTCGGTGGAGACGCGGGTAGGGAGGCTCATCGAGGAGTACGGGCTCCCCGAGTACCGGGACGGGATGACGGCGGCGCTTCTGCGCATCAGAAAGAAGCTCGGCGGCGACAGCTACGAAGAGCTGGCCGGGCATCTCGAACGCTGGGAGATGGGGCCGTTCATGGAAGGGTTGATCAGGGGGTACTACGACAAGCTCTACTACAAGACCCGGGAATGGACCGAGGACGCGACGATCGCGCTGGAGGATTTCGACGCGGCGCAGCGGGAGCTGGAACGGTTCCTCGCTACGGGCGGCTGCCGGAACGCCGGGATGAGCTGAGATGGCGGGACAGAGCCTGCGCAACCTGGTGCAGTCGGCGGTTCTCGTACTCGGGATGGTGGGGCTGCTCCTCGCCCTCGGCTGGTTCTTCGCCGGGATCTACGGCATCGTCTGGGCCGTCTGCATCGGGATCATTCCCCTCGTTGTCAGCATCCGCGTCTTCCCGGACCTCGTCCTGAAGATGTACCGGGCGCGCCCCCTCGCCGCCGCCGAGGCGCCCCAGCTCCACGCCATCATCCGGGAGCTCGCCCGGCGCGCCGACCTCGACACCGCCCCCCGGCTTCACTACATCCCGAGCACCGCCCCCCTCGTCTTCTCCATCGGCAGGGGAGAAAACGCGGCGATCGCCGTGAGCGACGGGATTCTGCGACTCCTCACCCTCCGGGAGCTCGTTGGGGTCCTGGGGCACGAGATGAGCCACATCGGCTGCGGCGACACCTGGGTCATGAGCTTCGCCGACGTGGTGAGCCGCCTCACGCGGGCAATCTCGCTCCTCGGCCAGATCCTGGTCCTGATCAACCTCCCCCTCTTCATCCTCGGCGATTACGCAATGCCGTGGGTGCCGATCATCCTCATGACCTTCGCGCCGACCATCAGCGCCCTGCTCCAGCTCTCCCTCTCCCGCACCCGCGAGTACGAGGCCGACCTCTCCGGCGCCCGCCTGAGCGGCGACCCCGCAGGCCTCGCCTCGGCGCTGGCCAAGCTGGAGGCACAGCAGCAACAGCTCCTGAAACGCGCCATCATCCCCGGCCGCACGACCATCGAGCCGTCGATCCTGCGGACCCACCCGGTGACCGACGAGCGGCTCCGCCGGCTCGCCTCCATCGAACGGGAGATGTATCCAGGCCGCGAGACCCTGATCGGTTCAAACACGAAGGGAAAGGAGCTCACACCCCACCTGAAAGAGGTGACGCGGAAACCCCGGCGCCACTTCAGCGGCCTCTGGCACTGATGTGCGCGCTCATTCCGGACGAATCCCTCAGGCAAAGGTGACCCAGGCCGAGACGAGCCCGAGGCAGAGCGCCACGACGGTGGCGAGGACGCAGACGCCGGCGAGGAACTTGTCGAGCAGGTTCTCCCCGCGCCGCTCCCGATACCCCAGCACGAACCCCAGGATGATCCCCCCGACGATGCCGCCGCCGTGGCCCCAGTTGTTGATCCCCGGCACCAAGAGGCCGAACAGGAAGAGCCCCACCACCCATCCTCCCACCTCGCGAAAGACCGCCTGACCGTAAACGCCCCCCCTGCTCTTCCCGTAATAGAGGAGGGAGCCGATGAGCCCGCAGACGGCTGCCGAGGCACCGATGGTGTATCCGACCCCCGCGACGTAGGAAACGAGGTAGCCGCAGACGCCGCCGATGGTGTAGATCGAGATCATCCGCCAGGCCCCGTACTCCTGCACCACCAGCGGGGCTATCTGCCGCAGCGCCATCATGTTGAACAGGATGTGGAGCAGCCCCCCGTGGAGATAATTGGCGGAGAGCAGCGACCAGAAGCGGCCGTAACGGTCGATGGGAATGACACCGGTGGCCCCCAGGGCGAGGAGGCTTCGCCAGTCGGGAGAAAGCGCCGTGAAGATCCCCCCCATGCCGGATGGACGCCGGCTGACGAGAAGCGAGACCACGAACATCACCACGTTGACCGTGATGATGATCTTCACAAGTTGTTCGGCGCTCCCGACGCTGCGGGTGAAGGGATTGTTTTTCAGCCAGGAGCCGGGACGGGCCGTCCCGCAGTAAGGGCAGGCGGCCTCGTCGCGGCTGATGAGCCTGCGGCAGTTGGGACAAAGGATCGAGCGGCGCTCGGCATCGGACATGGGGAAACCTCGGTGTTTGGAATAACTTGAAGAATACGGTCACCACACGGGTACAAAGAAAAAAAGCCCGCCGAGGCGGGCTTTCGTGCAGATGAAGTCGACGCTTTACTTCTGCCCGCCGAGAAGGGAAACCGTGCCGTCATCCAGGTCGTACTTGGCGGTCACGATCTTGACCTTCCCCTCTTTCTCAAGCTAGGCGATGACCGGGGATTTCTTCGTCAGGTTGGCGGCAACAAGCTTCGCGTTGATGTCGACCGCGGTCTCCACCAGTTCGTCGTGGCTCTTTCCCTTCGCCGCTACCTTCGCCTTCTTCACCGCCGGCGCGATGGTCCTGACGATGGCGCCGAGGTTACCCTCGGGCTTTCCCTTGGCGTCCACGGCGGCAGTCACCGCGCCGCACCGCTCGTGGCCGAGGACCATGATGAGGGGGGAGCCGATGTGCTCTGCCGCGTACTCGATGCTCCCGAGCACGATCGGATCGGGAATGTTCCCGGCCACGCGGATCACGAAGATCTCCCCCATGCTCTTGTCGAAGATGATCTCGGGGGGGACCCGGGAATCGGAACAGGAGAGGATGATCGCGTAGGGCTTCTGCCCGTTGGCGAGAGACGCCCGCTTTGCCGCGGTGCTCTCGCCGCAGGTGCCGAGCTGTCCCGCGACATAGTGCCTGTTCCCCTCCATCAGCCGCTGGAGCGCCTCGTCGGCGGTGACACCCACCCCGCCGCCCGACGCGAACGCAACCGCCGCCGAAACGGCAACCGCCGCACCGATAATGAGCCGTGCGATTCTGCTTCCCGTAACTTTCATGCGCATTCCTCCTGAATAATAAAGTTTTTCTTAACTATCACCAATCGCACGTCAAGTCAACCGCCGCACGCCTCTTTGCTCACGCCTCCCGTGTCACCGCCACCCGGAGCCGGCCTGCCAGATCGTCGATGAACTGCCGTGCGGCGCGCCCCGAGCGGTTCCCTTTGTAGAGTGCCCACTGGAGGGCCTCCCTCCGCAGTTGCTCCTGCTCCACCGGCAACGAGAATTTTTCGGCGTAGCGCTCCACGATCGCCAGATAGGTCTCCTGATCGAACGGATAGAAGCTCAGATTCAGGCCGAAGCGGTCGGCAAGGGAGAGCTTTTCCGAGACCGCCTCCTCCGGATGGATCTCCCCTCCCAGGTTCTCCTCCATCCGCTCCGGCATCAGGTGGCGGCGGTTGGAGGTGGCGTAGAAGAGGATGTTCTCGGGACGAGCCTCGATCCCCCCCTCCAGGAGGACCTTCAGCTCCCGGTAGGCTCCCTCCCCTTCCCCGAAGGAGAGGTCGTCGCAGAAGAGGATGAAGCGCCGGGGAACCGTCCGCAGGGTGCCGATGATCGCCGGCAGGGTGAGGAGCTCGTCCCGCTGCACCTCCACGAGGCGAAGCCCCCGCCCGGCAAAGCGGCGCAGGACCCCCTTGATGCAGGTCGACTTGCCGGTCCCCCGCTCTCCCCAGAGAAGCACGTTGTTGGCCGAAAAGCCGGCGACGAACTGCTCGGTGTTACGTATCAGGTCCTCCAGGGCGAAATCGATGCCGACCAGGTCCCCCAGATCGGGGAGATGGGGGTGCTCCACCGGTTCAAATGTGCCGCCCATGCCGATCCGGCGCCAGCGGAAGGCGATGTGGCGGTCGAACAGCTCCCAGCCGGGCGCGGGAGGGGGAACCGTCCGGTCGAGCACCCGGTCCACCCGTTCGAGAATCTGTTCCAGTCGTTCGGCGATACTGTCCCACCGAACCGCCGTCACTCCGCGCTCGTCACCCATCACAGCCGCCCCCTGATCCGCCGGAATTCGGCATTGTCGACGGGGGGATAACCCTGTTGGGGGAGGGCGGCGATCTCCGCCTGGACCCGCTGAATCCGCTCCGAGGTGAGGGGGTGGGAGGAGAAGAACCTGGCAAGGGTGCCCGGGCTGCTCTGGCCCATGCTGTCAAGCTTGCGGAAGAAGGTCACCATCCCCTGGGGGTTGTAGCCGGCCCTGGCCATGGTCTCCACCCCGAGAAAGTCGGCCTGGTTCTCGAACTCCCGGCTGTACGACATCATCCCCGCCTTGCCGAAGAGTTGGGCCGCCAGCTGGGCGAGGAGGTTCGGGTTGTCCCCCAGGACCAGCGAGAGTACCAGCGAATAGCCGTACTGCTGGGTCATCTGGCGGGTGCCGTGGCGGGCCACTGCGTGGTTGATCTCGTGGGCCATGACCGCCGCCAACTCCGTTTCGTTCTCCGCTGCCTTGAGCAGACCGGTCTGGACGTAGACCCGCCCGCCGGGGATGGCGAAGGCGTTGACGCTGTCGTCCTTCACCACCTTGAAGACGAAATCGAACGGTACCTCCCGGGCCCCGGTCAGGAGCCGGCGTCCGACCCGATCCACGTAGCGCTGGACCTCCGGATCATTGAGCACCTGCTGCTGTTTCTCGATCTCGGCGGCGAACCTGTTCCCCAGTTCCCGCTCCTGGTCGAGGGAGATCAGGTTGAAGCCGCGGATGTCGGTCATCCCGGTGGCGCACCCCGCAAGGAGCCCCACGGCAATGAGTGGCAGGAGCAGCAGTTTTGCGAAACCCATGGCGCGCCTCCCTTTGTTCAGCGGTCCTTCAGCGTGCATTCCCGTTCCCATTCGACGTACCCTCCCCCCTCTATCTCCCAGAAGCTCCGGATGCGGTCGTCGTAGTAGGCGAGCTCGTCGCACTCCCGCTCCACGGCGGCGCCAAACGGGGCGGAAATATCCCCCCGGGCGGCGAGAAAACGGTAGAACGCCCGCACGCCGGCGAGATGGCCGGCCAGCTCCTCGATGGACGGCTCGATGGTGTTCACGATGTACCAGTTGCCGGCGAACTGCCGGACGATCTCCGGCCGCTCGTCGAAGAGGTTGCGGTGCTTGTAGCCGACCACGAAGTCGCGGACGTAATAGTCGGCGCCATTGGCGAGGGCGGTCGCCTCTTCGGGGGACATCCCGGCTTCGAGGAGCGAAAAGTAGAAGCGGGAGAGGAGCTTGCGGCAGAGCCCGTCGGCCCTGATCTCGTCCTCGACGCTGGCGATGGCGAAATCGTCCTTGTTGATGCGGAGTTCCCCTTCGAGCTCCATGGCGGGCGAATAGGTTTCGGACATGGGTACCTCGTTGGTGTTTTATCGGTTCAGCCGCGGGTCGAGGGCGTCGCGGATCCCTTCTCCCAGCAGATTGTAGGCGAGGACCGTCACCAGGATGGCGAGGCCGGGAAAGAGCGAGAGCCACCAGGCGAACTCGACGTAATCCTTGCCGGCGGTGAGGATGTTCCCCCAGCTCGGTGTCGGCGGCTGCACGCCGATGCCGAGAAACGAGAGGGCCGATTCGGTCAGGATCGCCCCCGCCACGCCGAGGGTGGCCGAGACGAGGACCGGCGACGCCGCGTTCGGCAGGATATGCCGGAAGATGATCCGCAGATCGGACGCCCCCAGCGCCCGGGCCGCCAGGACGAAATCCCGCTCCCGCAGCGACAGCACCTCCGCCCGGACGAGCCGCGCCACCCCCATCCAGCCGGTAAGGCCAATGATCGCCATGATATACCAGATGTCGGGCTCCAGGAAGGCGATCACCGCCAGGATCAGGAAAAAGGTCGGAAAGCAGAGCATAATGTCGACGAACCGCATGATGACTGTGTCGACCACCCCGCCGTAAAAGCCGGAGACCAGGCCGAGCACCGTCCCGATCGCCACGGCGATCCCCACCGACACGAACCCGACCTTGAGAGAGATCCGCGCCCCGTAGACCACGCGGGTGAAGACGTCGCGCCCCAGCTCGTCGGTGCCGAACCAGTGGTCGGGCGACGGCGGCAGCAGGACGTGGTAGGCGTCGATGGCGCCGGGCTCCCATGGGGTGATATACGGGGCGAGAACCGACAGGAGGAAGAGGAGCAGCACCACGCCCCCCCCCGCGATGGCAAGGCGGTTATGCCGGAAACGTCGCCAGAAAACGGTGTATAGCCAGCTCTCGCACAGCGCCATGTGCTACCCCCTCCCCTGCCTGATCCGGGGATCGGCCACGGCGTAGCAGATGTCGGCCAGGAGGTTTCCGACCAGGGTCAGGAACGCGCCGATGACGAGGATCCCCATGACGAGCGGGTAGTCCCGGGCCATGACCCCCTGGTAGAAGAGCTGCCCCATGCCGGGGATGGCAAAGATCGTCTCGAAGATGACACTCCCCCCGATGAGCCCGGGGAGCGAGAAGCCGAGGAGCGTGATCACCGGCAGCAGGGCATTGCGCAGCGCATGGCGGTAGATCACCGTCCGCTCCGCGAGCCCCTTGGCCCGGGCGTTGGTGATGTAGTCCTGCCGGATCACCTCCAGCATGGTGGAGCGCATGTAGCGGGAGAGCCCCGCCAGGCTCCCGAAGGTGGCCACCGAAACAGGGAGGATCAGGTGCTTCAGCAGGTCGCCGAACCACGAAAGCGGCGAAAGCCCCTCGCTTCCCAGGGAGTGGAGCCCCGAGATGGGGAGCCAGCCGAGCTTCACCCCGAAGAAGTACATGAGAAGGAGCGCCAGCCAGAAGGTCGGTACCGCGAAGCCGAGGAAGACGAAGACCGTGATCCCCTTGTCGTAGAGGGTGTCGCGGTGGGTGGCGGCAAAGACGCCGATGGGGATCGCCAGCCCGAATTCGAGGATCAGGGCGATGATGTTGAGCGACAGGGTGACCGGGATCCTCTCCCGGATCTTGTCGGTCACCGGCCGGTGGTCCGGGGCGAAGGAGCGGCCGAAGTCGAAGGTGGCGACCTTCTTCAGCCAGGTCACGTACTGCACGTGGAGCGGCTTGTCGAGGCCGTAGAACTCCCGGAGCCGCTGGCGGGTCTCGGCGGTGATCTTGGGGCTCAGGGCGGTCATCGCCTCCACCGGCTCGCCGGGGGCGAGGCGGATCACCACGAAGGTTATGAGCGTGATCCCGAGCATGAGCGGGATCATGGCAAGGAGACGCTTCAGAAGATAGGCGGTCATTGGTGGAGCTGCTCCTCCTTCGGCACGTACCAGTGGATGAAATCGTACATGATCCCGGCCGGCGCCGGCTCGATCCCCCGGAACCGGGAGCTCACCGCCGGCAGGGAGTCCGGAACATAGAGGAAGGTGTACGGCTGGTCCCGGGCCAGGATCTCCTGGATCCGCCAGTAGCAGCGCCGGCGCTTCTCCTGGTCGAAGGTCCGCCGCCCCTCTTCGAGAAGGCGGTCGACTTCGGGGTTGCTGTAGCCGATGAAGTTTAGCTCCTTGGGCCCGGTCTTGCCGGAATCCCAGATATCGAAGATGTCCGGGTCCTGCGGGATCGTCCAGGCCAGGATCACCGCTTCGAAATTCCTCTTGTCGATGAAATTGGTCAGAAACGACGCCCACTCCAGCACCCGGATCTTCACCTCGATCCCCACCGCGCGGAGTCGGCGCTGGATGATCTGGGCGGTCTTGATGCGCTGGTCGTTCCCCTGGTTGGTAAGAATGGTGAAGCTGAACCGCCGGCCGTCCTTTTCCAGGATGCCGTCGGATCCGGTTTCGCGCCACCCCGCCTCGGCCAGGAGCGTCCGGGCGCGGGCCGGGTCGTAACCGAAATCGTTCACGTTCGGGTTGTAGGCCCAGGTCCCCGGCTTGTAGGGACCGTGGGCCGCCTGCCCCAGTCCGAGGAGCACGCCGTGGACGATTTCGTCCTTGCTGATGGCGCAGGTGATCGCCTGGCGCACCCGCCGGTCGGTAAAGAGGGGGTTTTTCAGATTATACCCGAGATAGGTGTACGAGAAGGAAGGGTAGCGGTACTTGACGAAGCGGGCGCGAAAATCCGGCGTATCAGTCTGCCGGGCGAACTGGACCGGCGAAAGCCCCATCATGTCGATCCCCCCCGCCTTGAGCTCCAGGTACATGGTGGCGCTGTCGGGAATGATCCGGTAGATGTACCGGTCGACGTACGGACGACCCTCGAAGTAGTCATGGAACGACTCCAGCACGATCTTCTGGCCGGCAATCCACTCCTTGAAGCGGTAGGGGCCGGTGCCGACGGGTCGCCGGGCAAGCTCGCTCCTGGTGATGTCCTTCCCCTCCAAGAGGTGGGCCGGGAGGATGTTCATCCCCCACGAGGCGAGGGCCGGGGCAAAGGGCTTGCCGTAAGTGACCCGGAACGTGTAGGGATCGGGTGCCTCGGCCTTCCTCACCTGCTTGAAATCCTCGGCATAGGCGGTGGGGGTCCTGGGGTCGATGGTGACCCGGTAGGTGTAGAGGACGTCGCGGGAGGTGAAGTCGGCTCCGTCGTGCCACTTCACCCCCCTGCGGAGGTGGAAGGTGATCGTGAGCCCGTCGGGGGAGACATCCCACGACCGGGCCAGGTCCCCCACCAGCTTCAGGTCCTTGTCGTACTCGACCAGGCCGTTGTAGACCCAGCCCGCCACTTCGTGGGAGGGGGAGTCGGAGGCGAGAATCGGGATCAGGGTGGACGGCTCGCCGATGGAGCCGACCACCAGGGCGTCACCGTAGGCGGGTGGCCCCGCCGCGCGGCGGGTGGGGGCGGTGGGGGCGCTCCCGTCGCTGCAGGAGACGAGAAACATGAGCGAAACCAGGCAGAGTAACCGCCGCCAGCTCATTTTTCCAGGCTCTCCGCCTTCACCTTTCTCTTCTTCTCGAGGATATCCTTGCGCCCCGGTTCGGCCGCCAGGATCTTCTTGTAGAGCTCCAGGGCCTTGCGGTGCTCGTGGCTCGCGGCATAGGCGTCAGCCAGATGCTCCATGACCGTCATATCGCCATCGGCCAGCTTCAGCGCCCGTTCCAGCAGCGGAACCGCCTCGTCGAAACGCTTCATCTTGAAGTAGACCCAGCCGAGGCTGTCGAGGATGAAGCCGTCGTTGGGGCGCAGCTGCACCGCCTTCTTGAGGTACTGCAACGCCTCGTCGAGATTGGTTCCGAGTTCGGCATAGGTGTAACCGAGGTAGTTGAGGGCCTGGGCATCATCGGGAGAAAGGGCGATCACCTTCTTCATCTCGGCGATGGAGCGATCCTTCTCCCCCATCTTGTCGTAGATGGTGCCGAGGCGAAAATGGAGATGCGGATCGGCACCAAACTGATCTTCGACCCCTTTGAGCAGCTCGACCCCCTCGGGGAACTTCCCGATCGATTCGTACAGCCCCGCAAGGTAGAGGTAGAGATCGAGCTGTTTCGGATTTGCGGCAATGGCATCGCGCAGGACCGCGATCCCCTTGTCGGGCATTCCCTTGTCCTTGTACAGGAATGCGATGTGCCCCACCGATTCGAAGTAGTTGACGGTCCCCGGGGGGATCTTGGAGAATTCCTCGATCGCCTTGTCGAACTCTTCCTTGTCCTCGTAGGCGCTCGCCAGGTAAAAACGCACCTGGTGCGCCGCCGGCTCCTTGGCGAGAATCTCCTGGAACTCGGCGATCGCCTCGTCGTAATGCTCAAGCTCCAGATGAATGAGACCGATCTTGCGAAGGGTCTCCACCCCCCCGACCCCCTTTGCCTTGAGACTTTCCAGGTAGGGAAGCGCCTCCTCGAACCGCTGCTGCTGGAGGAAGAGCTGGACGAGGTGATGGACCACGGTGACGTTCGAGGGGTTGGACTCCAGCAGTTGCTTGTAGGTGGCGACGGCATCGTCGAAGAGACCTAGTCCCTCCTGGGCGATCCCCCGGTCGATGAGCGCCTGCTCGAAATCGGGCTTGAGCTCCACCGCCTTGGAGTAATAGCCGATTGCCTCCCGGCCGAGTTTCATCTGATCGTAGGTCTTGCCGAGGTAGTAGTAGCCGAGATACGACTCGGGATTGACCTTCACGAGGGCCTTGAGGGTGCTGACCGCCTCCTCGTAGTCGAAGGTCTTCACGTAGGAGACGGCGAGGTGCAGGTACGCATCCTCCTTGGCGGGATCGAGCTCGACCGCTTTCTTGAGGTGGGGGACCGCCTCCTTGTCGCGTTTGAGGCTCGCCAGGATCATGCCGGCCATGAGATGGGCCTGGCGCTGGTTCGGATCGAGGCGGATGGCGTTCTCGCATGCCTTCAGCGCATCGTCGAGCCGGTTCGTTTTCAGATAGATCTCTGCCACCGCCACATGAAGGAACGCCGAATTGGGATCGGCCTCGATGGCGCCGTTCAGGAGCGTGAGCGCCCCATCCATGTCCCCTTCCAGGACCCGAAGCCGCGAGAGCGAATAAATGTAGAGCGCCCGTGACTCCGCAATGGTAACCGCCGGCCTCGATGAAAGCTCGGGAGCAAGGTTCTGTCTCCCGGCACCATTGGCGGTGCAGCCCGGAAGGACGGAGAGGGTCAGGAGGAGCGCGGCGACCATGCGTGTTTTCATTGGTATTCCTGTCTGGGACGCCGGCAGGGAACGGAATGCTCTGCAGCGGGCATTCGGAAGTACGCCGTCCGGGTCGGGCGAAACCTGAATTGTTCGATGAGGATCAAAAGGCTCGGAGTGGGGGCAAACGTGCCTCAACTATGTAAGAAAGCTAGCACAACTCATATATGCCGTCAAACAATTATCTCCGCCGCAACCCTTGCGGGAAGCGGCGTTTGTGATACTGTTTGACAAGACTTTTTACCTGTGGACATGTCATGGAACAGCGATTCGTACGCTCACTCCTGAAGCCTTCCGCCTATGCCGAGTCCACCAGCACAGTGGAGCTCATCCAGACCCACGTTTCCTACATTTTCCTCACCGACGACCATGCCTACAAGGTGAAGAAGCCGGTTGACTTCGGCTTTCTCAACTTCGCCACCCTCGACCGCCGCCGCTTTTACTGCGACGAGGAAGTGCGCCTCAACCGGCGTCTCTGTCCCTCGATCTACCTGGGGGTGATGGAGGTGCGGGAAACCGCAGCCGGCGGCGCTGCGTTCTTCGGCGAAGGACCGGTCATCGACTACGCGGTAAAGATGAAACGACTCCCGGCGGAGCGGATGCTCGACCGACTCCTGGCCGCAGGAAGGGTCGGCCGGGACGATGTCCGCACCATCGCCGGGACCATAGCCGACTTCCACCTCCGCGCCGAGCGAAACGGCGAGATCGCGGCCTGCGGCAGCCTCGACGCCATCAGGTCCAACTGGGACGAAAACTTCGGCCAGAGCCGCTCATTCTGCGGTGCGACCATCCGCGGGCGGGACTTCCTGCTCATCGAGCAGTGGGTGGAGCGGTTTCTGAAAGAGCATTCCGCTCTCTTCGCCGGCCGGGTCGCCGGAGGGTTCATCCGCGACGGCGACGGGGACCTCCACCTGGAGAACATCTCCCTCGGCGAAGATGGCAGCGTCTGCATCTTCGACTGCATCGAATTCAACACCCGCTTTCGCTACGGAGACACCGCCGCCGACATCGCCTTTCTTCTCATGGATTTCGACTTCCACGGTCGACCCGACCTATCGGAGCTCTTCCTCGACGAGTACGTCCGGGCGACCGGAGACGGGGAAGTCCGCCCCGTCGTCGATTTCTACAAGGTCTACCGGGCCTATGTTCGCGGGAAGGTCGAAAGCATGCGGATGGCGGACCTCCAGATACCGGAACCGGAACGGAATGCGGCCCGGGAGCGGGCTTCGCGCTATTTCCGCCTCGCCCGTGGGTACATCGTTCGCGGCACTCTCCCGAAAACGCTCATCATCACCTGCGGCCCCACCGGCAGCGGCAAGAGCTTCGCGGCCCGCGAAATCTCCCGCGAGCTCGGACTGGAAATCATCAGCTCCGATGTGATAAGAAAGGAGCTGGCCGGCCTCTCCCCCCGAGACCGCCGCAGCGAAAGCTTCGGGGAAGGAATTTACTGCGCCGCGGCCACCGCCCGCACCTACGCCGAGCTTCTGAACCGGGCGGAGGAAAGGCTTGCCGCCGGCAGGGGAGTCATCGTGGACGCGACGCTGCGCCACACCGCCGACCGGGCGCCGTTTCGCCAGCTTGCCGCACGGCACGGCGCGCGTTTCCACATTATCCACGCCATTTGCCCGGAGGAGCTGCTCCGGCAGCGTCTCGAAGCCCGCAGGCGAGATCCCGCCGAGCCATCCGACGGGAGATGGGAGGTATACCTGCACCAGCGGGATGACTTCGAGCCTCCCACCGCCGGAGAAGGGAACCTGTTGACCGTCGATACGTCAGGAACTGCCGCGGAGATTGCCGACGCGCTTCTGGAGGGGATGGGGATACTGCCGTGTGGCTGAGATTCTGGAACGGACTGTTCAAACGGTTGCAGCTGCGGGAATCGTGGGTGATCTTTTTCGCCCTCGGCACCATCATGCTCAACTACCCCTTTGTCCAGATCTTCAACAGGACTGACACCGTCGGGGGCATTCCCCTCCTCTATCTCTATTTCATGGGAGGCTGGGTCATCTCCATCTTCGTCATCTATCTCTTCACCAGGGCCAGCAGCCTCTCCGGCGACCACCAGGACGAAGGAGAGCAACGGTGATCCTCAGCATCGAACTGGTGACCGGGGTATCGCTCCTCTACATCGTCTTCCTCTTCATGGTGGCCTATTACGCCGACAAGAAGCGCGAGGCCGGCAAGAGCATCATCGCCAACCCCATCGTCTACACCCTTTCCATCGCCGTCTATCATACGACATGGACCTTTTACGGCAGCGTGGGGAAGGCCGCCACCACCGGCATCGACTTCCTGCTCATCTATCTCGGGCCGACGCTGATCGCCTTTTCGTGGTGGTTTCTGCTTCGAAAGATCGTCCGCATCGCCAAAGAGAACAACATAACCTCCATCGCCGACTTCATCAGCTCCCGCTACGGCAAGTCCCAGTGGCTCGGCGCCATCATCACGGTCATCGCCCTTCTCGGCATCATGCCGTACATTGCGCTGCAGCTGAAGGCGGTCTCCTCGACCTTCGACATCCTCTGCGGATACCCCTACGTACAGCTCCCCCTGCTGCACGGCAACTTCCCCCTGTCGCTTCACACCAACTTCTTCGCCGCCATCATCCTGGCCGTGTTCGGCGTCATCTTCGGTGCCCGCCGGCTCGTCTCCTCGGAGCGGCACGAAGGGCTGGTGGCCGCCGTCGCGGTGGAATCGGTGGTCAAGCTCGCCGCCTTCCTTTCCGTCGGCATCTACGTCACCTACGGCCTCTTCGACGGCTTCGGCGACATATTTTCGCGCATCTCCTCCCAGGGGAAACTCCTCGACCACCTGACCACCCTCGGCGGTGAGGGGGAAACATCCTACGCACGGTGGTTCTCCACCCTTTATCTCGCCATGGGTGCCATCATCCTCCTCCCCCGCCAGTTCCACGTGATGGTGATCGAGAACTCCAACGAAGAACACATCAAGAAGGCCATGTGGCTCCTTCCGGCCTACATGTTCCTCATCAACCTCTTCGTCATGCCGATCGCCCTGGGGGGAATCCTCCAGACCGGCGGCATCCTCGGCGCCGACTTCTTCGTCCTCACCCTCCCCCTGAGGAATGGACACTCCTGGCTCACACTCCTCGCCTTTCTCGGTGGGTTTTCCGCCGCCGCCGGCATGGTGATGGTGGAGTCAGTGGCGATCTCCACCATGATCCTCAACCACCTCCTGATGCCGATCATCGTGAGCCTCAACCCGCGCCCCTGGTTTCCCAGGCTCCTGATCAACCTGAAACGGATCTCCATCTTCGTCGTGGTCCTGCTCGGCTACCTCTACCAGACGGTGGTGGGGGAAACGTTCATGCTCGTCAACATGGGGCTCATCTCCTTCGCCGCCGCGGCCCAGTTCGGCCCGGCGCTCATCGGGGGGCTCTACTGGCGCAGGGGAAACAAGTCCGGCGCCCTTGCCGGCATCATCCTCGGTTTCCTGTTCTGGGCATACACGCTTCTCATCCCCTCCTTCATCATGTCGGGCTGGCTCTCGAAGTCGATCCTCGACCAGGGCCCGTTCGGCATCGCGCTCCTGAAGCCGACCGAGCTCTTCGGCCTTGCCGGGTTCGACATCTGGACCCACTCGGTCTTCTGGAGCCTGCTCTTCAACGTCGGTGCCTATCTTGCCTGCTCCATCCTCCTTGACCAAAGCGACCGGGAGCGGGACCAGATGAGGAAATTCGTCGACGTCTTCAAGGCCAAGGCCAACGGGGTCCCATGGGAAACCAAGCGGATGTCGAAACCGGTCACCATCATGCAGTTCGTGACCCTGATGTCGAAATTCATCGGCGAAGAGCAGGCCCACACGGCAATCGCCGAATACCTGGGGAACAGGGAAATCAACGAGCAGGGGGGAGTTTCCGAGTTCGAGCTGCCGAAACTCAAGCGCTTCACCGAGAAGACCCTGGCAGGTTCCGTCGGCGCTGCGGCGGCGGGGGCCATCGTCGAAAGCTACCTCTCGGATCTCGGCACGCGGATGGAGCCGGTCTACGACATCTTCAGCACGGTGCAGGCCTCGCTCGCCGAGAGCCGCGAGGCCCTCTACGTCCGGCTCAGGGCCTCGGAGATCATGAACCGGACCCTCGACCTCCAGATCATCATGGACGACCTCCTCAACCTGGTCCTGAAAGAATTCAAGCTCGACCTGGCGGTGATCCGGCTGATCGACGGAAGCGGGATGCTCCGGGTGAGAAGCTACAGCGGCAAGGGGATCGCCGGCATAACCGGCAAGGATTGGGAACCGGAGAGCGAGACCTACATCGGCGAGGCGTTCCTGGCCAACCGCATCCAGTTCGTGAACGACACCCAGTACATAGCCAAACCGATCTCCCGGGAGCTGATGAAGCGGGAAGGGATCAAGTCCTTTGCCCATATCCCCATCGCCCGCAAGGGGGAGCAGCCCCTCGGCATCATGTCGGTCTTCTCCAAGGGGATCGTGGGGCTTTTCAACGAACCGTTCCTCAATCTCCTGGAAAGTCTCGCCGGCCAGCTCGCCCAGGCCGTGAAAATCGTGAAGGAGATGGAGGAGAAGGAACGGGAACGGGCGCAGAAAGAGCGGGCGCTCCTGGATCACGCGCGGGTCGTGAACGAGATGGAGATCGCCAAGCAGATCCAGCTATCGCTCCTTCCGTCTTCCCCCCCGACGCTGCCCGGTATCGCCATCGCCGGCCGCTGCCAGCCGGCAACCCACGTCGGCGGCGACTACTACGACTTCTTCCTCCACGGCGAACACGGTCTCGACCTGGTTATCGCCGATGTCTCGGGGCACAGCGTTGGAGCCGCCCTCATCATGGCCGAGACCCGAAGCGTGCTGCGGGCCCAGGCCAGCTCCGACAAGAATGTCGATGCCATTCTCGCCACGCTCAACGAACTGCTCTACGACGACCTCACCGCGGCCGAACTCTTCATCACCATGTTCTATGTCCGTTTCAACACCGAAAATCGCATACTCAGCTACGCCAATGCGGGGCACAATCCCCCCCTCGTCCACCGCGACGGCATGACGACCTGCACCGAAATTGACGCAGACGGCCTGGTCCTCGGCGTACGGCGCGAGGTCTTCTTCGAACACCGGAGCATCTCCCTGCAGGAGGGGGACATCGTCCTGCTCTACACGGACGGCATCACCGAGACGCAGAACCGGGAGGGGGAATTCTTCGGCTCGGCCCGCCTCTGCGACATCCTCGCGGCCAACCGCGACCGGTCGGCAGATGAGGTCGTCGAAGCGATCCTGCGGGAGGTGGGAACATTTTGCGGCGAAGCACCCCAGAACGACGACATCTCCATGGTCGCCTTCAAGGTGCTCTCCGTGCCTTCTGTTGACGATATTAATGAAAGTCCGCCCCAAATGGTGTAAGATAGCAGTGCAAGCAGAACCAATCCCGCCGGTCTTTTCTTCGCGGAAGACCCTGGCGCAACAAGGAGCAAGCCATGAATATGAAGATCGAAGAAAAGAACGAAATCCTGATCATCTTCGTCAAGGAGGAGCGACTCGACGCCCACAACTCCAACGACCTGAAGGCGAAGATGCAGGAACTCTTCGAGGGGGGAAGGAAGAATCTGCTGGTGGACCTGACGGATGTGCGGTTCATTGACAGCTCTGGGCTCGGCGCCCTCGTTTCCGGCTTCAAGAACGCGATTTCCCACCAGGGAAGCCTGAAGCTCGCCAGCCTCCAACCCCAGGTAAAATCAATGTTCGAACTGACGAGACTTCACCGGGTCTTCGAGATCTTCGGCTCAACGGCGGAAGCGCTGGACAACTTCTAGGAGTGCGAGGGGGACATGGACAGGAACTCTATCGAGGTTGACATCAAGGTGCCGAATCAGACCCGTTACCTGAGCCTCATCGGGAGGATCGGCGAGGACCTTGCCAAGGAAATCGACCGCTTCGACGGCGACCGCGAAACCCTCGCCTATCATCTGAATCTCGTGCTGACCGAGGCGATGGTGAACGCCATCAAGCATGCCAACGCCAACGACCCGGACAAAATGGTGCATGTGTATATCACCATCTCCGACGAAGACATCCTCATCATCAAGGTCTATGACGCCGGCCAGGGGTTCGACATCAACGCCATCCCCCCCCCGGACTTCAACGCCCTGGAAGACCGGGGACGAGGGATCTTCATCATCAAGTCGCTGATGGATACGGTGAAATACGAGCGGATCAACGGGGGAAACGTCCTGGAGATGACCAAGAGCCTTCGCTGCTGACGGAGGGAGCGGGGAAATCTCCTATTTTTTTGCCCTGCGGCTCACTACAACCACCATCGCCGCGCCAAGCAGAAACATGGGAAAGCTCAGGAGCTGCCCCATGGAAAACGGGCCGAGCAGGAAACCCAACTGGGCATCGGGCTCCCGGAAAAACTCGACGAAAAACCGAAACAGCCCGTACATTGCGACAAAGGTCCAGAAAACCGCGCCGGCAGGCAGTTTTTTCCGCCCCACTGCCGCCAGGATGGCAAAGAGCACCGGCCCCTCAAGAAACGCCTCGTACAGCTGCGACGGGTGCCGCGGCACCCCGCCGCCACCGGGAAAGACAATCCCCCAGGGGACATCGGTCGCCCGGCCGTAGAGCTCCCCGTTGATGAAGTTGCCGAGCCGGCCGAGACCGAGCCCCACCGGAGCCGCAGGCACACAGAGATCGGCCAGAGTGAAGAAACCGATCCCCTTCTTCCTCGCCGCAAGGATTCCCGCCACGACGACCCCCATGAGCCCCCCGTGGAACGACATCCCCCCTTCCCACACCGCAAATACCTTCAGTGGATGGGCAAGGTAGTACGGTAAGTTGTAAAAGACGATGTAGCCCAGACGCCCCCCCAGAATAACCCCGAGGGCCAGGCTGAAGATGATGTCCGCCACGTCGTCCTTCGTGAAGGGGAGTCCCATGCGCTTCGCTCCGCGCTTGAGAATTAAATAGGACGCAATGAACCCAAGGATGTACATGAGGCCGTACCAACGGAACTCCAGGGGTCCCAGGCGGAAAAAAACCGGGTCGATGTGGGGAAAGGGCATAACGATCCTCGCTGGCAAGAAAATCAGCCTACCGTAACAACAAAACCCCCACCTGTCAATCTGTCGTCCGGTACGTCTCCCGATTGACAAATCAGCGGTGGACCGCTATAAAAGGGATATTCCTCGTTAGGAAGAGGCGTTGACACAAACAGAGGCTACTGCCCAGAAACGTCGAAAGACGCCAATGTGGTAGAACAGGTCTGGCCGGATTAAGGCTTTACCCAAGGTAGCTGGTGCGATCCCCGGAAGGGGGAATCAAGACCTACGTTGTGCCATGCCGAAACTCAACCAGGGGGAAAGCCGCGCGCATGCGTTCGCAGGGGCCTTTTCTCCCGGGAAAGGCCTTTTTTCGTGGGGAGGACGCCATGAATGCCACTGCGCTCGTCAACGAGCTTTACCTGAGTTCGGTCCTGGACCGGACCGTCATCAATGACCAGGGGCAGGAAGTGGGCAAGCTCTGGGACCTGATCATGGTGCCGGGTGAAGTCTTCCCCGAGGTCTCCCATCTCCTTGTGAAGGACGGCAAGACGGTCATCGCCATCCCGTGGCGGGAAATTACCCTCTTCACCCCCTTCGTCATCTCCGCGGCGGCTCCCATGGAGAGGCTGCTCAGGCAGAAATACCTCCCCCAGGATGGCGACATCCTTCTGAGACGGGACATTCTCGACAAGCAGATCGTCGATGTGGACGGCGCCAAGGTGGTACGGGTCAACGACCTGAAACTCGGCAACCGGCGCGACCTCCTCTGCGTCTTTTCCGTCGACATCGGGTTCCGGGGGCTGCTGCGCCGGCTCGGGCACGAGCGCCTGGGGGAGAGAATCGCCCGCATGCTCAGCCGCGAGATTCCGCACCAGGAAATCAGCTGGGAGTTCGTGCAGCCGCTGGAGGCGAACACATCGCGGCTCGCCCTCACCATGGCCCGCGGCCAGATGGCCGACATGCACCCGGCCGACATCGCGAGCATCATCTCCCAGCTCTCCCACAAGCATATCCAGACCGTCCTCATCTCCCTCGACATGGAAACGGCCGGCGAGGCGATCCACGAACTGGAACCCGAGCTCCGCAGCCGGGTCATGAGCCAGCTCGACAGCGAGCAGGCCTCCGACATCCTGGAGGAGATGGCCCCCGACGAAGCCGCCGACGTTCTCGGCGACCTCCCGGAGGAGAAGGCCAAGGAACTGCTGGATCTGATGGACGAGGAGGAGGCGGAGGATATCCAGGAACTGCTGGTGCACGAAGAGAACACCGCCGGCGGCCTCATGAACAGCGAATACCTGGCAGTCTCCGAAACGGCGACGGTCGATGAGACCCTGGCGGAAATCAGACGGCTTGCCCCCGAGATCGAGATGGTCTACTACGCCTACATCCTCGACGCCGACGAGCACCCCCGCGGAGTCGTGAGTCTCAAGGAGCTCCTGACCCATCCGGGCGAGACCCCTGTCGCCGAAATCATGACCACGAGCCTCAAGACGGTCAGGGTCGAATCTGAGCCCGAGGAGGTCCTGGAGCTGATCGCCAAGTACAACCTGATTGCCGTGCCGGTCCTTGACGACGAGGGGAAAATGGCCGGCATCGTCACCGTGGACGACACCCTGGAGCTCTTTCTTCCCTACGCCCTGCGCCGTCGCCGCTACCATCACCACTGATCAGTTGCCACACGAGAGTCTGCTGCCATGTTTACCGGAATCAGCCTGTTCAAGCTCTTCAAACCGCTGCGCAAGGTTACCTTCAAGAACGCCCTCATGTTCCTCGCCATCCTGGGACCCGGCGTAATCACCGCCAACGTCGACAACGACGCCGGCGGCATCACCACCTATTCCCTCGCCGGCGCCCACTACGGCACCTCGCTTCTCTGGCTCATGCTCCCCACCACCGTCGCCTTGGTGGTGATCCAGGAGATGTGCGCCCGCATGGGGGCCGTGACCGGCAAAGGGCTTTCGGATCTGATCCGGGAATCGTTCGGCGTAAAAGTCACCTTCTACGTCATGATCGCGCTCTTCCTCACCAACATGGGGAACTCGGTCTCCGAGTTTGCCGGCATCGCGGCCAGCCTCGAAATCTTCGGCATCAGCAAATATCTCTCGGTGCCGGTGAGCGCCCTGCTGGTATGGCTCCTCATCGTGAAGGGCTCCTACAAGGTCGTGGAGAAGGTATTCCTCGTGGCCTGCATGGTCTACATCGCCTACCCCATCGCCGCGTTCATGGCGGCGCCCCGCTGGGGAGAGATCCTCACCGCCACCGTCACCCCCACCTTCAGGACCGATGGGGGGTACCTGATCACCATGATCGGCGTGGTCGGCACCACCATCGCCCCCTGGATGCAGTTTTACCAGCAGTCCGCCGTCGTCGAAAAAGGCATCACCATCGACCAGTACAGCTTCTCCCGGCTCGACGTCATCGTGGGGTGCGTCATGGCGATCGTCGTCGCCTTCTTCATCGTCGTCGCCTGCGCCGCCACCATTAACGTTCAGGGTCTCCGCGTGGAAACCGCCGCCGATGCGGCCCTTGCCCTGAAGCCGCTGGTCGGCAAGCACGCGGCTGCCCTTTTCGCCTTCGGTCTCTTCAACGCCTCGCTTTTCGCCGCCTGCATCCTGCCACTCTCCACCTCCTATTACATCTGCGAAGGAATGGGGTGGGAATCGGGCATCGACAAGGATTTTCGCAAGGCTCCGCAGTTTTTCTGGCTCTTCACCATCATCATCGTCCTGAGCGCCCTCATCATCCTGATTCCCAACGCCCCGCTCATCACCATCATGTTCGTCTCCCAGGTGGTCAATGGCGCCGTACTCCCCTTCGTGCTCGTCTTCATGCTCAAGCTGATCAACGACCGCCACCTGATGGGAAGCTACACCAACGGCCCCACATTCAACGCCATCGCCTGGCTGACGGTCATCACCATGATCATCCTGACGCTGATCATGACCCTGGACATGCTCATGCCCGGCTTTCCGGGAAGGCTGCTGGGACGGTGACCCTCTAGAAAAACCGCGCCGCACAACCTCTTGCAATCACAGTGTAAACTAAAAACTTTCCACTCCCCTTGACAGCCGTGCGTGGGACGGTAAACTTCAGAAAAACGGAATGGTTCTTTGAGAATTGCTCTGGGAATCAGGTACTAACCGGTTGAGGGACCTGACGGTTAACCCATGACATCCCCTACGAGTTCAGACGCAGTGCGCATGACCTCACGCAAGGTAAGCCTGAAGCGTCTTTCTCGGAAAAAAGTTTTTAAAAGGTCAGAGGGTCCAGCGGTTATACGGATGTTCCGGAGCAAATTAACTTTTTAGTTGGCGTACAGGGAATGACGCATGGCCGCGTACATCTTCTCCGTCAGGCGCGTAACAACCGCATGACAAAGGGGATGTCGGGGAGAAAGCCCCTCCAAAACGGTCCAACAGGAGCGTTTTGGGAGGACTCATCGACGGCATCCACCGACGGAGACGAGGAAGCATCCCCGCTGAAAACGTCAATTAAAACAGGAAAAGCCCGGAGTGGTTCTCCGGGCTTTTCGTTTTAGCGGGCCTGCGGCAACTGCCGGGTACGGGATCATCGCAGTTCCGGCGGGACTCCCGCTTTTCGGGCGCTTTCGGTGAGGGCGTCAAGCTTCCCCCTGAGATCGGTCAATTTCTCTTCAAGCCTCTTCACATCAAGCTGCAGCCCCAGATACTCCCCACGGCTCATGTTGACCGGATTGGCGATTTTTGCCTTCCGCTCGGCGACCTCGCCTTCGTTCGCCTTGATTTGACTTCGGAGCTTGGCAAATTCCGTCTTCCACGCATCTTCATCCTTGCCGCCGTAGACCGCTTTCTTCTTCTCCGGCTTGACCGCCTGGGGTTTTTCCCCGTCGGCCCCGCCGGTTGCTCTCTCTTTCCCCCCCTGATCGATGACGGTCTCCGTCACCTCCGGGGAAGTCGGCGTCCCCTCACGGATCACCGTGACTTTCTTGCGGTACTTCCGTGGGACTTTCCCCAGATCTTCGGCAAAGTTGACGGTTCCCCGCTCGTCAACCCACTTGTAGATGTCGGCAAAGGCAGGAACGGCGAGCAGAAGTAGCAGAGCGGTAAAAAGGTATCGAGCCATGACAAACCTCCGACTGGCACCAAGCGTGCCTCTTACCCCGGCGGCCACCCGAAATGACGTCCCGCCAGCAGGTGGAAATGGATATGGAATACCGACTGGCCCGCATCGGGATTGCTGTTCTGCACGATGCGGAAGCCGCGTTCATCCACGCCACGCTCCCGGGCAATGGCCGCGGCCGCGCGAAAAACGCGCCCCACCAACCCGTCATCATCAGGCGTGAGATCAAGGGCATTCACGATATGCTTTCTCGGGATGAGGAGCAGGTGATGCGGCGCCACGGGGTTGATATCCTCGACGGCAACGAGATCGTCATCCTCGTAGACCTTTTTCGCAGGGATCGTGCCGTCGATGATCTTACAGAAGATGCAGCTGTCCATCGGGCCTTCCTTTCGCGTCGATTCGTATCCGGTTCCAGAGATCGGAACCCTTGAGTTTGCCGTACCGTTCGTCGTGGACGAAGAGGATCACCTGGTGCTCGGCGGCGGTGAGGTTGAGTGCCGCAAGCGCCGCCGCCTTGCGCTCGTCGTCAAAATTTACCAGAGGGTCGTCGAGAAAGAAAGGCAATTTTCTCCCGCGGGAGAGGATCCCCCCGAGGGCGAGGCGGGAGACGAGGTATGCCTGATCCTGAACGCCGCAGCTGTAAAACTCGACCGGACGGAGCACGCCGTCGGCGCCGATGGCGAGGTTGAAGCCGTCGTCGAGCCGGGCTTCCCGGTAACGGCCGGCAGTGAGATTGAAGAGCTTCCCGTTGATCTCCATGGAAAGCCGCGCCAGATAGGTGGCCCGGTAATCGTCGAGCGTTTCCCTCAGAAGCTCCGCCGCAAGCCGCAGGGCACCGACCCTCTTCACGAGGCGCTCCTCGCGGGATTTGAGTTCCTCTCCCTCCTCGGCGATCGCCTCGAGATCGAGCCCCCCCCTCCGGAGCCCCACCAGCTCCTGCTCCTTGAGAAGCGCACTCTTCTCCTTCTCCCTTACCTCCCCTTCAAGCCGCCGCATCTTCTCCTCGGCGGCGACGTACTCCTCGTGGGACATGACCGGGAACCCCGCCCCCACCACACCATCCATGATCTCACGCACCACGGCCAGCTCGCGGGCAAGCTCGTTTCCCCGTGCCGACAGATTCTCGAACGGGGTCAGGACTCTCAGCGCGGCGGCAACGCGGTCCCGCTCCGCTTTAAGCTCGGCAACGCGCGCAAGATCGGCAATGATCCCCCGGGCGCCGGCGGGATCGATCGCCCCGGAATGACGTTCAAGTGCCGCTTCAAGTTCCGCCACTTCGGCGCCGAGACGGGCTATCTCGCTACCGAGGGCATCAGAGCGACCCTGCCGGCGGGATGCCTCGGTGCTCCGGGCCTGATTCACCCTGACGGCACGCAGCGCCACGATGACAGTGACAACCGCCGCCACGACAACCGCACCGTAAAAGAGACCCTTCGCCGCAAACCACGAGCCTGCCGCCACTGCCCAGCACGCAAGCGACACGAAAACGGCCGCGGCCGACACCGGTCGGGCGGTCTCGCGGGGCGCCGCATCGAACGCCGCACGCTCGTCTTCGAGATGGGCCAACCGCTCGCTGGCCGCACAGTACGCTTCGACAGACCTGGCGAAACCGTCGGGGAGCTCGACGAGGTCGGCAAACGGCGCCAGGAGAGTCTCGATCTCATCCTGCCTGGTCATGAGTGCCGCCACCTTCTCCCGTTCCTCCCGGACCCGGTCGAACTCCCCGCGAAGCGCCGTCTCCCGTGCCGCGGCCTCGTGGTGCCTCTTCACCCGCTGGAGATACTTCTCCCCTTTATCCAGGTCGGCCCTCGCCGTATCGATGAAACGGCGCAACTCCCCCAATTCCGCCTCGACCCTGGCAAGCCCCTCCCTGGCGCGGCTCGCCGTGCGCCACGCCTCGGCCAGTTCCGCCATCCGGGCCCGGATTTCCTCCAGCTCGCGATCCTTCGCTCTTCCACCGGGACGCCTGGTCAGCCCGTACAGTTCCTTTTCGAGGCTTTCGACCACCGCGTCGTAATCCATTTCGGTGTAGCCGGAAAGGAGTTGCTTGATCCTCGTGGTAAGCCCCCCGCCCCCCTCGATCTTCAGGTCCCGCTGTCCGACGGAAACGGAATTATGGAAAATATCGGCCTCGGCAAATCCCCATACTTCCTCGATCTTTCCGAGGTATTCCTCCCGCTCGCTGCTGCGCCCCGCCGGCGACACCTTTCCCTCGAACCGCCACGTCACCGTCTCGCCCCGGCGCTCCACGGCCTGAACCTTGTCGGTGAGAAAGTCCCGCGCGACGGTCATCTCGCGGTCGCCGTAGGCAAAACTCACCCGGGCCTCGCACCGCCCGCCGCCATCCCAGGGGACGAACCGCTCCTTGTCGCGACGGAATCCGAAGATCGTGCCGGAAACGGCATCGAGCAGCGTCGACTTCCCCGCCTCGTTCTTTCCCGATACCAGGTTCATTCCGGGGCGGAATGAGAATTCGGCTCCCCGGAACCGGCCGAACGCCGGAAGCTGCACGGAGGTTATCCAGAGCATCAGATCACACCTCCCCTGCCGAAGCGCCCCATGACCAGCTTCAGGGCTTCCCGGCAGAGTTCCCGCTCGGCGTCGGATTCGGCCCGGTCGAAACGGGCGTGGACCTTGCGGATGAAAAGCCCCCGGATGGAATCCTCGCGCTCCAGACGCCTCACGTGGTCGCTGTGATACAGGTCGGTCTCGTCCACGAGATCGAGCCAGGCAAACTTCCCCTGAAGCCTTCCTCCCAGGTTGGCCGCGTCGACCGGCTCTTCCACCGTGCCGCAGAGCCGCACCCGGGCGATGAGATCGGGCGATGCGAGCCGTGAAAGCTCGGCCTCCAGTGCCCCCGGCTCGGGGAAGAGGGACGCATCCACCGTCAGCTCGTCAACGACCCGCGTCTGGACCGGCACCTTCTCGACCCTGACCTCACCCTCCCCCACCTCGACGACCAGGGCGTGACGGGGACCGTTCTCACCGAACTTCTTTCCTTCCGGCGAACCGGGATAACAGGCCACGATACGCCCGCCATCCTCAAGACATGCGCTGTTATGGTAATGGCCCAGCGCGATGTAGTCGAGCCCCAGCGCCACCAGATCCGCAGCCGTGAACGGGATGTCTTTCCCGCGAATCTCCCACTCGGGGCTTCCTTTGAGCGAGCCGTGGAGGAGCCCTATGTGAATTCCGGCCCCTTCGCGACGTCTCATCGACTCCAGCGCCTCGGCGGAACGGTCGGAGCGGTAGGCGAAACCGTAGAACCAGACCGCCGTCCCCCGGATATCCATCCTGAGCGGCTCGCTCACCACCGGCTCCCGGAGGATCGCGGCGCCGGGAAACGCATGACGGTTGTACACACTCTCCGCCGGCACCACGTTGTCGTGGGTACCGGGAATCAGCACCACCCGGATGCCGCGCCCTTCCAGCCGGCCGAAGCCGTCCTGAACGCGCCCGACGGTCTCGGAGTCCACCTCGGTGGCATCGAAAAGGTCCCCCGCCACCACGAGACAGTCGACCTCGCGCTTGATGGCGAGGTTCACAATCCGGTCGAAGGTCTTGAGGAAATCGCGCTGCCGTTCCCGGGCAATCTCCCCGAAATTCCTGAGCGGAGTCCCCAAATGCAGGTCTGCGGTATGAAGAATTCTGATGGTCATGGTGATTTGATCAGATAAACAAGGAATTCACGGTTCCCCTTCGGCCCGAGGATGGGAGACTCGGTTACGCCCCGTACCGTGAGGCCGAGGGATTCTGCCAGAGCCACGACGTTTGCCACTACTTCCCGGTGCTTCCCTTCGTCGCGGACCACCCCCCCCTTGCCGACCTCCCCCCTTCCCACCTCGAACTGGGGCTTGATCAGGGCGACAACGGCGCCGCCGGGGCGCACGAGCCGCAGCGTCGGAGGAAGGACCTTGTCGAGGGAGATGAAGGAGGCGTCGATGACCGCCAGATCGGGCGATTCTCCGAGAACTGCCGGTTCCAGGTAGCGGATGTTGGTCTTCTCCAGGTTCACCACCCGCGGGTCCTGGCGGAGCTTCCAGGCCAGCTGTCCGTAGCCGACGTCGACCGCAAAGACCTTGCGGGCGCCCCGCTGGAGCAGACAGTCGGTGAACCCCCCCGTGGAGGCGCCCACGTCGATCGCCACCAGCCCCGTCACGTCGATGGCAAACTCGTCGAGGGCCCTGGCGAGCTTGAGCCCCCCCCGGCTGACATAGGGGATGTCTTCCCCCTTGAGCCGGATTTCGGCGTCGACAGGGATCCGCGCCCCCACCTTGTCGACAAGGTGATCGTTCACCACCACCTGGCCGGCCATTATGAGTGCACGGGCACGGTCGCGGGACTGAACCACACCGCGGTCCACGAGGAGCTTGTCGAGGCGCTCCCGCCCCTTTGCCGCTGGCGAGACAGGTGGGAACATATCAGGAATTGTCGTAGGAAGGGTCGTCTTCGGCGGCCAGGGGGAGCTCTCCAGCCTCCGCGGGGTAGTGCGGCTTCTTCCGCTCGGCCTTCCGGTGGCGATTGAGGACACGGATGATCTCGATGACGAGCGGCAGATCGTCGGGATGGAGCTGCCGCAGTTCCTTCCGGAGTTCCGCCTCCTTTCCCTCCGTGTCGGGCATGAGCAGACGGGCCTCGCCGACCGGGACCTCGTCACGGAAAAAATGGCCGACCGGAACTCCCAGCGCCTCGCTGAGCCCGATCAGAATCCGCAACGACGGGAGCTGCTCGCCCCGTTCGATCTTTCCGATGTACGTGTAATCAAGGCCGCCGTTCACCCGGTCTGCCAACTCCTTCTGGGTAAACCCCCTTTCGGTCCTCAATTTTTTGAGTGCACGTCCGATATCGTTGTGCAACGCCATCCCCCGCCCGCCTTAACGCAAAGCCCAATTCCGTTTCACGGTCAGGCTCTCCGACCCCGGGATTTCTTCCCGACCGAGCGCCTTCAAACCGCCAGCCGTCAACTGATATACCCTTATTCCCCCTTATGTGTCAACGCGAATCAAAATAGGATAAATGTTCATATTTTCTCTTGACACAAAAGACTGTGTATCCTATTTTTCTCAAAACCGCATCGAGGCCATCCGTGGATAAACGCTCTATTCTCAAGACATTGAACAACAGCGGTATCTGGTCCCTCATCACGGGAGACGAAATCAGGCTCTACCTCATCCTGCTGGCAGCAGCCACGGAAAACGGACAGGGAGTCCTGCCATACCGCACCATCCAGCGAGCATTAGGCATTGCCCATCACATCGGAAGGGTTTTGCTGACCTGCCTGCGCCTGCAGGAGCTCGGCCTGATCGAGCTCGAACACCGGCTTCCCCATAACCGGAATGAAATCAGGTATCGGATCAGACAACCGGTCGGAAGAAAAGGCCGGACAGCAAGGAATCGGGACGGAGACCGACATGAATCTGACCAGGAATGAAGGGGGCGGGCCGGGCGACGACTCCGGTAGCGGACGACGCATTATTGTGGTCGACGACGACCACGACGTGCTTTTTTTCGTCAAGGCCGTCCTCGACAGAGGAGGGTTTGCGGTCTCCTGTGCAGAAAACGGTGAACAGGCCCTGGAAATACTCGCGCAAGGAAACTACCAGCTAATGCTCACCGACCTGAACATGCCGGGAATGGACGGCATCGAGCTGGCGCGCAGGGCACGGGCGCTCCGGCCGGAACTGACGGTAATCATGGGGACCGGCCAGCTCTCCCCCGAGGTTCAACAGTTGGCAGCGGCGGCCGGTATCAGCGCCGTATTCGGCAAACCGTTCACCTACGACAAGCTGCTGAAGTGTCTCCGGCATCTCCGGCTGCCTCCAGGCACAGAGCGTTGAGGCAGCCGCTCTTGCCCGGATACGAGAACCCGGGTGGAAATGGCTGACAAAAATTCCTTGCAATCATCCGGCATCAATGATACTAATTTAAGTCCTCACGCCGAAGTGGTGGAATTGGTAGACACGCAAGATTCAGGTTCTTGTGCGGGAAACCGTGTGCTGGTTCGAGTCCAGTCTTCGGCACCATTTGAAAATCCAGAGCAGTATTAAGAAGTACGAAAGGCCCTGAGAAATCAGGGCTTTTTGTTTTTCCATTGTCCAAGAAAATCCGTTTTAGTATGATGAAATCCCGTTGTTTTGGGGGTAGTTTTGGGGATATACCCCCATACCCCAAAACCAGCTACCCCCACGACCTCGGTAAAACCTGGCGGTCCTATCCAGACCGGCACACGTTGCAAAGGGTAGCAGCGGCGAACAGTCCCACGCTGTAAATTCAGGGGGCGAATCGGGAAGGTGACTTCTCGCGGTGGTCAATGACCATCGGCCACGGCAGCAATAGCTGACCGTCAGGCAATCTAAAGCGGCGCGAATCCTGGCATTACGATAAGAACAACCAAGTCGGCAACTTCTCGGTTACCCATGATGCCACCAAAAGCCTCCCCATAAAGGAGGCTTTTCTTTTTTCTTCACCACTCCCTGATACCTGGCCTTTCCCGTTGACAACAATGGCAGTAAAGTGTATAAAACCGCGTAATATTAAAGTGTTATGGAGTGATTGATGATGGAGTGCAAACGTCGGGGAAATATGAGTACCGAAAGCCGCCCTTGTCAGCACGATGCTGAAGGCGGCTTTTCAGCTTGTGCTGCCGGTTGCCGTCGAGTGATGTCTTGACATTAGTAATCCAATGGATTACGGCGGGGAAACGTTAGGACAGGAGAGAAGACCATGGGAGATATGTTTGCAAGCATAAAGCGCGGGTTGGAAGAGGCCATCGCGCATCAGAAGGGGGAGAAGACCGGCATTCGGCTGTTCACGCCGGAGGAGGTCAACGTGAAGCAGGTGCGGGAGAAGACTGGCCTTACCCAAGAGCAGTTCGCGGCGACCTTCGGCATCAGTCTTGGTACGTTGCGCCACTGGGAGCGGGGGGACCGAAGGCCGCACGGCCCGGCGCTGGTCCTTCTCAACGCAGTCTCAAAGGAGCCCGGCACGGTCTTGCGGATATTGACCGGAAAAAGGACGGAGAAGAGGCAAAAGGTTGCGAGAGCGGGATGAGTGGACGGGAAAGGATTGCCCGTTTCTTCGGGGCAAGACTTTCTGTCAATGTGTAGACGCGACACCTACGCTTGCCCTCAGCCATTTCTGGGAACAGGAAATTTGTTATATATTGGGGATAATGGGTGTAATTGCTGGATTCGTCAGTACGGTAATGCTATAAACTGATGTAAAATTATCAAAGATTTCTCCTTCGATATACACAAGTTACACGGAAAAGAGATGACGAAAAGCGATCAAAATACCAAGATAGCTGTATATGATTTTTTCTGCGGCTGCGGTGGGACGAGCCGCGGATTTCAGAAAGCCGGCATGGACATCGTCTTTGCTTTGGATATTGACCGGGATGCCAAGAGTACCTTTACTAAGAACTTCCCTGAAACCGTTTTCTGCGACAGAAGCATCACAGAACTTTCGATATCCGATCTGCAGCAGTCACTAGACAATCATAAGAAAAGCTTCAAGTTGTTTTGCGGTTGTGCCCCTTGTCAGCCATTTACGAAGCAAAACACGGAAAGCCGGAAAGACGATGATCGCAGAAATTTATTGACTCATTTCGGCACTGTTATAGAAGCCTGTGAGCCGGACTTTGTGTTTGTTGAAAATGTTCCGGGGCTGCAAAAAGTGCCCAAGCATAAGCATGGACCATTCCCAGCATTTAAAGGGCTTCTACAAAAAATGGGGTATCAACTCACCTTTGGCGTTGTTGCAGCTCAAGACTATGGATCACCGCAATTACGCCGCCGGTTTGTGCTATTGGCAAGCAAACATGGTGAAATAAATATTCCCGAACCCACCCACGGTAAAGAAACTGATACTCCATACAAGACCGTCCACGATGCCATAGCTGATCTTCCCGCTATTGCTGCCGGTGAAAGTTATAGCGGTCACGATGTTCTGAATCATCGTGCTGCCATGTTGTCGGAAATTAACATGCAGAGGATTAAGGCATCTGCTCATGATGGTGGCGGTCGGAATAATTGGCCGAAGGACCTCTGGCCCGAATGCTATACCCGAAAAAACGAAGATGGTGCAACCCATTCAGGTCATACGGATTGTTACGGCCGTCTGTGGTGGAATAAACCGGCAACTGGCTTGACAACGCGCTGTATCAGTTATTCCAACGGCAGATTCGGACATCCGGAGCAGGATCGCGCCATTAGTGTCAGAGAAGCGGCGAGACTTCAAGGGTTCGATGATGAATTTGAATTTACCGGCAATCTGAACTCAATGGCGAGACAAATTGGAAACGCAGTGCCGGTGGATTTGGCCTTTGCTATGGGAAAATATTTCATAAAGCATGTTGAGGCAATAAATGGCTAAATTTAAAACTCGCGCCAGAGCGGTTGACATGCTCGGACGTCAGCAAATTGCAGACGTTTCAACTGCCATAAGTGAACTTTTCAAAAATGCCCACGATGCCTATGCCGATCATGTAGAAGTCGACTATTTCCGATCAGACAACCTGCTCGTCATTCGCGACGACGGAATCGGAATGACTAAAGAGGAGTTTGAAAACCGTTGGCTTGTCCTTGGGACAGAAAGCAAGCTTGATTCCGCGTCACATAATGAGATGTTTAGACCCGCGGAAAAGCCCAAACGAGCAATCATGGGTGAAAAAGGTATCGGTCGCTTGGCCATAGCTCTACTGGGTTCCCAGGTTTTAGTTTTAACAAGAGCAAAGAGAGGTCGTCGTTTAAGTGATTTGACCATCTGTTTCATTCACTGGGGACTTTTTGCAATCCCTTCTCTGAATTTGGATGATCTTGATTTCCCGGTTATTACGATTTCAGGTGGGTCTTTACCAAACGCAGAAGAGATTAGAGCGTTAGTTAACCAAAACCAGAATCATGTCGAATTACTGCAGGACAAATACCCGCAATGTGATTTCACGACTGTCCTTGATGAGATGAAAGACGTTCAAATCGACCCAGAAGATTTGGCTGATTTTCTGGAAGGGTTGTCATTAGCGGGAAGTGGGGCCGGAACTCATTTTTTGATCACACCTGCCAATGAAGAATTAAGGGCTGAAATAGAACGAGAACGGCAATCCAGTACAAAAGAATTCTCTAAGCTTCTGTTGGGATTCTGCAATTCAACATTCTCCACAATTACGTCACTGCCGATGGAAACTGCATTTCGCTATTGGCCTTCGGATGAAGCTAATGAGAATCTGATTGGACCAGGTGAGTTCTTCACAAAACATGACCTTGAATGTGCCGACCAATATATTCGCGGAGACATAAACGAATACGGCCAGTTTAAAGGAACCGTTCGCGTTTATGAGAAAGAATACGAGAATCATGTAATTTCATGGAATAGGGGTGCAGGGAAGGAAACGTTATGCGGTCCATTCAGCATTGAATTTGGATACCTACAGGGCAACAAAAGCGAAAGTAACGCTGACCCGGACGACTACGCAAGGATCAGCTATAAACTTGAACAAATCGGGGGCATCTACGTCTACCGCGACGGAATCAGAATACTCCCTTACGGTACTACTGATTTTGACTGGCTAAACATTGAAACCAGACGGAATAGAGGAATGACTCACTATTTTTTCTCTTACAGACGTATTTACGGTGCGGTGTGTCTGACGCGTGAAGAGAATAGCCGGTTGCAGGAAAAAGCGGGACGCGAGGGATTTCAAAAAGACAAAGTATATAGACAGCTTAAAGATATTTTGGAACACCTCTTTGTTCAGCTGGCAGCGGATTTTTTTAGAAAAGATGCTGACTTTGGCGACTACTTTCGCGAAAGAAAAACCGAGCTGGATCGATTAGAAAACGCTCGCAGGAAACGAGACAAACAAGTCGGCACAAAAAGAAAAAATCTGACAGCAGCACTCGACTCTTTTTTTCAGAGTACTTCACAAAAGATTCCCGAAGCAGAAGTAGATTCGTTGCGTCTACAAGTTCATGCGCGCATGAAGTCCGCGTCAAAAATGGATAATCCGGATGAAGCAGCCGAAGAACTCCTCGAAGCTGAAAATGAGGCAAATCGACGTTTGGCTGAAATTCGACGCAGTTATCAGATTGCTAAACCAAGAGGCGTAGGGCTCACAAAACAGCTTGAGCGAGACTGGGCAGCATATCAACGTGAGCAAGAACGTTTAGAAACCGAGCTGTTTTCGCCCTTCTCCAAGGAAGTCGCAGAAACCTTAGGCATAATGGCAGAAGAGGCACGTATCTATATTGATCAGCGCCGTCGCTTGAAAAGCCTGATTGATCAGGTTGCGAAGAATCGAGAGACAGAAGTCAAATCAGAAGCTGGCTTGCTAGAGAAAGCAGCGACCGATACTCGCCGTGTAGCAATTGATACAGCCAGAAACGCGATTCAGGAATTCAGAAACATTGTGAAAAAGGTGGAGATAGACTTTGCAGAGCAGGACTTTGTAGATATATCCCCGCAACATGCTGAAGAAATCCGGCAAATGTATGAGCTTCGAATTGAAGAGGTTGGACAAAGGAACACGGAATCACTTGGGCGGGTTCGTGAAATGCTCACAAGTATTGCTGAAAACATGGAGCAAAAAGCAGAGACCGGGCACCTCGATATGATTGAGGCTATGGATACGGAGTTACAAAATCTCAAGGAACAGGCCGATACCGATGCAGAACTTGTCCAGCTAGGCTTAGCTGTTGCAGTGATTAACCATGAGTTCGTAGCCGCAATAAAAGGGATTCGGCACAAACTCCGCGAACTTGGTTCTTGGGCAAGAGCAAATGACGACTTAGTTCCTCTTTATCAAGAAATAAGAACCAATTTTGACCACCTTGACGCTCATCTAAATTTATTCACTCCTTTGCAACGTCGGCTGCAACGTAAACGAACAATAATCAAAGGCAGCGAGATTAACCACTATGTTAGGACATTATTCAACGTTCGATTTAAAAGACATGATATCGAATTGATAGTCACTCAGGACTTTATTGACTCTGAGGTCACTGGATACCCATCCACAATATATCCCGTTTTTGTCAACATCATTGATAACGCTGTATTCTGGCTCAAAGATATTCAAGAACAGCGAATCATAACCTTAGACTTTTCGGGGGATGCCTACCTCATAAGCAACAACGGGCCAGCTATTCATAACAGGGATATTGAAGCTATTTTTGAACAGGGATTCTCACGTAAGCCTGGAGGAAGAGGGCTTGGTTTATTCATCTCCAAAAAAGCTCTACGAAAAGAAGGCATGGATTTGGATGTTGCGCAGTCAGGAAGCAAGGAACGCGGGGCAACTTTTGAAATTTTGTGTCCGGGGGGATTAGATGAGTAATGCATTGACGATGGATAGCTTTTCGAGAGCTGCTGTCGAGGATTTCGTCCAAACAGTAGTCTTTGTTGACGACAAAATCTACGCGCCCTCGCCCACAGGTACGGTTATAGAGGAGAAGAAAGCCTCTGGTCCCAAAGTCAGGAAACCTGCCACAAAAATTGCAGAGGAAAAAATTCCCAATGTTTCAGATGATGCCTCCGAAGCGCCAGTAGAAGTTCCCCCATTTTCCCCTCACGACATTCAAGCCAGCTTTGCCAAAAAACGTATTGTCTGCTCATTGCACCAACCCATCAAAAAAAATTCCGTAGGCATAGAATCAGACACTTACAAGCTATGTGCATCTGCAGATATTGTAATTGTTGATTGGGATCTTCACGGTGATGCCGGCGAAAAAGCGAAAACTCTTATTGAAAATTTGGTTCTACAAAGCTTGCAAGAAGACCCACACCAGTTAAGACTGGTCTTGGTCTACACCGACAATCCAAACCTTTTTGACATTGCGGATAAGGTATCCGAGAAACTGACGGCTAAACTAACTGATAAAATCGAACACAAAGCTGCAGATAAAGGGCTTGCATTTCACACTTTAAATGCACGCGTCGTTGTACTGGGAAAACCGGCAAGCAGACCTGATCAATTCAAACCATTTGAAGTGAATGAAGCTGAATTAGCAGACAGAGCAGTTTCTGAATTCTGCAAGCTGACTGATGGTTTGCTGCAGGGCGGCATCCTGATGGGTCTTGCTACAATCAGAAAGCAAAGTCGGAAAATTCTGACCAAGTTTCATTCGGGATTAGATGCAGCGTTTCTGACCCACCGCGCACTGAGTCTGCCACACGAAGAGGCTTTTGATCACATAACTCCTTTGCTCGTTGCGGAAATTCAGGCCGTTCTTGAAGACACCCTGGGATCTCCTCTTTTCCCCGACTCGGTCGTAGATGACTGGTGCAACCGGGCAGACTTGGGAAAACATGCCGAAGCTTTAATACATGGAGCTGCAATAAAAAGCTTTGCAGCTGATTTCTGCCGGTTTGGCTACGAAGCTACTAGCAGACACCAACTGAATCCAACTCCATCAAAGAAGCAACTTCAATCTTTACTTTGCCCGGATGATAAGAGCGCACCACCGCAGCCAGACATGTCAACCATGGAACAACTGGCAGTATTGATGAGCCAAAGAACACATTACGATAACCAAAGACGGTTTCTTAAGTTGGGTGCAATATTAAGGGAGAGTAAAGGCAAGAAGCGTTACCTTTTATGTCTTCAACCCCTTTGTGATAGCGTTCGGCTGACAGGAAGTAATCCATTTCTTTTTTGCTATTTGGACGAGTCTCCTAAAAAAGCCACTCATATTGTTCCCGCCGGGAATAACCACTGCGAATTACTTCTGAATCCAACTAAAGAAAATAGAGCAGTCATTGAGTTCTCCGCCAACCATAAGAAAAGGGTCGCTGCAGATGGAAATACTGACTCTGGATATCTGTTCTCGGATGACAAGAAAAATGAATATCAATGGATCGCACAGCTTAAACCTGAACATGCCCAGCGAGCTGCAGAACAATTTGCCAGAGAGTTAAGCCGCGTTGGACTTACTGAATCAGAATGGCTTAGATTGAAAGCGTCATAAAGGAAAGAACATAAATGGGGCGAGGAAAATGAGGTCACACATATCAGTCTTAAGGTATCTGTAATCTATAATGATAACAACAAAACCTTCTGCGCAGAAAAGCCGAATGATGAGCAAGGTCAGGACAAAAGGGACTTCTCCCGAACTGGCCCTTCGATCTGCACTGCATTCAGCGGGTTTCCGCTTTCGGCTTCACCGCAAAGACCTCCCCGGCAAACCAGATATTGTCCTTCCAAGGTTCAAATGCGTCATTTTCGTTCACGGTTGTTTCTGGCACCATCACGAAGGATGCATTAAATCAAAAATGCCCAAGACAAATGTAGAATTCTGGCAGAACAAAATCCAAGCAAACGTGACGCGTGACAAAACCAATCAGAACGATTTGGCAAAACTTGGTTGGCAGGCTCTTGTTGTATGGGAATGCGACATAAAGAAAGATGTTAACACCGTGGTAAAGAACGCCATAGATGAAATTCTGAAGGCAAATCGGGACCGACAGAGAATCTAGCTAGAATCTAGCGGGACGGGGAATCTAGCGGAACGTAGTTGATTTGTTAGAAGAGGGAAAAGAGTTCATCCGTTTTGAAGAAATTTCTCTGTTCCGTGACAAGAGAAGGCTAGCCTTATGCACATCGACCCGCACCACATCTCCCTCGCCGCAAAATCCTGGAGCCCCATCCACAGGGACGACCCGGGCCACTACGTTTCCACGATCCACATCGACATCCTCTACGGCGATGACCGGGAAATGATCGGCCAAGCCAAGGTTTTCGAAGTCAAAATGGACCAGATCATTAATGATGATGCATGGGCATTGTTCGAGATCTTCGATGGGCACTCCACCGACCTGAGCAACCTCTACGAAGAGTTGTTCGAGAATGATGAGCTTATTCCCGCCGTAGCAGACGAACTCATCGATTACGCCAATGTCGTATTGATCAAGTCGATTCTCCTGATGCCGGAGTATCGCGGGCAGGGGTTAGGCGGCATCCTGGCCTTGGCGATTGCCGAGCGATTCGATGAGCGGGATATTGTGGCGCTGAAGCCGTGGCCGATGACTGCCGATGATCCCGAGAACGTGGCCGGGGTGTGGGAGCTGCCGCGATTGTCGCAAGCCGAGCAGAAGACGATTGCCGGAAAGCTTCGCAAAAGCTATCAGAAGGCTGGATTCAAGCCGCTCTTCAGGGGGAGCGAACACCTTTTCCTCACGCATTTGCGGCATCCGACGGCAAAGCAGTTGATCGACAACGGAACGAAAAAACAGACAACCGGCTGATTACGAGTAGTTAGAGGAGTTTATGCCTGTCCTTACCTGGCTAACAAGAGAAAATGACCTGAAACTGGCGCAGAATGCGCCGTACCGGCTTCTGGAGGAAGTATCGGAGCTTTCATATTGTGCCCCCTCTCCCCAACCCTCTCCCACAAGGGGCGAGGGAGCAAGTAACGTTCCCCCTCCCTCGATGGGAGGGGGTGAGGGGGAGGGTGCAAAGCTGGTTTGCGCCGAAAATATGCTGATCCATGGCGATAACCTTGATACCCTCAAAGCGCTTCTGCCATACTATGCCGGGCAGGTGAAGTGCATCTACATTGACCCTCCCTATAACACCCGTTCCGCCTTCGAGCATTACGACGACAACCTGGAGCACAGCCAGTGGCTGGCGATGATCTACCCGCGCCTGGAGCTCTTGCGGGATCTGCTTGCCGAGGAGGGAAGCATCTGGGTGTCTATCGACGACAACGAGGGGCATTACCTCAAGGTGATCATGGATGAAGTGTTCGGGCGGCGGAATTTTGTGGCGAATGTGCTTTGGCAGAAACGCACTTCTCCAGAAGCTCGGTTGGCACTTGGTGCTGCCCATGACCACATACTCGTTTATGGGAAGGACGCCGAAAAAACTAAACTCAATAAGCTCTCAGTAACAGAAGAGCAAGCTTCAAACTACAAAAACCCCGACAATGACCCGAGAGGTCCTTGGGCGTCCTCCGACTTCACCGCGCAAGGATGGCGTCCAAACCAAATGTACAAAATCATAACCCCTGGTGGAGCCGAGTATGAGCCTCCCGGCGGAAGGTGCTGGGGGAATATCGAACCAGAGTTCATGCGCCTAAAAGAAGAAGGCCGTATATGGTTTGGCAAGGGTGGTAAAGCTAGACCTCGTGTGAAGACATTCTTGTCTGAAGTACAAGGTATAAGCGCTTGGACATGGTGGACAAACAAAGAAGTTGGGCACAATCAGGAGTCGAAGAAAGAGATTAACCAACTTTTTGGAACATCCGACGCCTTTGATACTCCGAAACCGGAAAGATTGCTCCGGCGCATCATAGAGCTATCCACCAACCCCGGCGACCTCGTCCTCGACTCCTTCCTCGGTTCCGGCACTACCGCCGCCGTTGCCCATAAGATGGGGCGCCGCTACATCGGCATCGAGATGGGTGAGCACGCCGTGACCCACTGCGCGCCGCGCCTGAAGAAGGTGATCGAAGGCGAGCAGGGCGGGATTTCCCAAGCTGTAAACTGGCAGGGGGGCGGAGGCTATCGCTTCTACCGGCTCGGCGAGGCGATTTTCGATGAATACGGCCGGATCAACCGTGCCATAACCTTCCGCACCCTGGCGGCCCATGTCTGGTTCTGCGATACGCGGACGCCGTGGGCTGCCCCCTCTCCCCGGCCCTCTCCCACCGGGGGAGAGGGAGAAACACCAAGGGCGAAGCATGCTTCGCCCCTACTGGGTATCCACAACGGCGTTGGCTACTACCTCCTGTTCAACGGCATCCTCGGAGACAAGCGCCCGGACGGCGGCAATGTGCTGACCGGCAAGCTCCTGGAAATCCTCCCTCCCCACGACGGACCGAAGGTGATCTACGGCGAGACCTCGCGCCTGAGCAGCGAGCGGCTGCGCCGGGAAAACATCACCTTCCGGCAGATCCCTTACGATATCAAGGCACGATAGGAGCTGATTCATGGGCGAACTGGACAAGGCACTCATTGAAGAACTCAAGCAGCGTCTCCCGGTGGAGGTAAAGCAGCACATACGGCGGATGATCATGTACGGCTCACGGGCGCGGGGGGACGCAACGGAGGATTCGGACCTCGATCTCGTCGCTCTGGTGGACGAGAAGACCCCGGCACTTGAGCAGGCTCTCGACGAAATTGCCTACAACGTCATGTGGGACCACGACTTCAAGCCGATCATCTCGCTCAAGGTTTTTTCAGAGGAACGGTTCCGGAGCGCCGTGGTCAAGGGGCTTTCCTACTACCGCAACGTGGAGCGGGAGGGGGTGACGGTATGACGGACCCTCTCGCCATCCCTCTCTTATAAGGGGCCCCCCACCACCCCGGCCCTCCCCCACAGCGGGGGGAGGGAGTAATTATTTTCCCCCTCCCTTCGATGGGAGGGGGCTAGGGGGAGGGTGAGAAGGTGAAACAGCAATGCCGCTGAACCTTACCGAAACGGCACGAAACCTGAGAAAAGAAGCGACAGACGCAGAAAAACTGCTCTGGAAGCATCTGCGCACAAAGCAGATCGAAGGGCTTAAGTTCCGACGTCAGGAGCAGATCAGCAGGTTCATCGCCGACTTCGTCTGTTACGAGCGAACCCTGATCATTGAAGCCGACGGCGGGCAGCATGCACTTGAGAGGGAAAAGGACGATGAAAGAACTGCGTGGCTGAATTCGCAGGGATTTACGGT
>NZ_DAHVYG010000024.1 GCF_027327745.1 Geobacter sp.
CCCTCCCCTGCCCTCCCCCACTGAGGGGGGAGGGAGCCAGTAATGTTACCCTCTCCCGCAAATGGGAGAGGGAGTAAGGTAATTTACATGCTCATATTGAAACCCTATCAGCGCCGTACCCTCGAAACCCTCAAACGCTACCTGGAGGCGGCGCGCCTTTCCGGCGACCCGAAGTGCGCCTACGACGAGCTCATGCAGGCGGCCGAAACTCCGGGCCGTCCCTACCTCGCCATCGATGGGCTTGAGACCGCCCCCTACGTCTGTGTCCGCATCCCCACCGGCGGAGGCAAGACATTGCTGGCGGCCCACACCGTGGCAACGGCTGCCACGAGCTACCTGGAGCAGGATTTTCCGGTGGTCCTCTGGCTCGTGTCGACCAACACCATCCGCAGCCAGACCCTGGAGGCGCTGAAGAAGCCCCATCACCCATACCGCGAGGCGATAGACAACGCCTTCGACGGACGGGTGGCGGTATTCGACATCGCCGAAGTAGAGACGATCCGGCCCCAGGACCTGATCGAGCGGGCGTGCGTGATCGTCGGCACCATGGCGACGCTCCGGGTGGACAAGACCGAGGGACGCCGCATCTACGCCCACAATGAAAATTACGAGCCCCACTTCGCACGGGTGACTCCGAATACACCGGGTCTGGAGCGGATCGAGGAGGGACCGGACCGGGGGAAGATCAAGTTTTCATTCGCCAATCTGCTCCATTTGCACAAGCCGCTGGTCATCATGGACGAGGCCCACAACGCCCGCACCGCCCTCACCTTTGAGGTCCTGCAGCGCATCCGCCCCGCCTGCATCGTCGAGTTCACCGCCACCCCGGACACGAACCGCGCCAGCGGCAGCAACGTGATCTGCCGGGTCTCGGCCGCCGAGCTCAAGGCGGAGGAGATGATCAAGCTCCCGATCATCCTAAAGGAGCACAAGAACTGGCAGGAGGCGGTACGGGACGCGGTGCTCACCAGGAAGAAGCTGGAGGAGATGGCCCAGGGGGATGGCGCCTTCATCCGCCCCATCGTCCTCTTCCAGGCGGAGAGCAAGGAGCGCGAGGTAACGGTGGAGGTGGTGCTCAAGCACCTCGTGGAGAACGAGATTATCCCACGGGAACGAATCGCCATTGCCACTGGCAGCCAGCGGGAACTGGACGGGATCGACCTGTTCGACCGGCGCTGCAAGGTGGAGTACATCATCACCGTGGAGGCGCTCAAGGAGGGGTGGGACTGCTCCTTTGCCTATGTCTTCTGCTCTGCGGCCAATATCCATTCCGGAAAGGACGTGGAGCAGCTCCTCGGCCGGGTCCTGCGGATGCCCTACGCGGAGCGCCGAAACCAGGACGAACTGAACAAGGCATACGCCTTCGTCTCCTCCCCCAGCTTCGCCCAAGCTGCCAACGACCTACACGACCGGCTTGTCTCCATGGGGTTCGAGGAGGAAGAAGCTTCAGAGTTCATCCAGGCTCCACAGCAGCCGCTCTTTTCCGAAGACGATCTGCCGCTCTGGTCGCGAAGGGAGCCGGAGCCTCTGGTTGTGACCTGCGGCGAGGATTACCAGTATGAATGGATCAAGCGGGAGGCGCCGGCGGGGATCGCGCTTGAGCATGGCGAAGGTGGCGATCTCCGACTCACCGTAAGGGGGGAGATTTCCGACGAACTTGAAGAGAGGATCGTCGCGGCGGCCCCGAAGAAGGCCCAAGCGGAGCTGCGGAAGGCCATCGTTTCCCACCGGCGCTATCTCCTGAAAACCCTGTCTCCGTCAGAGCGGGGGGAGACGTTCCGGGCGCCCCGCCTCTGCGTCATGGTGCAAGGGGAACTGGAACTGGCGGAGAAGGAGCTCTTCCTCGACGTGTGCGGGTGGAGCCTCCTCGATTTTCCCCATGCCCTGACCCCGTCCGAGATCGCCATCGACGAGGGGGCGCGGACCTTCGAGTTCGACATCAAGGGGAAGAAGGTGGTTTACAGCCTGGTGGACCTTGAGGAGCAGCTCGACCTGAGCCATGTGAACACCGACTGGACGGAGGCTAATCTGGTCCGCTGGCTCGACAAGAACGTACGCCAACCCGACGTGCGTCAGGAGGTGATACTCGAATTCCTGCGCCGGACGGTGGCCGATCTCCGGGAGCGGTGCGGGCTCGACATGGCGGCGCTGGTGCGCAGCCGCTTCATCCTTGCCAAGCTGCTGGTGGAGAAGATCAAGGGTTTCCGCCAGGAAGCGTGCGGCCGCGGCTACCAGGAAACCCTCTTCGGTCCGCAGTCCGGGGTGGAAACGACTTTCGATTACGCCTTCAGCTACGACCCGAATGTCTACCCCGCCGGCTGGTATTACCAGGGGCGCTTTGACCTCTCGAAAAAACACTACTACCCGGTAATCGGAGAAATGAAGAACAGCGGGGAGGAGTTCGAGTGTGCCTGCGCCATCGCCGCGCTGAAGGAGGTAAAGCACTGGGTCCGGAACCTCGCCAACCAGCCGAGGGCCTCCTTCTGGCTCCCGACGGCCACCGACCGCTTCTATCCCGACTTCGTGGCCGAGCTGCACGACGGAAGGATACTCGTTGTCGAGTACAAGGGGGAGGCCTACAAGACCAACGACGATTCAAAGGAGAAACGACAGATCGGCATGCTCTGGGAGGAAAAGAGCGGCGGGAAAGGGCTCTTCCTCATGGCGGAAAAACGTGATGCGCAGGGGCGGGACGTGTATCGGCAGTTGGCGGAGAAGGTGAGGTAGTTAAAATGCCCCTTGTCTGATTATTCGCTTGGGTTTCGGTTCCCAATTCTGTGATAAGCTTTAAAAGAGGAATAGAACATGCCTTCACGAACAGCAAAAGACATACCGCCCGCACTCTGGAAGCAATACCATCCATTCCGCTCCATTGCCGATGAACGCACCTCATCCGCTGCGGAAAGCGCCAAGGCCGCTGCATCCGCCATAGCCAAAGAGCTTAAAGGCCGTTTTGGTGCGAGCAGGGTTATGCTTTTCGGATCTCTTGCCAGAGGGGATTTCCACCGTTGGTCAGACATCGACCTTGCCGTGTGGGGGATATCTCCTGCGGATTATTATCGAGCGGTTGCCTTTGCCAGCGGCTTCAGCGATCTCTTCAAGGTTGACCTTGTGGACGTTGAAGACTGCTCCGAGTCGTTGCGGCAGCATATCCAAAGAGAAGGAGTTGAGCTATGAGCAAACCTGGCGCTATCATTGCCGCGAGGATAAAAACTGAATTGCCGGAGCTTGCGCTTCTCGTTGAGCGCGCCACGGAGGGGTGGGAAAGAGCCAAAAGCCAGAATGATACCTTTTACCTCGACAGTGTTGCCCTGAATCTGCATAGTTTTTACTCCGGGCTTGAAAAGATATTCGAAAAAATTGCCGCCACCGTGGATGGCAGCGTGCCGAGTGCTCCCAACTGGCATCAAGAATTGCTGAGCCAGATGAGCATGGAGATCCCGGAAGTCAGGCCTGCTGTCATTTCTCAAGAACTTCGCGATATGCTGGAAGATTATCGCGGCTTTCGGCATGTGGTCCGGAATGTCTATACATACCACCTGAACCCGGAAAAGGTAGAAAGGCTGATCTCCGACATTGAACCGGTCTTGGAGAAGTTGATCGCAGAACTGAACGCCTTTGCAACATTCCTCCAAGAGGCGGGATAGCGCCATGACATTTGCCAACCGGATCGCGGACGCTGACAAACTCCAGCAGGAGATCAAGCAGCACCGCCCCTTGAAAGGCCAAGCGCTCAAACAGTTGCAGGAATACTTCCGCATTGGTCTCACCTGGTCAAGCAACGCCCTGGAAGGAAACAGCCTGACCGAGACCGAGACCAAGGTTGTGATCGAGGACGGCATTACCATCGGCGGCAAGCCGCTCAAGGACCACTTCGAGGCCATCGGCCACGCCGAGGCCTTCGACTATCTACAGAAGCTCGCTCGACACAAGGAGATCACCGAGCGAGACATCCTGAGGCTGCACAAGCTCTTCTACTACCGCATCGGCGAGGCCAACGCCGGCCACTACCGCAAGCAGAATATCATCGTCACCGGCACCGATGTTGTTTTTCCCGCGCCGAGCGAGTTGAAGGAGCTGATGGACGCCTTTGCCGAGGAGATCCCCCGCCTCCGTGGCGAGAAGCATCCCATCGAGTTCGCAGCACTCCTGCACACCCGGCTGGTCACCATCCACCCCTTCGTGGACGGCAACGGTAGGGCCGCCCGGCTGCTGATGAACCTGGCCCTCCTCCAGGAGGGCTACCCGGTGACCATCATCCCGCCGGTGCTGCGCAGCGAGTACCTAACGACTGTCAGGGAGAGCAACACCGGCAACGTCGCGCCATTCGTGAATCTCCTTTCCAGCATGGTCTGGGAAAGCCAGCGCGACTACCTGCGAATGCTGGAGAGTCTTGAGAGAAAATAGTCCCCCAATCCTATTAAAGACTGCAAAAAAGCAACGCACTTTGTTACTTTGGTCGCGTGATTCCTCTGAGGGGAAACTTCTGGAAGAGAATTTTTTGAGGTACTTTTGGAGGTATGTTCCAAAAAATAGCATGGCAAATGTCAAACAAAACAATACATTACAAGGTTAATTCCGTTCCAGTCTTCAAATCAAGGGGTCAGCCAACCGGCTAACCCCTTTCGCTTTATCTAAAATTGCCCACCTGTCCACAGTGGTCCACCTTTTACGGCCACTGCAATTTTCTCCGGCACCCCGCATGAGAATTTGTTATCGAGGCCGACGGGGTCGGGGTTCGTCCAGCGCCTTCACCTCTGCCGGCGTCAGATACCGGAACTCCCCGACCTTCAGCTCTCCCAGGAAAAGGGAGCCGTACCGGACCCGCCGCAGGCGCACTACCGAGAGGCTCACCGCTTCGCACATCCGGCGGACCTGCCGGTAACGCCCCTCGTGGATGGTTATGGAGATCCAGGTATTGTTGTCGCTTTGCTTGGTAACGGCGACCCGGGCGGGAGCGGTCTTTCCGTCGTCGAGCTCGACTCCCAGCGCAATGCGGTTGATCTGTTCCTTCGCGACGGTTCCCCGCACCCGCACGAGATACTCCTTGTCGACCTCGTGGCGCGGATGGGCGAGGCGGTTGGCCCAGGCCCCGTCGTTGGTGAGGAGCAGCAGCCCCTCGGTGTTGTAGTCTAGCCGCCCCACCGGGAAAACCCGCACCCCCACACCCTTCAGAAGGTCGGTGACGATGGGGCGTCCCTCGGGGTCTTTCATCGTGGTGACATACCCCACCGGTTTGTTGAGGAGGATGTAGACCCGCTTTTCCTCCACGGCAACCGGCCTGCCGTCGACAGTTATCCGGTCGCGCTCCGGGTCCGCCTTGGCGCCGAGTTCGGTGACCGGCGTGCCGTTAACCGTCACCCGCCCCGCGGTTATCATCCGCTCGGCCTCGCGGCGGGAGGCGATCCCTGCCCGGGAAAGTATCTTCTGAATCCGCTCTTCCATTATGCTCCCCAACAGCCTGCTGAAATATCTAAAGGCTAAAGGACGAAGGACACGGGGAAATCCGGCCATCACCTTTAGCCTTTAGTGTCGGTCCAGCTCTCCGGGTGCCTATTCGGCGAACCGGGACATCTTCCTGAACTTCTGATACCGCTCCTCCACCAGTTGCTCGGGGGAAATCCCCTTGAGCTCCTTCAAGTGGCGGGAAAGGGCATCGTGCAGCGTCCTGGCCATGGCTTCGTGGTCGCGGTGGGCGCCGCCGAGGGGCTCCGCGACGATCTCGTCGATGACGTCCAGTTCCTTGAGGTCCCAGGCGGTGAGCTTGAGGGCCTCGGCGGCCTGCTCACCCTTGGTGCCGTCGGACCAGAGGATGGCGGCGCACCCTTCGGGGGAGATGACGGCGTAGATCGAGTACTGGAGCATGAGCACCCGGTCGCCGACGGCGATGGCGAGCGCCCCGCCCGAGCCCCCCTCGCCGGCGATGACGACGATGATCGGCACGGTAAGGCTTGCCATCTCGCGCAGGTTGCGGGCGATGGCCTCGGCCTGGCCCCGCTCCTCGGCGCCGATGCCGGGGTAGGCGCCGGGGGTGTCGACGAAGGTGATGATCGGCATCCGGAACCGCTCGGCCATCTCCATGAGGCGCAGCGCCTTGCGGTATCCCTCCGGGTTCGGCATGCCGAAGTTGCGGTAGACCTTCTCCTTGGTGTCGCGTCCCTTCTGGTGACCGATGACCATGACCGGCTCGCCGTCAAGCCGGGCCGGACCGCCGACGATGGCGTGATCGTCGCCGAAGAGGCGGTCGCCGTGCAGTTCCACGAAATCGGTGAAGATCAGGTTGAGGTAGTCCAGGGTGAAGGGGCGGTTGATGTGCCGGGCCACCTGGGTCATCTGCCAGCGGGAGAGGTTGGCGAAGACCGTCTCCCGCATCTTGTCGACCCGTTTCTCCAGGGTGCCGACCTCGGATTTCAGCTCTTCGTTGTCTCCGGCGATCTCGATCAGTTCCTGGATCTTTTTCTCCAGCTCGACGATCGGTTTCTCAAACTCCAGCGGGGCGATGACAGCCATTATCTGATCTCCTTGTCAGCGTAATTCATTCAAAAGAAACGGCATTATAGCCGAACAGGTGCTTCACTTCCATCACCATTTCTTCGCTGGGGGCAACGGTGCAGGAATCGGCCGCGGCGATGACGGTGCGGAACCACTCGGGGACCTCGATGGCGACGGCGGCGCTGCACGGGCCGGGATAGCGGGCGATGATCCCCCGCAGCGACTCCAGCCGGCTCCGCTCCAGCCCCTCGGCAGCGAGGGTGAAGACCACCCGCTTCGTCTCCCGGGCGCTCACGTCCCGCAGCAGCACCACCTCGCTCGCCATGATCTTGGTGCTCTTCTCCCCCCTGTCGACGGTGCCGGTGACCAGCAGCGGGTCGTCGGACTTGAGAAGCTCCGAGGCGGCGGCGAAGGTCTCGGGGAAGACCACCATCTCCACGGAGCCGACCAGGTCCTCCAGGGTGGCGAAGGCCATCCGGTCCCCCTTCTTGGTGATGAGCTCCTTGAGGGAGGCGACCACGCCGCAGACCTTCACCTCGCTCTTGTCGGCACGTTCGTCGAGGGTGGCGGTGTCGGCGGTGGCGAAGCGCCGGATATCCTTCTCGTAGCGCCCCAGGGGGTGGCCGGTGATGAAGAACCCGAGGGCCTCCTTCTCCAGGCCGAGGAGCATCTTGTCGTCCCACTCGGGGATGTCGGGAAGCTGCACCCTCCCCTTGCCGTTGCCGTTGGTCCGGACGATCTCCTCGGTGCCGAAGAGCGACACCTGGGCGCTCTCCTTCTCCTGCTGGATCTTCTGGCCGATGGCCATGGCGTCTTCCAGAACCGCCATGAGCTGGGAGCGCCTGGCCCCGGTGGAGTCGAAGGCGCCGCACTTGATGAGCGCCTCCACCACCCGCTTGTTGACCTTGCGGAGATCCACCCGCTCGCAGAAGTCGAAGAGCTCCTTGAACTCCCCTTCCTGCCGCGCCTCGATGATCGCCTCGATGGCCGACTCGCCGACGTTCTTCACGGCGCCGAGGCCGAAGCGGATGGAGTTGCCGAGGACCCGGAACGAGAGGTGCGAGGCGTTGATGTCGGGGGGGAGCACCTCGATCCCCATCTCGCGGCAGTCGGCGATGTTCTTCACCACCTTGTCGGTGTTCCCCATGTCCTCGGTGAGAAGGGCCGCCATGAACTCCACCGGGTAGTGGGCCTTGAGGTACGCGGTCTGGTAGGCGACCAGGGCATAGGCGGCCGAATGGGACTTGTTGAAGCCGTACTCGGCGAACTTGGCCATGAGGTCGAAGATGGCCCCTGCCTTCTGCAGGTCGATGCCGCCGTTCTTCGCCCCCTCCAGGAAGATGTCGCGCTGCTTCGCCATCTCGGCCGGGTCCTTCTTCCCCATGGCGCGGCGCAGGAGGTCGGCGCCGCCCAGGGAGTAACCGGCCAGGGTCCGGGCGATCTGCATGACCTGCTCCTGGTAGACGATGACCCCGTAGGTGTCCTTCAGGATCGGCTCCAGCTGCGGCAGATCGTAGACCACCTTCTTCCTGCCGTGCTTGCGGTCGATGAAGTCGTCCACCATGCCGCTTCCCAGGGGGCCCGGCCGGTAGAGGGCGCATACGGCGATGATGTCCTCGAAGCAGGAGGGCTTGAGCTTGGTGAGAAGCTCCTTCATGCCGGAGGATTCGAGCTGGAAGACCCCGGTGGTGTTGCCGGCCTGCAGCAGCTTGTAGGATTCCTCGTCATCGTCGCGCAGGGCCGCGATGTCGAAGTCGGGCCGCTTGCCGGCCCGGATCATCTTCACCGCGTTGTCGATGACGGTCAGGTTCTTGAGGCCCAGGAAGTCGAACTTCACCAGACCGATCTTCTCCACGTATTTCATGGAGTATTGCGTCGTGAGGGAGCCGCTCTTCTGGTCCTTGTAGACCGGGCAGAACTCCTCCAGGATATCGGGGGCCACCACGACGCCGGCGGCGTGGGTGGAGGCGTGGCGGGCAAGCCCCTCCAGACAGAGGGCGACGTCGAGAAGCTCCTTCACCCTTGGATCGGCCTCCCCCATCTCCTTCAGCTTCGGTTCCTGCTGGAGCGCCTTCTCCAGCGAGATGCCGAGGACTTCCGGGACGAGCTTGGCGATCTTGTCCACCTCGCCGTAAGTCATGTCCATGGCCCTTCCGACGTCGCGGATGACCGCCCGGGCCGACATGGTCCCGAAGGTGATGATCTGGCAGACCTTGTCGCGGCCGTACTTCTCGGTGACGTACTGGATCACCTCCTCGCGCCGGTCCTGGCAGAAGTCGACGTCGATATCTGGCATCGAGATCCGCTCCGGGTTCAGGAAGCGCTCGAAGAGGAGGTTGTAGGGGATGGGATCGAGATCGGTGATCCGGATGGAGTAGGCGACCAGCGACCCGGCCGCCGACCCCCGCCCCGGCCCCACGGGGATGCCGTGGTCCTTGGCCCAGTTGATGAAGTCGGCCACGATGAGGAAGTAGCCCGGGAACCCCATCTGCTTGATGCAGTCGAGCTCGATCCGGAGCCGGTCGTGGTAGCTCTTCTCCTGCTCCGGGGTGAGGTTCGGGTTCTTGGCCCGGATGGCCACCAGCCGCGCCTCAAGCCCCCGGTGGGCCTCGTCCTCCAGCACGTCGTCCAGGCTCTTCCCCTCGGGGGGGACGTAGCGGGGAAAGTGGTAGGTCTTGAGGTCCAGCTCCAGGTTGCACCGCTCGGCGATCTTCACCGTGTTGGTGATCGCCTCGGGGGCGTAGTGGAACGCGGCGGCCATCTCCTCCGGGGTCTTGACGTAGAACTCGTCGGCGGAGAAGCGCATCCGCGACGCATCGTTCATGGTCTTGCCGGTCTGGATGCAGAGGAGCACCTCGTGGGCGCGGGCGTCCTCGCGATTCAGGTAGTGGCAGTCGTTGGTGGCCACCAGCGGCAGCGAAAGTTCCCGCGCCACCTCCAGCAGCCCCTTGTTGGCCTTCTCCTGCTCCGGGAGAGTGTTCTCCTGGAGCTCGATGTAGTAGCGGTCGGGGAAGAGGTCGGCGTACCAGCGGGCCACCTCCAGCGCCTCCTCCATTTTCCCCCGCTCGCAGAGGTAGGCCACCTCCCCCTTCAGGCAGGCGGAGAGGCAGATGAGCCCCTCGGCGTGCTGGGAGAGCACCTCCTTGTCGATCCGCGGCTTGTAGTAGAAGCCGTCCTTGAAGCCGATGGAGACGAGCTTGGAGAGGTTCTTGTAGCCGGTGAGGTTTTCGCAGAGAAGGAGGAGGTGATAGCCGGCGCCCGCCTCCCCTCCCCGCGCCTCCTTCACGAGGCGGGAACCGGGGGCGATGTAGACCTCGGAGCCGATGATCGGTTTCACCCCCTTGTCCCGGCACTTGAGGTAGAACTCCAGGGCGCCGAACATGGTGCCGTGGTCGGTGATCGCCACCGCCGGCATGTGGTGGTCCTTGACCTTCCTGATCAGGTCGCCGAGACGGATGGCGCCGTCGAGGAGGGAGTACTGGGTGTGGAGATGGAGGTGGACGAAGCTGGGGGTTTCCATAGGCCTCTCTCAGGCTGTTGCAAAACTATTGCGGGGCCGGTCTGCGTTGTTGCCGCTCGCTTGCGCCTAGCATCCCGGCCTTCTCATGACGTTTTTCAACAGCCTGCTGATACGACGATGGGAGCTGCCTCGGCACCTCCCATGTTTTAGTTTGGCTAAAAAATTTTCGTAATTATGACATGAAGCCCCTCCGAGTGTCAACAACTCAGTATGGAGAGCAGCAGCCACCGCCACCACATAACTATTTGTTTTATATGCATTTTACAACTTCGTACCCAATTACGCCTCCAACAATCATGCTTCCACTGGAAATTGCGGCGCTTTCTACTACAATTGAGGGCAAGCCCGTCACGCAAACGGCATTAAGTTTGCTCCTTAGTCTTGGCATCTCATCTTTGGCAATCTGATTCGATCACGCAAACCAGTTGGGGGCACATGAAACAGACCAATGATTTTTTCAAGCAGGTTCTCGACAGCCTGTACGACGGCGTGTACTTCGCAGACCTCGACCGGCGGATCACCTACTGGAACAAGGGGGCTGAACGGCTTTCCGGCTACACGGGGGCCGATGTCATCGGCTCGCGCTGCCGCGACAACATCCTTTGCCACGTCGACGGGACGGGTCGCAGCCTCTGCGAGCACGACTGCCCCATCGCCCACACCCTTGTCGACGGCATCCACCGCGAGGCGGAGGTCTACCTTCACCACAAGCGGGGGCACCGCGTGCCGGTGCAGGTCCGCGTCTCGCCGATCCGCAACGGCGGCGGGGAAATCGTCGGCGCCGTGGAGGCGTTCAGCGATAACTCGGCGCGCATCGCCGATATCCAGCGGATCGAGGAGCTGCAGCAGATGGTGTTCCTCGACCCCCTCACCGGCATCGCCAACCGGCGCTACATCGAGCTCAATCTCCAGTCCCGCTTCGACGAGATGTTCCGCTACGGCTGGAGCTTCGGCGTCATGCTGCTGGACCTGGACCACTTCAAGACGGTCAACGACCGCTACGGCCACGATATGGGGGACGACCTGCTGCGGATGGTCGCCCGCACGCTCCAGCACGCCGCACGATCCTACGACCTGGTGGGGCGCTGGGGAGGCGAGGAATTCATCGCCATCATCGCCAATGTCTCCTTGGAGAAGCTCGCCCATACCGCCGAGCGGTTCCGCCGGCTCGTGGAAGAATCCAGCCTCGCCGCCGGCGACGCCGTCGCCCGTGTCACCATCTCCGTCGGCGCCACCATCGCCACGAGCGAAGATTCGGTCGGAAGCCTCATCAAGCGGACCGACGAGCTCATGTACCGGAGCAAGGGAGCGGGGCGCAACTGCGTGACCTGTGCATAGGAGTCTGCCGCATGGATCAGGTTGATTCCGAAGAACCAGCATTCCCGGCGCAATTGGGTAAAATGATCACAAGACCAGTCAGCGGGAAAGAGGAGGAACCGACATGAAACCAGCAGAAGCGATACTCCGGGAGATCGAGGCGGCCTTCGAGCGGGAACCGCATATCAATCTCCACGTCTGGCCACTGCAGATGAAACTGGACGCCGGGATACTCACCCTTGAAGGGGAGGTGGAGCACATTGCCGCCAAGAAGCTCGCCCTGGAGCTGGCGGCGGCGACCGCGGGGGTGGACGGAATCGTGGACCGGCTGCGGATCGCCCCGGCCGAGGCGATGGAGGACATGGAGATCCGCGACCACGTCTGCGACGCCTTCGTCCAGGAGCCGGCCTTCGCCGACTATGCCATCCACGCCCTCGTCTTCGGGAAATGGGAATCGGTGCGCGAGGCCCCCCGGGAACCGACGGGCCTTCTGCAGGTGGAGGTGGCCGGGGGGATCGTGACCCTCAACGGCCGGGTGACGAGCCTCTCCCACAAGCGGATCGCCGGGGTCCTCGCCTGGTGGGTGCCGGGGAGCCGCGACGTGGTGAACGGCATCGAGATCATCCCCCCCGAGGAGGACAACGACGACGAGATCACCGACGCCGTGCGGCTCGTCCTGGAAAAGGACCCCTTCGTCAACGCCTCCCAGCTCCGGGTCAGCTGCCGCGACCGGGTCGTCACCCTCGACGGTGCGGTCCCGAAACCGAAGGAGAAGGATATGGCCGAGGCGGACGCCTGGTACGTCTTCGGAGTTGACAAGGTGGTGAACCGGCTGGTAATCGTGGAGTCATGAAGAAAACCCGCCGACCCGGCACCCCGCTGCCGGCACCACATCCTCCTGCCGCCACGAAGAGATCGGAGAAAGCCGGCCTCCCCCCCGGCACCCTCATCCATATCGGGGAGAAGAGCGACCGGGAGATCAGGATCACCGTCATCGACTACACCCCGGAGGGCTTCGAGGAGAAGGAGATCACGGCCCTCAACGAATGCTTCTACTTCATGGATGCCTCGGCCATCACCTGGATCAACGTGGAGGGGCTCCACGAGGTCGAACTCGTCCGGCAGCTGGGGGACTGCCAGGGGATCCACCCCCTCGTCCTGGAGGATATCCTCAACACCGAGCAGCGCCCGAAGGCGGAGGATTTCGGGGACTACCTGTTCATCGTCCTGAAGATGCTCCGGGCCCGGGAAGGGCTCGGAATCGCCACGGAACAGGTCAGCCTGATCCTCGGCGAAAACTTCGTCATCTCCTTCCAGGAGGGGTTTGCCGGGGACGCCTTCAATCCGATCCGGGAGCGGATCAGGGGAAGCAAGGGACGGATCAGGACCATGGGGGCCGATTACCTCGCCTACTCCCTCATCGACGCCATCGTGGACGACTACTTCGTCGCCCTCGAAAAGATCGGCGAAGAGATCGAGGAACTGGAGGTGGAGGTGGTGACCAGCCCCACCCGCGAGACCCAGCGCAAGATCCACCGGATCAAGCGGAGCATGATCTTCCTGCGTAAGGCGGTCTGGCCGCTGCGGGAGGTGATCGGCAGCCTGGAGCGGCGCGACTCCACCCTGATCCGCGAAGCGACCATCGTCTACTTCCGCGACGTCTACGACCACACCGTCCAGGCCATCGACACCGTCGACACCTACCGCGACATGCTCTCCGGCATGCTCGACGTCTATCTCTCCTCCCTCAGCAACCGGACCAACGAGGTGATGAAGGTGCTCACCATCATCGCCACGATCTTCATGCCCCTCACCTTCGTCGTCGGTCTCTACGGGATGAACTTCAAATACATGCCCGAGCTCGAATGGCACTGGGGGTACCCGGTGGTGCTTGTGCTCATGCTCCTCATCAGCATCGCCATGGTGATCTTCTTCCGGCGCAAGAAGTGGCTCTGACCCCTTGGTCTTCCTGGTACCGGTTGACTGAATCGCACAATGACATTACAATGCCACTACAACATGATATCGTAGTCAGTGGATGCGGGAATGAAGCGGATAATCATCGACACCAACTTCTATACAGCCTTCAAGAGAAACGACGCCGACGCCGTTGTCCTCCTGCAGCAAGCCGAGTATATCGGCATCAGTTCCGTCATTCTCGGTGAACTGTTTGCCGGATTCCGCTGCGGCTCTAAAGAGCGGCAAAACCGGACGGAACTGGATCAATTTCTCAACTCAGCAAGAGTTAACGTAATTACTTTGGATGAAGAAACCGCGGAATTCTATGCCCAGGTTTTTTCAGAGTTAAGACAGAAAGGCCGCCCCATACCGTCCAACGACCTGTGGCTGGCGGCCTCAGCACTCCAGCATGGTCTTGCGCTGGCCACTTACGACGAACATTTCCGCTCTATAAGCGGCCTTCTGTTGGCTGTTCGGTAAAGGCTGATCCGGGAGCATCAGGGGATCAAGGAGACAAACCCATGACCACCATGACTTTGCGCGGTATAGATGAAACCATTGCCGAGGCGTTAAAGAAGAAAGCCAGAAGAGAGGATATCAGCGTCAACGCTGTGGTACTCAAGCTTCTCAGGGAATCGCTGGGAATCGAGAAGAAACGGAATGTAGTCTACGATGACCTCGACCATCTGGCCGGAACCTGGAACGCACAGGACCTTGCCGAGTTCGAACGGGCCACGGCGGTTTTCGAAAAGGTCGACGAGGAAATGTGGAAATGACTCACCCTGTTGATGCTATCTTTCCCCATAGAGGCGGCGCATTTCCGGCCGCCTTTACGATTTCAACGACAAGGACTTGCGCCATGAACCACCCCGGTTTTCTCATCGACACCCACGCCCACATCGACGGCCGTGACTTTGCCGCCGACTTCGACGAGATGCTCCGGCGGGCCGCCGAGGCCGGCCTCTCCCACATCGTCACCGTCGGCGCCGACCTGGAGTCGAGCCGCGCCGCCTGCGAGTTGGCGGAAAAATACGAGCATATCTACGCCACCGTCGGGATCCATCCACATGACGCGGCCCGCGTCACCGACCGCTGCTACGAGGTGATCCGGGAACTCGCCGCCTCCCCCAAGGTGGTCGCCATCGGCGAGATTGGCCTCGACTTCTACCGCGACCGCTCCCCCCGCGCCGAACAGGAAGAAGTCTTCCGGCGCTTCATCCGCCTGGCGCGGGAACTGGCACTCCCCATCATCGTCCACGACCGCGACGCCCACGAACGGGTGATGACGATCATGCGCGAAGAGAAGGCCGCCGAGGTGGGGGGGGTGCTCCACTGCTTCTCCGGCGACCTCGCCATGGCGCGGGAATGCATTGAGATGGGCTTTTTCGTCTCCATTCCCGGCACCGTCACCTACCCCTCCAACGAACAGCTGCGAGAGGTGGTGCGCGGCATCAGGACCGAGCATCTCCTCATCGAGACCGACTGCCCCTACCTCGCGCCGGTTCCCCACCGGGGGAAGCGGAACGAGCCGGCCTACGTGCGGCTCACCGCCGAAAAGGTGGCAGAGCTCAAGGGGCTCACCCTGGAGGACGTGGGGCGGATCACCTCCCTGAACGCCCGGCGCCTCTTCGGTATCGGCGGCAAGGACCAGTCCACCGAGATCGCCTACCGGATCAGAAACTCCCTCTACCTGAACATCACCAACCGCTGCTCCAACCGCTGCTCCTTCTGCGCCAAGTTCGACGACTTCACCGTCAAGGGGCACTACCTGCGGCTCGACCACGAGCCCACCTTCGCGGAGGTCATGGCCGCCATCGGCGATCCCGGCCCCGTGGACGAGGTGGTCTTCTGCGGCTTCGGCGAGCCGATGCTCCGCGTCGACCTCATCAGGGAGGTGGCGACCGAACTGAAGAAGCGCGGCTATCGCATCCGGATCAACACCGACGGCCAGGCGAACCTGGTCCATGGCCGCAACGTCCTGCCGGAGCTGGCGGGGCTGGTGGACAGCATCTCCGTGAGCCTCAACGCCGCCGACGCCGAAACCTATGCCCGCCTCTGCAACACCCCCTTCGGCGCCGACGGCTTCGCCGGGGTCTGCGCCTTCCTCAACGAGGCGAAGAAGCACATCCCCACCGTGGTCGCCACGGCCGTCACCGTCCCGGGGCTCGATGTCGCCGCCGTGCGGAGGCTTGCCGACTCACTCGGGGTCAAGTTCCGCGAGCGGGAGTATGCGGAGGTGGGGTGAAGGATCAGATGAGGCTGCTGACGGTCAGCAGGAAAAGGGCGAGAACCATGGGCAGGATGTTACGCTTTTTAATGAAGGTCATCGACAAGACGAAGAGGAGCAGCGGAATGGCCGTAAACCCCAGGTAGTGCTGCATGGGATTAGCCATGGCAAGCAAAATGATCAAGATCGAAATATCCTTTGCCTGCACTCCGAAATTGCCGTTTGACCGAACGAACCGGCACCAGGTCCGGGTCTGGAGAATTCCGTACGGAATCGAAAAAAGCACCAACAATCCCGCCAGCGCCACCAACTGGCTGTAATCGGGAAGCCGGTAGGAGACGACCGCAAACGCCGCAAGCGCGTAACTCACGGCATAGAGGACGGTGACCGTCGTCCCGTGCCCCAGCCCAAACCCCATCAACCGGTGATGGAGATGGCTCCTGTCCGGTGCAAACAGCTTCTTCCCCTCCCTGAACCTCCTGACCATAACGTAGATGGTGTCGGCAATCGGCAGGGCAAGTACGGTGAGGGGGGTGAACCCCGAAATCCTGCTTTCGCCGCATTCGACCAGCATCACCGAAAAAATCCCCATGCAGTAGCCGAGGAACAGACTCCCCCCGTCTCCCATGAAAATCCTGGCGGGATGCGTGTTGTACCTCAGGAAACCGAGAACCCCGCCGAGAAGAGCGCACCCCAGATACATCAGCGGATGATTGCCGCTCAGATACCCGAGGATCACGAAAGTCCCTGACGCAATCGCCACTCCCCCCCCGGCCAGGCCGTCCAGGCCATCCATCAGATTGATCGCGTTACTCACCCCGACGACGCAAAATATCGTGAACGGGATGGCGAATATCCCCAGTGTCACATCCCCCTGACCGAAAACATCCCCCAGCCCGTCGAGATGAATCCCCCCGCCAAGCACCGCAACGGAAGCGGCCACACTCTGCCCGGCAAGCTTCTGCACCGCAGTCAGGCCGACTACATCGTCGAGCAGGCCGGTAACGAACATGATGACGGCACCGGCCAGAAATCCCAGGATCAACCGGTCGAAATCGGCAAACAGCAACAGGGCAATGACAAAGGAGAAAAAGATGGCGACCCCGCCGAGGCGCGGGATTTCCGTGACGTGGACCTTCCGGCTGTCCGGCCTGTCCATGATATCGGCATGGGCAGCCAGGCGCGAAACGGGAGGGACCAGCACCACGGAAGCGGAAAGCGCGGTGAGGAAAACGCAACAAAGTGTTATCCAGTGTACAGGTTCTCTCGTCATGGTGTCCCGGAAGTCGAAAAACACTCCTGCTTCTGTTCACGGGGGGATGGGCCGGCCGGTTCATCCCGGTCGCGGATGCCGGCCCAACGCAACATGAAAAAATGCTTACCACAAAAATCCCCGGAGTCCAGAACGACCAGGCCGAAATCTGCCCTCCCTTTGTTGAAAAGTTAACATTAAAACAATTTTTTGGAAATTTACCGTCCCCGACTTGACACGCAAAAACGGCACATTACACTTTTGTAACAAATTCCAGAGACCGTTCGTCCTGGGGGTTACTCCCCCCTGCCCCCCTCTTAAATCAAGAGGTGGGAAACGGCATAAGATTTCACGGAGAGAGGAGAGAAAATGGCTTTGAGGAAATGGATTGCGGTTCTTGGGATGGTGTTCGTGGCAGCACAGGCGGGCGCGGCGGAGGCGCCGCTCCTCAAGACCCAGAAGGATAAGATGAATTACGCCATCGGCGCGAATCTGATCGGCAACTTCCGGCAGCAGGGAATCGATATCGACCTGGAGCTCGTGATCAAGGGGATGAGGGACGCATACTCCGGCGGGAAGCTCCTCCTGAGCGACAACGAGCTCCGCAAGGCCATGAACCAGTATCTGCTGGAGGTTAGGCGGAAGCAGGCAGAGATATCAAAGAGGATAACCGGCAGCAAGAACGCCGGGAAGAAAGAAGATGCCATCAAGTGATTCGTGGCTGCCTTGGCGGAGGGAGAGAGTGAGGTAGAAAACCCATGAGAATGATCCTTTTGGTAGGGATGGTGTTGTTGCCGCGCATGCTCTTCGCCGCCACCGACTGCCGGGTCGCCGAATTCCCGGATCACTACGAGGTGATCTGCACCGGGGACGAAAAAGCGGGGGCCGTGCAGGCACAAACCCCGGCGCAGACGAAAGCGTCCGACCAGACGCCGACCGCCGCAAACCAGAAGCAACCTGCCGCGCCGAAGAAGACGCCTGCCCAGGCACAAGCGGCGGCAGCAATAGCCAGGGAAGAAGCCGCCAAAGCTCTTCTCGCATACAGAGAGCACCTGGCGACCATGAAGTCGGTCAGGGATGCCGCAAGGGCCTCAAGGATGAAGCTCATCCGTGAAGAGCGGGAACGGCAGCGGCTTGAGAACAAGGACAAGGATGGTCCGAATCTGAAAAAACCGGACGACCCCATGACGGATATGGGAACGGCAGGCGACGAACCATGACGCAGGTCGAGTCGTTCGGTCGAGCAATGAAGAAGCATCGCATGAAGCAAATCAACCAAAGGAGGTAGATGTATGGACAGGCACAAGATCCTGAGATGGTCAAGCCTGGCGGCGACGACGGCAGTCCTTGCCGGCATGTTCGTCCCGGGCCACGCGCTGGCCAAGCCAGCCACGGGCCCCGGCAGCGTCCCGGACTACTACGAGACACCCAACTGGGCCAACAGCCCCCCCCTGACGAAATTCGTCGACTCGCTCCCCCCCCTGGGGTGCACCACGCCGAACAACCTCGGCCAGTGCATCCCCGTCGCCGTTCCGGACACGACAACCTATCCCGGCTCCGACTACTACGAGATCGAGCTGGTCCAGTACCGCGAGCAGATGCATTCGAACTTTCCGGCTCTCAACAACGCCGACAAGATGCTCGCCACTTCCGGCGGCACCCTCCTGAGGGGATACAGGCAGGTCAACACCGCTGACCCCAACCTGCTGACCCCCCACTACCTGGGGCCGCTGATCGTCACCAAGAAATATGACCCCCAATATGCCCCCGACGCCCCCCTGCCGGGAGGCGGCACTAACGGCAGACCGGTGCGGATCAAGTTCATCAACAAGCTCCCCACGGGGGCCGGCGGCAACCTCTTCGTCCCGGTGGACACCACCATCATGGGATCTGGGTCGTTCGAGATCAATTACGATCCCCAGACCAAGGCCCCGGGTCCCACGGTTACCGGCAATTTCGCCCAGAACCGCGCCACCCTCCACCTCCATGGCGGCCACACTCCATGGATCAGCGACGGGACCCCCCACCAGTGGATCACCCCGGCGGGAGACCCGAACGCGGCCAGTTATCCCAAGGGGATAAGCGTACAGTACGTCCCCGACATGTGGTTCGACGCGTCAGGGAACACCATCGCCGCCTGCGCGGGGCAGACGACCTGCGGGCAAGCAGGGGCGACGAACAATCCGGGCCCCGGCGCCGCGACGTTCTTCTACACCAACGAGCAGAGCGGCAGGCTGATGTTCTACCACGACCACGCCTGGGGGATCACGCGCCTCAACGTCTATGTCGGCGAGGCCGCCGGCTACCTGATCCGGGATAACGTGGAACTGGCACTGAGGGACGGCGGGACCATCAACGGCCGTACCTACACCGCCGGCACGATTCCCGCCGACGAGATCCCCCTGGTCATCCAGGACAAGACCTTCGTCGACGCCAACCCGGCCAGCCCGACCTACATCGGCAACACCGACCCCACCTGGGCCTGGGGAAGCCAGCCCTGGAACGGGACGCCGGGCGCACCGATTACGCCGGTCTCCGGCGACCTCTGGTGGCCCCACGTCTACATGCCGGCCCAGAACCCGTTCAACCCCAACATGTCCGGCATAAACGACTTCGGGCGGTGGATGTACGGCCCCTGGTTCTTCCCGCCGACTCCGGTCTGCGGCACCTCCCCCGACGCGGTGAAACCGTACTGCATCGAGGTCGGGCCCCTGCCTAACCCCTATTACGACTGCGGCACCGGCGGCCCCTGCACCAACCCGAACCAGCCGCCGGAAATCCCCGGCACCCCCAACGTATCCTGGGGTGCAGAGGCATTCCTGGACACCATTATCGTCAACGGGACCGCCTACCCCAAACTCGACGTCCAGGCGAAAGCGTACCGCCTCAGGATCCTGAACGCATCACATGACCGGTTCCTGAACCTCCAGTTCTACCGGGCCACCCCCATCGTCAGCAGCATCACCGTCACCAACGGCGGCACCGGCTATACCACACCTCCCGCGGTCACCATCACCGGTGGCGGCGGCACGGGCGCCACCGCCACGGCAACGGTCGATCCGGCAACCGGCGCCGTCACCGCCATCACCATAGACACCGTCGGCAGCGGCTATACCGCGGTTCCCACGGTCACGATCGCCCCTCCCCCGTCAGCCACCGACACACAGGCCACCGCCACGGCAGCGATTTACACAACCCTGACGGAAGTGGGGATGGTGCCTGCGGCAGCGACCGCCGGATTCCCGTCGGGCTGGCCCGCTGACGGAAGGGAAGGCGGCGTCCCCGATCCGGCCACCAGGGGCCCCGCCCTCATCCAGATCGGCACGGAAGGAGGCCTCCTGCCGGCACCGGTGCTCCTCCCCAACCAGCCGGTCGTCTGGAACACCGACCCGACCATGTTCAACTTCGGTAACGTCCTCCCGCAGTCCGAGGGAGGCGGCACCCTCTTCGTAGGTCCGGCCGAGCGGGCCGACGTCATCGTCGACTTCACCCCGTACCCCGGTTCGACCCTGATCCTGTACAACGACGCTCCCACCGCGTTCCCGGCGCTCGATCCGCACTACGACTACTACACCGGGGCCCCGGACCGCACCGCCATCGGCGCTGCTCCCGCCATCCCCCCCGGGGTTGGCCCCAACGTCAGGACCGTCATGCAGATCAACGTAGCGGGGACCCCGGGCGTTACCCCTCCCACCGATTACTACAACCCGGCGACCCTGACCGCGCTGCAGACCGCCTTTGCCGGCGGCGCGACCCCTGGCGCCTTCCAGTCGGCCCAGGAGCCGATCATCGTGGGGCAAAGCGCCTACAACTCCACCTACAACACCACCTTCCCCGCCACCTGGCCCAACTGGGGGATCTCGCGGATCTCCGACACCGCCCTCAGTTTCAAGAAGGTGGACGGGACAACCGTGACCAACCTCGCGATGAAACCGAAGGCCATCCATGACGAAATGGGCGCCACCTTCGACGACTACGGCCGGATGAGCGCCAAGCTCGGCCTCGAAGTGCCGTTCGTCAACGCCGCGACCCAGAACTTCATCCTCCAGAACTACGTCGATCCGGCCACCGAGGTTGTGAACAACAACGGTATCCAGATCTGGAAGATCACCCACAACGGCGTTGACACCCACCCGATCCACTTCCACCTCTTCGACGTACAGCTGATCAACCGCGTCGGCTGGGACGGCTTCATCAGGCTCCCCGACCCCAACGAGCTCGGTTGGAAGGACACCGTCAGGATCAGCCCGCTGGAAGACACCATCGTCGCCCTGCGGCCGAGCACTCCCAGGGTCCCCTTCGCACTCCCCAACAGCATCCGGCCGCTGAACCCGATGGCACCCCTCGGCTCCATGATGGGCTTCTCGCAGATCGACATCACGGACGGTGGCAACCTCGTACCGCCTCAGACGAACCAGCTGACCAACTTCGGGCTTGAGTATGTGTGGCACTGCCACATCCTGAGCCACGAAGAGAACGACATGATGCGGTCGACAGTACTGAACCCCAACACCAAGGACGAGATACTCTGGAGGAATACTGCCAACGGGCAGAACGCGGTCTGGAACATGGACGGAGTAACGCGCACCGGGTCTGCATTCCTTGCCTCCATGACCGACCAGAACTGGCAGATCGTGGGCAGGGGTGATTTCAACAATGACGGCAAACCCGACATCCTCTGGAGGAATACCTCCAACGGCCAGATCGCGGTCTGGTACATGGACGGGACAACCCGCACCGGATCTGCATTCCTGCCGTCATTAACCGATCAGAACTGGAAGATTGTTGGTGTGGGCGACTCCAACAATGACGGGAAGCCCGATATCTTCTGGAGAAATACCTCCAACGGCCAGAACTCGGTCTGGTACATGAACGGAACAACGCGCACGGGGTCTGCGTATCTTCCCTCCATGACCGATCAGAACTGGAAGATAGTGGGCGTACGCGACTTCAACAATGACGGCAAGCCCGACATCATCTGGAGAAACACCTCCAATGGCCAAAATGCAGTCTGGTACATGAACGGGATAACGCGGACGAGTTCTGCTTATTTCCCCCGATTAACAGACCAGAACTGGCAGATCGTGGGTACCGGCGACTTCAACAGCGATGTCTATCCGGACCTCCTGTGGAGGAACACCGCTACCGGAGCGAACATGGTCTGGTATCTGAATGGAGTAACGCAGATAGGGACCGGAACGATCGTCACACTCGCTGATCAGAACTGGAAGATTGTGGGACAATAGACAGTTTGATGACTACCGAATTGTGATAGCAACTCCGTTGATAGAATGCCGACCATCCCCTCTATCAACGGAGTTGCTCTTTCGGTCGTTACCCGAAAGCACCGATTGTCTCGGAAATCATCTAACTTCTCTCGGGACTCCCATGGACATCTTCATCACTGCCAATACCACCTGGTATACCTTCAATTTCCGCCGTCGCCTGATCGCGGCTCTCAGAGAGCAAGGGCACCGGATTACGGTTCTTGCTCCCCGGGATGAGTATGTGGCGCGCATTGAGGCGTTGGGAGTACGGCATCTGCACCTGGAAATGGATAATGCCGGAACAAACCCTCTGTGCGAACTGGTGACACTATCCCGCCTGTCTGCCCTGCTGCGGCGTGAAAAACCTGAACTGATTCTTTCCTTCACCCCCAAGGTCAACATTTATGTTTCCCTGGCGGCCCGTCTGTCGGGCATCCCGGTGGTGGCCAACGTGTCCGGTCTCGGGACCGGCTTCATGCGCGGCAGCCTGCTCAAGACGGTCATGATGGGTCTGTATCGACTCTCCTTTCGCCATCCGCATACTGTGTTCTTTCAAAATGAAGAGGACCGCTCGGAATTCATCCGCACCGGACTGGTGGATTCAAAGCGGACTAGACGCTTACCCGGCTCCGGCGTCGATCTGAAATGGTTTACTCCCGAACAGCACGCCGGTCCGCGGAAGCATTGCGTCTTTTTGCTGGTAGCCCGCCTGTTGTGGGATAAGGGAGTAAGGGAATTCGTCGAGGCGGCGCGCCAACTGAAATCTAAATATCCCGAAACGGAATTCAGGCTTCTGGGATTCCTCGACGTGCAGAATCCCTCCGCCGTGTCCCGCAGCGACGTCGAACGCTGGGAAGCTGAAGGGGTCATTACGTATCTCGGATCAACCGACGACGTACGCACGTATTACGCCGATGCTGACTGTGTTGTATTGCCTTCCTATCGTGAAGGTACTCCGCGCACGCTTCTGGAAGCTTCAAGCATGGGGCTGCCAACCATAGCGACCGACGCCGTCGGCTGCCGCGACGCGGTTGACAATGGCGTTACCGGCTTGTTGTGCAAAGTGAGAGACGCTGCCGATCTGGCAGCCAAGATGGCACTGATGATCCTGATGTCACCGGAAGAAAGAGCGGAGATGGGTATGGCCGGCCGAGCCAAGATGGAGCGGGAATTCGATGAGCGTATCGTGATCGAGCGGTACGTAGCGGTGATCCGGGAGATCGGATCGGCAATGGGGTTACCCCGAAAAACGGGTGTTCGCGTCTCGGCGTGAAAGCCTTTATCGCCGTTCGTTCTCCAGCCAGGCCTGAAACATCAGCACATCCCAGAGGTAATATTGCCAGTTGCGGGTACCTGAAAGGTGCTCCTGCCATTTCTGTCTGATTAGTTCATGATGTAAAAAACCTTCCCGCCTCAATCGTTCTTCACCTATAAGCGACTCGGCCCACTCCCGCAGCGGCCCACGCAGCCAGTTGTCCAGCGGTATGCCGAAACCTGTCTTGGGACGCTCAATTAGAGATTTTGGCACATAACGGTATAACACCTGACGAAGAATCCATTTCCCCTGGCCGTGCCGAATCTTGAGATCAAGCGGCAGTTGCCAGGCAAATTCGACGACGCGATGGTCGAGAAACGGAATTCGGGTTTCAAGGCTTACCCCCATGGCCGCACGGTCAACTTTCACCAGGATATCGTCCGGAAGATAGCTGAGCGTGTCCAGGTACATCATTCGCTCGGTGAAATCCGCTCGGTTCGGCCATGCCGTTCGATCAGTCAGGACGGTCAGCGGCTCCCTGGAGCCGGGAACGATGGCGGCGGGATCCTTCCAGTGCGATACGAGCTGCCGGTACATCGTTTCAGGGGAATCAACTGCCAGCACATCGGCCAACTTGTGCAACTTGTCACCTGAACCCCCAAGTCGGAAACGCTGTGGCAAAATCCTGAAGAACGCATCCCAACGAGCTGGAGAAATCGAAGCACACTTCACGGCCATTGCAGCACGCACCCGCGGTGGCAGCCACCCCACCCTATGCCAGAGCGCCCTTCCCACAAAATAACGGTTGTATCCGCTGAACAGCTCATCCCCGGCGTCACCTGACAGGCAGACGGTGACATGTTGACGGGTCATGCGCGCAACCAGAAACGTCGGAATCTGCGACGAGTCCGAGAATGGCTCGTCGTAGAGAGCAGGCAGCATAGGGATAACATCCAGGGCATCTTGAGGCGTTACATACAACTCCGTGTGGTCGGTACGCAGGTGACGGGCAACAGCCTTGGCGTATTCAGCCTCGTTGTAACCATTTTCCTCGAAACCAATGGTAAAGGTCTTGACCGGCCGGTCGGTCTGGGCCTGCATCAGGGCAACAATGGTCGATGAATCGACCCCACCGGAAAGGAAAGCCCCCAAGGGAACATCAGCAACCATCTGTTGCCGGATCGAATCGGAGAGAAGATTTTCCAGATGGTCGACCGCTTCCCTCTCCGTCCCCTGGAACGGATTACGCGCGCTGGCTTCAACCATCTGTCGCATAGACCAGTAGGGCTTAGGCTCGGGAAGAACTCCGGCCGCAAGCGATCCGGTCTGCATTGTCAACATCGTTCCGGGGATCAGTTTGCGGATGCCGCTGTAGATCGAATACGGCGCTGGAATATAATTATGGCGGAAATATAGCGCCAGAGCGTCTCGATCAATCCGCCCATGCCAGCAAGGATGGGCGCGCAACGCCTTCAGTTCGGAGCCGAACAGGAATGTGTTGCCGGACCACCCGTAATAAAGCGGTTTCTCGCCAAAACGGTCACGGGCAAGGGTCAACGTTTTCTCCGCTTTGTCCCATACGGCCATGGCAAACATGCCAACGGACTTCTGGAGGGTAGTCTCTATCCCCCAGGCATCGAAACCGGCCAGAAGCGTTTCGGTGTCCGAATGCCCCCGCCAACGACACAAGCTCTCCCACCCAGAATGCTCCAGTTCCTTTCTTATCTCCAGATGATTATAAATCTCGCCATTATAAACGATTACAAAACGGCTGGAAGGTGATGCCATTGGCTGGTGGCCGGCTGGGGAGAGGTCGAGGATCGAGAGACGTCGGTGAGCCAATCCTACCCCGGCATTGGTATCCGACCAATGACCTGAGTCATCAGGACCGCGATGATTAAGCCTTGCTGACATGGCTTCAAGTATTTCAAGGCGGCTGCCCAATATGCCTGCTATGCCACACATGCACTATGCCCTTACACAGAACGCAGAACTTCTTCCAGTTTCGGCGCCATCACATCCAACGAATACTCTTTTTCAACATGCGCACGACCAGCACGTCCAAAATTCTGTCGTAAAAGCGGATCATTGCAAAGAAGCTCAAACGCCTGAAGCCATTCCAGTTCGTTCCTTGCAAGAAAACCGTTAACGCCATGTTGAACAATAATCGAATTCACCCCCACAGGCGATGCCACTACTGGTTTTCCGCAGGCCATATACTGGATTAGTTTATAGCCGCACTTGCCACGTTCCCATTCTTCATCGTGAAGAGGCATAATGCCGATATCAAATTGCTGAATTTCCGCTACCTCGTTCTCATCCGTCCAAGCTCTTATCTCGATGGATGAACCGGCCAAATGCTCACCGCTGGCCCCAACTGCCACCGCTCGAATGTTATGAGATATTTTGGTTTTCTGAATAACAGACATAACTAGACTCAAATAGCGATCAGTTGCAGGGGAGCCGATCCAACCGATGGTAACCGGCTGTTTTATGGCAGTAAGCGCAACTGCGTATCGGGAAGCATCCACTACTGTAGGTATCATTTCAATGCGTTTCGCCTTAGCTTGTTTTGCCCTGTCCCGGAGATAAGGATTGCCAACTATCACTACTTCGGCTAGTTGCATGATGGAATCAATCTTCGAACCGAGTAGAGTGCGTACAATTGGAAAACGATGAAGGTCGTAACGATGGAATACCGCATCGTCGTAATCCACAAGTAAGGGAACTTTGGGAGGGAAAAACCCGATCTCAATCAAACCTGGAACCCACGGCAACATCTCCTTTTCTACCCACACCAGATCAAACTGGCCTGATTGCAACATGAAGCCGAGTCGTCTGATATAAGCTCGCAGCACCGAAAACGTTGGAATTCGGCCCTGGTACAGACCGCGCACGTAATCATTTCCGAACAATGGTGCGACCGTAATACTGTAACCGTGGGATTCCAGGTAAGGTAAGTACTGATAAAAACGGAGGCGACTACTGGCGCCGAGGTTGCCGTAACGGGTAAGAAGGAGGACTCTCTTCATCGTAAGGTAAGCCCCAATTTCCCATTACCTGTTCATTCCTCAACAGGTAATGGGACGTATTGACAATCTTTATAGGAGAAAGACTGGTACTTTTTATTCCGGCTTTGTTTCTGGTTCCAATCGTCGAAGTTGGTAACAAATTTCATAGCACGGAAATAAGTAACAGAAGTTTTCTTCGTACAGCTCCTTCATAAAGTTGCACGAGTTAAAGATTTTCCCGATGAATGTCTTTACTGTATGCCGAATAAAGAATGGTCGTGGAGATTTAAAGCGCAAATCTACGCGCTCTAATTTAAACGAAAAATCCCTTTGGTAGGTAGGCACTTTGCGGCGGAAAGGAGAGCCAACAGATAAATAACAAAACGTATATAATCCAAAAAAACTTCGATGCGTTGGATCTGAAAAAAAATAAGGGCTCGAAAAATGCGGGGCCACAAACTCAACAAGACCGTCAGGTTTGAGTATCCTGGACAATTCAAACATTAATTTGTTGATATCGTCTACATGCTCAATGAAGTGATATGCGTTTGCCTGATTTACATGAGCTGTTGGGAACTGTCTCAATACGTCGTAAACTTCTCCCACGATATCTACATCAGGGTAATCAAGAGCATCTATTCCGATAGCACCGGCAGTTCTTTTTCTCGAACCGCATCCCAACTCCAACACCAATGGGTCAGGAAGGATTTGCTTACTCAATAAACCATGCTTGTCAATGACATTGTTCATTGCATAGTATCCTGTTTGCATAACTTCCGCATTTGAATTGCGATCCTGAGAGTGGCTGGCAACGACCTGATCAACATGGAATATCCGTGGACGGTATGTCCGAAATCACTCCATGCACTACTGATAAAAGTAAATATCAATCGACTAAAAAATTCAGGCACCAATGTCACTACCAATAATGTTACTGCTGAAAACAAGGAAAAATGCTTGAAACTGTATAAAACTCTACTGCGCAGCGAATAGAAAAGCCGTGATGCTTTAACCTGACGTGATGATAATCCGCCAACATGGCCGCATTGAGCCCCGGTCAAACACACACTTGTCCATCCATTATTATGAGCGCGCAACGAAAAATCAACTTCCTCAAAATAAACAAAAAAACGTTCATCAAATCCTTTGAGCTGATCGAAAACCACCTTCCGGACAACAAAAAATGCACCTATCACTTGATCAACCACCAAAACACCTGAATCGTCCGATTTATTTTTAACCTTATTATTTTCAGTCATTGCATGAACCATATTTAAACCTGTTGCCTGGATAACAAACCTCCCCAGATCAGGAAATTTTGCGTAACTCAAACATTCTTCACCAGACTCATCAATTAGTTGAATTCCACAAATCCCTATTTTGGTGTTTTCCGCACGTTCCATAAAGGCAATAGGCAGCATCAGGGAGTTTTCGAACAGATAGGCATCGGGGTTAAGAAACAGCAGATAGTCGCTGTCGGCCAATGCTGCGCCCTGGTTACAGGCAGCAGCAAAACCGCGATTCTCGCTGTTCCGGATAACCCTGACCGGCACCCCAAGACGATCGATACCATTCAAAGAATCATCTGTGGATGCATTATCGACAATAATTACATCACTAAGGATAAAATCATCTTGTTTTGCACCCCCAATGGACGAGATGCAGACTTTTAACTGATCACCTGAATTCCAATTTACGATGATGATATCTAGCGAGATAGCCATAATTATTGAATAGATACCGACTTAATGCCGGGGTCAAAGGAGTTATTTTGCGTTATGTAATTCGATAACTCAGCATTATCATGTCTATTGCGGCTAATTATTACAGCATTGGCAGATCCTCCGTTTTTAAAATGGTTATCTTCTATCGTCATTTTGTTGCCGAAGTATCTGGATAAATCAATGGCACTGCCATGTTTGTTTATTGTATGAGCAATATTATCAAAGGTATTTTGGAAAAATGAGATATTTTCTGCGCCAAAAACTGTAACTTCATAGCTATCACTAGTCCCCAGCCTTCTAAAAATATTGCTCTTGAAGACAACATCGCGTGGATTGTTGCCATTAGTATATGACACAAGAGCCGCAAATAAGGAATCTGCAAATACATTGCTCTCGATGCTTACTCCTTTCACTCCCCACAATACAAACGGACGACTTGTATATTTTATTTCATTGTAGGCGATTGTGATTTCGTTCGAACTATCTGCTTCGTCAGCATTCTGGTTCTGGGTTATGTTTAATCCCTTAGAACGTCCAGTCCCTATCAATCCATCAATTGCGTTGTTTTGTATTGTAATGTTTCGTGATGGGCTAAGTAATTCCTTTTGTTTCAATGGCAATACAAGCGAAATTATACCAACGTTACCACCTATCTGACTGAATCTGTTCCGCGAAATATTAATATTGCGAATAACTGCAAACCTGTTAGCGTCTGGCTCTATATCAATTGCGCCGGGCATATTTTGTCTTGTGCATCTCTTAAAGGTATTATTATAGATTTCCAGTCCATCGCAATCTATTACGCTTATGGCATTCCTATTTTCATTATTTACTCCATCAAAATCACAGTTTTTTATAATAATATTCCTATTGTGTCTTTCTGTATGAGCAAAGTTACTTGAACCCAGATAAATAGCATCTCCTCGCCAACCGCTAAACCAGCAATCCGATATGCTAACATCTGTTGCCGCATTGATGTTCAGTAAATACACATGTTCGGAAAAGCCATCGACGGCAACAGTCCCGCGGAAATGGATATTGCGTATGACTATGCTTTTCTTATTATCCTTCGGGTCT
>NZ_DAHVYG010000032.1 GCF_027327745.1 Geobacter sp.
CGACGACGAGCTGACGGCCCTCATGAACGACCTCCTCGTCTCCGGCGCTCCCCCCCTCGGGCGTACGAGGTTCAGCGACTGGCTCGCCCGTAACGCCGACCGGGTGGGCCGGGAGTACCACTCGGAGATTGGGAGGCATTACCGTCAGCAGGGATAGACGCTTTTGCGGGAGGCGATTTATCCATATTTCCCCCGCAGGGGAACGTAGAGGACCTGGCAGATCACCTCTCTCCTGATCCCCTCACCGCTCTTCTCGAAGAGGACGAGGTTCTGCACTCCCTCTTCCCGGACCGGCGCGATGAGTCGCCCCCCGTCCGCGAGCTGCTCCAGAAGCGGGGGCGGGACCTTCGGGCAGGCGGCGGTGATGCAGATGCGGTCAAAGGGGGCAAGCTCCGGATTGAAGGGGGAGGGGGACCTCCAGGTAGGCGTAGTCCCGGTAAAAGAGCGGGATGAATTCCTCCCGCGGCACCTTCAGCATCGCCTCCCTGATCCGCGGGGAGCGGAGGAGGCCGCGCCGTGCGAGCCAGCGCACCTTCTCCCTGCGCTCCCGCGCGAACTCCTCCCGGCTCTTTTCCGGCTCCTTCGGCGGCGGGACGATCCATCCCTCCATGGCCGTTTCCCCCTGTTTATTCTAAGCTGCCTTCAAGCCGACACCCCTCACCCCTGCCCCTCTCCCGTCCTCTATTCACCCTCCGGCGCCCGGATCACCAGATGCCGCTCCGGTTCCCGCCCGCTGCTCTCGGCCACCAGGCCATGGCCGGCGATGAGCCGGTGCTGCATCTTGCGCAGGGCCGGCCGCCGCGGGGCGAGGGGGACATCTACCCCCTCGTCCAGGGCCTGGCGGATCCCCGCCTCGGTCTCCCGGACCATCTGCGCCACCTCGTCCTCCTCCATCCCCTCCGCCAAGTGGAAGATCCGCTCCAGGAGACGTCTCATCTCGTTGGCAGTGTTGCGCTTGATCAAGTGGAGCGAGGCGCCGCCCCCCTCCACGATCCTTTTCAGCCGAAGGTCGTCGGAGCGGGAGCGGAGCGCGATGATCACATCGGCCTGCTCGGGGCCGCCAACGGTGCGGGCGTCGAGCCGCAGAGAGCGGATTACCCGCTCCAGGAGGTCGCGGGAGAGGGCGTAGGGGTAAACCCGGGCCGGTCCCCGGCGCTCGGCAAGCTCCGCGGCCGCCGGCGGGGGGGTGGCGGCGAGGAGTGGCTCTTCGTCCCGGACGTGAATCTGGCCGTCGGCCCCTTGCTCCCGCCGCTCGCCGCGGGGGGCGAAGCCGCGCAGGATGGCGTCCACCGCGTCGGCGGTATCCCGGTGGACGATCACCTCGTCCCGGTCCACCATCTCCACCACGATCTCGAAGGTGGGTGGCGCGCGGCGCTCGCTCACCGTCTTGGTGGTGCGCCGTCGGCGGGCCTCTTCGTCGGAGAGGGTCACCACCTGCACCCCGCCGACGAGATCGGAGAGGGTCGGGTTCTTGATCAGGTTCTCCAGGGTGGTGCCGTGGGCCGTGCCGATCAGCTGCACCCCCCGCTCGGCGATGGTGCGGGCCGCGGCGGCCTCGGCCTCGGTGCCGATCTCGTCGACGATGATCACCTCGGGCATGTGGTTTTCCACCGCCTCGATCATCACCGCGTGTTGGCGGTCGACCCGCGGCACCTGCATCCGGCGGGCGCCCCCGATCCCCCGGTGGGGGATGTCGCCGTCGCCGGCGATCTCGTTGGAGGTGTCGATGACGATCACCCGCTTGAGAAAATCGTCGGCCAGGACCCGGGCCATCTCCCGCAGTTTGGTTGTCTTCCCGACTCCCGGCCGGCCGAGGATGAGGATGCTCTGGCCGCTCTCCACCAGGTCGCGCAGGATCTCGATCCCGCCGAAGACCGCCCGCCCCACCCGCAGCGTCAGCCCCACGATCTGCCCCTTGCGGTTCCGGATGGCCGAGATCCGGTGGAGCGTCCGCTCGATCCCGGCCCGGTTGTCGTCGCCGAACTCCCCCGTGAGGGCCGTCACGTGAGTCAGCTCCTCGTGGGTGACCGGGCGTTCGGCGAGGCGCACGACCCGCTCCGGCAAGCGGGCCTCCGGTGGCCGGCCGAGATCCATCACCACCTCCAGCAGCTCTTCGAGGGGTAGCCGGTGCAGCGCCGCCTGGAGCTCGGCCGGGAGGATGGCGACGAGGAGAAGGGTGTCGTTCGTTTCTTCGGAGATTTTTTTTCGGCTGTTCTTCATTGCGACTCCTTCCGCTTGCCGATACAGTATAACGTAAACCACGGAGGCTCTTGCAAAACTATTGCGGGGCCGGTCTGCTGCATCCCGCCCTCCTCATGACGTTTTGCAAAAGCCCCCACGGTTTCATCATCTTCGCGTCGCGTGCCTGCGGTGTTGGGAGGCGGAGCGGGATGGCGGAATGGCTTCACGCACTTGACTAAACGAAGGATTTCGACTAACTTGAAAATTTGCGACTTTGACGAAGTCGGAATCAACCGCGGGAGACAAATTTGATGACCATCGACGACAAGGATTTCAACGAAACAACCGAAGAGGAGAGCTTTGCCGAGCTCTTCGAAAAGAGCAGCAGTGCTTCCGCCCGCCTCAAACCGGGGAGCAAGGTGGAGGCAACTATCCTCAAGATTGGCGCCGACTGGGTCTTTCTCGATATTGGCAAGAAGGGTGAAGGGGTCCTGGAGCGCAAGGAGCTCCTCGATGGCGAGGGGAACCTGACCGCCGCCGAGGGAGACACCATTACCGCCTGGTTCACGGGGACCGTGCGCAACGAGCTTCGCTTCACCACCAAGCTCGGCGCCGGGGCGGCGGCCCAGTCCCAGCTCGAGGATGCCTGGCGCGCCGGCATCCCGGTGGAAGGGTACGTGGCCAAGGAGATCAAGGGGGGCTTCGAGGTGAAGGTCGGCGGCAACCTCCGGGCCTTCTGCCCCTTCTCGCAGATCTCGCTCCGCCGGGCCGAGAACCCGGCCGAGTTCGTCGGCAAACACCTCCTATTCAAGATCACCGAGTACGGCGAGCGGGGGCGCAACATCATCGTCTCCCACCGCCAGGTGCTGGAGGAGGAGCAGAAGGTAAAGCGCGAGGCCCTCAAGGAGACCCTCCAGGAAGGGATGACCGTTACCGGCACCGTGACCCGCCTGGCCGACTTCGGTGCCTTCGTCGACCTCGGCGGCATCGACGGGCTGATTCCGGTCTCCGAGGTGGCGTGGACCCGCGTGAAGCACGTCCGCGACGTCCTTTCCGTCGGCGATCAGGTGAGCGTCGTTATCAAGCGGATCGACTGGGAGTCGGGGAAGATCTCCCTGAGCCTCAAGGACACCCAGCCCGATCCCTGGGAGGCGGTGGCCGAGCAGTTCCCCGAGGGGTCCTACCACACCGGCACCGTGGCCCGTCTGGCGGCCTTCGGCGCCTTCGTCTCCCTCGCCCCGGGGATCGACGGCCTGATCCACATCTCCAAACTCGGCAAGGGGAAGCGGATCACCCATCCGCGCGAGGCGCTGACCGAGGGGGAGACCATCGAGGTGAAGGTCGACGGCGTCGACCGCGAAAACCGCAAGCTCTCCCTCTCCCTGGCGGAGGTGAGCCGGGCCGCCGAGGAGGAGCAGAAGAGCGTCGCCTCCTTCCGTCAGCAGGCAGCCACGCCGTCCAAGGAGTCCATGGGGTCCCTGGGCGACCTTCTCAAGGCGAAGCTAGACGAGAAGCAGTAAGTGGCAAAGCAGTCGAACTACATCACCCCCGACGGCGCCCGAAAGCTCAGGGACGAGCTGACCTGGCTCTGGAAGGAAGAGCGTCCCCGCGTCACCCAGGGGGTGTCGGACGCCGCCGCCGAGGGTGACCGTTCGGAGAACGCCGAGTATATTTACGGGAAGAAGCGGCTGCGGGAGATCGATCGCCGCATCCGCTTCCTTACCCAGCGGCTCGATATCCTTACCGTGGTCGATGCGCCGCCCCCCGCCACCGACAAGGTCTTTTTCGGCGCCTGGGTCAGGCTCGGGAGCGAGGAGGCGGACGAGGTGGTCTACCGCGTCGTCGGCCCCGACGAGACCGATGCCGCCAGGGGACACATCAGCCTCGACTCCCCCATGGGTAAGGCGCTTCTCGGCCGTCGCGAAGGGGACGAGGTCCATGTCCGCCGTCCGGCGGGGGAGGCGCTCTTCACGGTGCTCGAAGTCGTCTACCAACCGCTTGTGTGATTCCATTTACTTCACCACGGAGGCACGGAGACACGGAGACAAACGGGAGAGTTCATTTTGTCCCGTGATAACTTCCTGATTTATTTTCGTACGTACCAGATGCCCCGATAATCAACGAAGTAGTCTCCATACTCAGAGCAGCTTTCTCTCCTCGCCTCCGTGTCTCCGTGGTGGATTGTTTCCGCAGACTCAGGAGGTTCCCCCATGTACGTCGTCATCCTCGCCGGCGGCTCCGGCACCCGCTTCTGGCCCCTCTCCCGCAAGGCACATCCGAAACAGCTCATGTCGGTCTTCGGCGGCAGGTCGATGCTCCAGCGGACCGTCGAGCGTGTCGTACCCCTCAATCCCAAGCGTATCCTCGTCGTCACCAACCGGCTCCAGGCCGATGAAACCCGGCGCCAGCTCGAATACCTGCGCGGGGTGAGGATCGAGGTGATCGAGGAGCCCATGGGGCGAAACACCGCCCCCGCCATCTGTCTCGCCGCCACCCTCATCGCACGCCATGACCCCGAGGCCGTGATGGCGGTCCTTCCCGCCGACCACTTCATCCGCGACGAGGATGAATTCTGTGCCACGATCCTCCGGGCGCGGGATGCGGCGAAAAACGGCTACCTCGTCACCCTCGGCATCACCCCCGACCGTCCCGAGACCGGCTACGGCTACATCGAGGCCGATACTGCGCTGCGGGGAGAGGGGCCGTACCCGGTGAAGCGCTTCGTGGAGAAGCCCGACCGGGAGCGGGCGCTGGAATTCCTCGCCGCCGGCGGCTTTTACTGGAACAGTGGCATGTTCCTCTGGCGCACCGACGTGATCATCGACCGGATCGCCCAGCACATGCCTTCCCTCACCCAGGCCTTTGCCGGCATCACCTTCTCTCCCGACATCTGGGAACCGGCCGACCTGGCCCCCCAGATCGAGGCGGTCTACGCCATGGTGGAGGGGGAGTCGATCGATTACGGCGTCATGGAGAAGGCGGAGAACGTGGTGGTGATTCCCGCCTCCTTCGGCTGGAGTGACGTCGGGAGCTGGAGCGCGCTTCCCGAGGTGCTCGACGCCGACCCCGCCAGCAACGTGGTGATCGACGCGGCCACCGTCGCCCTCGATGCCGAGGGGTGCGTCGTACGCGCGGGGGGGAAGATCGTGGCCCTCATCGGTGTGCGCGACCTGGTGGTGGTCGACACCCCGGACGCGCTCCTCGTCTGCACCAAAGACCGGGCCCAGGAGGTGAAGAAGGTGACCGAGGAGCTGGAGCGCCGGGGGCAGAAGCGCTACCTGTAAGGGGGCGCCGTGGAACACTCCTTCCTCATAGACCTGGAGATCCTTCTCGGGCTGGCGGTGGTGACCGTCGTCATCCTCCGCCGGCTCCGGTTTCCATCCATCATCGGGTTTCTCGCCACCGGGATCATGGCCGGACCCTACGGCCTCGGCCTCATCGGCAACGCCCGCCAGGTGGAGCAGATGGCCGAGATCGGCGTGGTGCTCCTCCTCTTCACCATCGGCATCGAGTTCTCCCTCAAGGAGCTGATGCGGATCCGGCACTTGGTCTTCTGGGGAGGGGGGCTCCAGGTCGCCCTGACCATCGGGATCGTGACGCTGCTTGGCGTGGCCGTTGGTTTCCCCTCCCCACAGGCTGTCTTCTTCGGCTTTCTAGTCGCACTCTCCAGTACCGCCATCCTGATGAAGCTCCTGATGGATGCCGGCGAGCTCGACGCCCCCCACGGCAAGGCGGCCCTCGGGATTCTCATCTTCCAGGACCTCTGCGTCGTTCCGCTGATGCTCTTCACCCCCTTTCTCGCCGGAGCGGGAGACGGGGTGCGCGGGATTGTCGCCGTGGCGCTGAAGGCGGCGGCGGTGGTCCTCATGGCCCACTTCGGCGCCCGTTTCGCCGTACCGTGGCTCTTCACCCAGGTGGTCAAAAGCCGCAGCCGCGAACTCTTCATCCTCGCCATCATCTTCGTCGGCTTCGGCACCGCGTGGGTCACGGCCCAGGTGGGGCTGTCGCTGGCGCTCGGCGCCTTCATCGCCGGACTTGCCATCTCCGGGTCGGAGTACAGCCACCAGGCGCTGGGGGATATCATCCCCTTCCGCGACGCCTTCATGAGCCTCTTTTTCATCTCCGTCGGGATGCTGCTCGACCCGGCGACGCTCATCGAACGGCCGCTCCTGGTAGGCTCCCTCGTCCTGGTGATCCTTCTCGTGAAGGGAGTTGTCACGGCCGGCACCGGCCTTGCCGTCGGCCTGCCGGCCCGCATTGCCGTCGTCGCCTCCCTGGCCCTGGCCCAGATCGGCGAGTTTTCCTTCGTCCTCTGCCAGACTGGCCTGCAGCACGGCCTCCTGACCCCGGCGTTCTACCAGGTCTTTCTCGCCGCCTCGGTGGTTACCATGGCGCTCACCCCCGCCTGCCTCGCGGTGGCGCCGTCCGTTGCCGGGACACTTGCCGCGCTGGTTCCCGCTCCCCTTGCCCGGGGGCGCGGCGCACTCCTCGGGGAGGAGGAGCGGGTGGCGCTTGCGGGGCATGTCGTCATCGTCGGCTTCGGGGTGAACGGCCGGAACCTGTCACGGGTGCTGGCGCACCAGGCGATCCCCCACGTGGTGATCGAGACCAACGCCCTCACCGTCAACGCCGAGCGGAAGAAGGGGGTGCCGATCATGTTCGGCGACGCCTCCCGCCCCGAGGTTCTTGCCCATGCCGGTATCGAGCGGGCGCGGATCGCCGTCGTCGCCATCTCCGATGCCGCCGCCACCCGCCGGATCGTGGCCCAGGCGCGGCAGATGGGGCCGACCCTCCAGATCATCGTCCGGACCCGCTACGTGGCCGAGATGGAGCCCCTCTACAAGCTGGGGGCCAACGAGGTGATCCCGGAGGAGTTCGAGACCTCCATCGAGATCTTCACCCGGGTACTCCGCACCTATCTCGTCCCCTACGACCGGATCGAGCAGTGCACGGCCGAGATTCGGCGCGGCTCCTACGAGATCTTCCGCGCCATGAGCCGCCGTCACAGCCACGCCGTCGGGATCGCCGGTTTCCTTTCCGGGGCCGAGATCGGCACCTTCCGGGTAAAGCGCGGTGCCCCCATCGAAGGGGAGAGCCTCAGCCGGGGGACCCTGCGGAGCCGCTCCGGCGCCACCCTCCTCGTCATCAAGCGGGGAGAGGAAGTGGTCCCCAATCCCGACCCCGTCTGGGAGCTGCGGGAGGGAGACGTCGTACTCCTCCTCGGCACCCCCGACCAGCTTGCCGCCGCCGCGTCGCTCTTCGAGGCGCGCAGGCGCAATCCACACCATCCCGAAGGAGCTCACCCATGAAGAAAGTGCTGGTTACCTACTATTCCCGTAGCGGCAACACCGAGAAGATGGCGCGGATGATCGCCGACGCCCTCGTGACGAAGGATGTCGCCGTCGACCTGAAGAAGGTGGAGGAGGTCGACATCGACACGCTCCCCTCCTACGACGGTTTCATCGTCGGCTCCCCCAACTACTTCGGCACCATGGCCTGGCCGGTGAAGAAGTTCATCGACGAGAGCGTCAAGTACTTCAAGAAGCTCGACGGCAAGGCGGCCGCCGCCTTCACCTCCGAGGGGATGATCGGAGGCGGGGGGGATACCGTGGTCCTCGATATCCTCAAGGCGTTCCTGATCCACGGCTGCGTCGTCCAGGGACTCACCTCCGCCGGCCATTACGGCCCGGTGGCGGTCGGCGCCCCCGACGGGCGGATTGCCAAAGAAGTCGGCGTGCTGGTGGAGAAATTCGCCGCCCTCGTGGAGCGTACGTAACGGATGCCGGCCGCCGCCACCACCGCCCGCCGCTGCCGGGAGCTGATCGAGGAGTGGCTTGCCGACGGGAGCTTCGGGGAGAGGCTCCCCGAGGTGGCCCGCCTGCGCGGCGTCCCCCAGCCCGAGCAGTACCACGCCGAGGGTGACGCCTGGACCCATACCCTCCTCGCCGTCGACGCGGTCCCCGGCGACGCCGACCCGCGGGTCTTCTGGGGGGTGCTCCTCCACGACATCGGCAAGGCGGATACCACCGCCTTCGTCAGGGGGAGGTGGCGCTCCTGGGGGCACGCCGAGGCGGGGGCGGAGCTCGTCCCGGCAGCGATGGAGCGTCTCGGCTTGGGGAAGATCGCCGCCGACATCGCCTGGCTCGTGAAGCACCACACCTTTCACTTCTCGTGGAACCTGACCCCCGGTGTGCCGCTTTCGCGGCACCAGAGGCGGTTCATGGAGCTCCCGCTCTTCCCGCTGCTGCTTCAGGTCTGCGCCGCCGACGCCGCCGGTTCCCGCGGCGGGAGCGACAAGGGGATGAAGATAGCCCTTCTCGCCGACATGCTCCTGGACGAGGCGGAACGGTAAGATAGACTGCAGGGGGTCGTATGCCGTGGATTGTGTGTGTCGTGCTCGTGCTTGCGGCTTCCCCTGCCCTGGCGCAGGAATTCTTCGGCCTCGGAGGTCTTGTACAGGGGAGTTCTCTCCACGACTCTTCCTACGCATGGCAGCTGGAATACCTGGAGGAGATGGGAGAGTATGGCGCCGTCAGCCTCTCCTATCTGAACGAGGGGCACCTCCCGGACCACCACCGCGACGGCACCGCCCTTACCCTCTGGGGACGCACCACCCTGCTGGAGAAGCGGCTCTCCCTTGCCGCCGGCGGCGGGGCGTACCTGTACTACGACACCACCGCCCCGCCGGGCGGCGGGGGATCGTACGTCGACCATGGCGCGGGGGGGATGCTGAGCCTTGCGGCGACCTGGCATACGGAGAGCCGCTGGCTGTTTCGGCTCCGCACCAACTGGGTCAAGACCGGCACCAGCATCGACACCTTTACCACCCTCCTCGGGATCGGGTACCAGCTCGATCTTCCTTCATCATCCGGAGCGCGCCCTCCGGCTCTTTCTCGGCGCGAAAAACAGACGAACAATGAAATAACGCTTTTCTTCGGCGAGTCGATCCTGAACAGGTTCGATTCCGAGCACGGGAGCGCCCTGGGGATCGAATACCGCCGGGGGCTCTGGCGCTACCTGGAGTGGAGCGCCGCGTGGCTCTACGAAGGGGAGCGCAGTCTGTACCGGCGCAACAGCCTCGCCACCCAGCTCTGGGGGGCGAGGACCTTCTTCGACGACCGCCTGGACCTGGGCTTTGGCGCCGGGCCCTTCGTCACCGTAGATCACCACCGTCTCCCGCCGCAGGAAAGCGACGGGAGGCCCCTGTCGGCGATCGTCACCATGACGGGGAGCTGGCGGTTCGATCCCCACTGGTGTCTGCGCGCCTCCTGGAGCCGTATCGTCACGAGCTACAACCAGGATGCCGACCTCATCTTCGGAGGGGTCGGCTACCGGTTTTGACGCCCGAAAATATCAGATAACCACTGTGTCGCGGGGCTCGAAAAGGGAGTCGAGAAGGTCGAAGTCGAGGCGCTTTTCGGCCAGCGTCCGGATGAGGGAGAGCTTTTCGGTGTCTTCGGGGGTGATCTTGGAGACGTCCTCGGTGATGATGCGGTACAGTTCGGCGGTGGTGTGGGTGCGGTTTCGCAGGTAGGGGATGTTGCTCCGTTCGAGGATCTGCTGGGTGATGGTACTGATCGGGATGATCCCGGGGATGACCAGTCCGACGATCTTGGAGCGGTAGTCGGGCATATGGTAGAGGTTGGAGAGGGTGACGAGGAGCTCGTCGCGGCTGCTGGTGACGATGAGCAGCGTCGACTCCCGCAGCAGCTCCGCCACCCGCTGGGTCGATGCCGCGGCGATCTGCACGTTGTGGATGATCCGTCCCATCTCCCGCCGGCTGCCGTGAAGCGGCAGGTCCAGGAGCCTGGAGACCCGGCGCAGGGTCGGGTTGGCGAGGATCGGCTGAAAGTCGAACCCCCCGATCACGGAGAACGGCTCGCCGGCGAAGGCGCGCCGCAGGTAGTCCAGGATCCGCTCACGCTTGTCGGGGATCAGCTTGTTGGCGAGGATCGCCCGGACGTCGACCCGCTCCTTCTCGAAGAGCGCCAGGTTCATGTAGACCGAGTCGACGACGTTGCCGACGCCGCCGCCGGTCACCATCAGCACCGGGGCGTCCAGCAGCCGGGCGATGCGGGCGTTGGAGAGCTTCAGGACGGAGCCGACCCCGGGGTGCCCCGAGCCTTCGATGATGATGAAGTCGCACGTCTTTTCGAGCTCCTCGTAGGCCCTGAGGATCTGCTCTTCGAGCCGACGGGGGCAGATCTCGCCGTCGATCGCCCGGCGGGTGGTGTCGGGATAGACCACCACCGGCGACATGGCGCGGAGATCTTTTCGCAGGCCGAAGACCTGGGCCATGAGGGCGGCGTCCTTGTCCATGGGGATGCCGCGCAGGGTGGTCGGCTTGGGGCCGAGGGGCTTGATGAAGCCGACGTTTTGGTATTTCTTCCGGGCGAGATGGAGCAGCGAGATGCTGGTGGTGGTCTTGCCGCAGTTCTGGCCGGTGGCGGCGATGAAGATCTTTCGTGCCATCTGCTCCTCCCGGGATGGTGGCGGGACTTCTAGACTTTGTCGAGGAACTCCCGCACCAGCGGCGCGAAGGTCTCGTGCTCCAGAAGGAACGCATCGTGGCCGTAGGCGGACTCGATGAGGTGGTATTCCACCGGTTTGCCGAGCTTTTTCAGGGTGTTCGCCATCTCCTCGGTCTGGTAGGGGGGGTAGAGCCAGTCGGAGGTGAAGGCGAAAAACTGCAGCGGCGCCCGGACCCGGGCAAAGGCGTCCTCCAGCGACTCGTACCCCCAGCCGACGTCGTAGAGGTCGAGGGCCTTGGCGAGGTAGAGAAACGAGTTGGCGTCGAAGCGGTCGACGAAGTTGTAGCCGTTGTAGTTGAGGTACCGCTCGACCTCGAACTGGCCGAAGAAGTCGAAGAGTCCGTCGCGGGCGGAATAGCGGCGGTCGAACTTCTGCCACATCGATTCGTCGGAGAGGAAGGTGATGTGACCGATGCCGCGGGCAAGCGCCAGCCCGTCCTTCGGGTTCTTCTTGTACTCCCCCTTTTTCCAGGTCGGGTCGTTGAAGATGGCCCAGCGGGCCACGGCGTTGAGGGAGATCGCCTGGGGGGAGGGGCGGCTGGTGGTGGCCAGGGCGATGGCGGAGCGGATCCGGTCGGGAAACTGGGTCGCCCACTCCAGCGCCTGCATCCCTCCCATGCTCCCGCCGAGGACGGTGAGGAGACGGTCGATGCCGAGGTAGTCGACGAGCAGCGCCTGGGCCCGCACCATGTCGCGGATGGTGATGACCGGGAACGACAGGTTGTAGCGCCTGCCGGTGCGGGGGTTGACGGAGGCGGGACCGGTGGAGCCGTAGCAGGAGCCGATGACGTTGGAGCAGATGACGAAGTAGCGGTCGGTGTTCAAGAGGCGCCCCGGACCGACTATGGCGTCCCACCATCCCAACTTGGTGTCCTCTTCCCGGTATTTTCCCGCCAGGTGGGCGTTCCCGGTCCAGGCGTGGGCCACCAGGATGGCGTTGGAGCGGTCGGCGTTGAGGGTGCCGTAGGTCTCGTAGGCGAGGGTGAGGGGGCCGAGGATCCGGCCGCTCTCCAGGCGGAGCTCCGTGTCGAAGGTTACGGATTGTTCTTCAACGATGCCGACGGACATTTGCGTTCCACTTTCTCCATGAACGAAACAGCCCCTTCCCGCGGTGGCGAGAAGGGGCTTTGTGACGTCGGACTATCGTCGAGCATCTTCTCATCTTTGCCTATCCGGCAGGATTTAGCACCTGGCGCCTTCCGCTTCTCCTTCGGGCTGATACCTGCGTTGCCATCGTCGTTGGCTCCTCAGCGTACTCTCTGTACGCCTCCGGGGCCGCCTCCTCGGCGCCTTGGTCTAAGCTCGAACGCGAACCGGAAAAGACCGGTTGCTGTGGTTTCGCAGGGCCTTTCCCTCCACCACTCTTGATAAGAAAGCGTTTCTATTCGGTTTTCATGAGAGGATACGGAACCGCCGGGGGTTTGTCAATCGAAAATTTCCCGCCGGGGTGAGGCGGAGAACCGCGTCAATACTGAGCATTTCGTTTGCAAATGCGCGAAGGGATGGGGTATAGTCGCCTTGCAATATCGTGCTCCTGATTTATACTTTCAATAATTCCGCGCCCGGGAGGATTCGACTGCATGACTGTTACTGCTGTTGCCGTTGTGGTATTGGCGCTGGCGCTGGTGGTGCTGGTGGCGTTCATGATCCCGACGTTGATAGAGATTCGCAGGGCCGCCACCGACCTCCGGAGCTTCGTGAACCGGGCCGGCGGCGAACTGAAGCCGGTGCTGCAGGAACTGGAGAAAACCCTGACCGAGCTGCGGACCGTGACCGAAGGGATCGCCGCGAAACGCGAGGAGGTCCAGACCTTCATGGAGGCGGTGGGGGATACGGGACGCAACATCCGGACGATCAACGCGGTGATCGGCACCGTTGCCCACGCGGCCGCCACCTCGTCGGTCTGGGCCACTGGCGCCCGGGCGGCGGGGAAGCTTCTCATTGAGCGATTCATCAAAAAAAGGAGGTAATGCCATGGCTGACGATGAAAAGGGGATAAGCGCGGGAACGGTATTTCTGTCGTTTCTGGCCGGTGCCGCGGTCGGGGCGGGGCTCGGGCTGCTGCTGGCGCCCAAGACCGGCCGGGAGATGCGCGAGAACATCGTGGACCTGACCGAAGAGGCGATCGACAAGATCAAGGGGTTAACCAAGGAGGCCCAATCCAAGATCAAGGACACCTTCGAAGAGACGAAGGACGTCTTTTCCGAGAAGAAGGCGATCATCACCTCCGCCATCGAGGCGGGCAAGGAAGCCATGGAGCGGGAAAAGGAGAAATACCGGGAGATGTAGGGGGATCCCGCGCCGCACGAAAGCCCACCGCCGTGTGGGCTTTTTCATGCGCGGACGCCGGACGGGGCATGGTGAGGCGATGGCGAACAACGGCGGCAACCTTGAGAGGATAGGCCACTTCCTGACCCATACCCTCGGGGAGATGGAGCCGGAGACCTTTGGCCCGCTCAAGAGGCGCCTCTTCAAGTACCTCCAGATCGCCGTGATCGTCTGCCGGGGCTTTTTCGACGACCAGTGCCTGCTCCGGGCCTCGGCCCTCACGTTCTCCACCCTCCTTTCCATCGTTCCGCTTTTCGCTCTGGCGTTTGCGGTGCTTAAAGGGCTCGGGGTGCAGAACACCCTCGAACCGTTCATCCTGAGCCAGGTGGCGGCCGGCTCCCACGAGATCGTCGACCGGATTGTCACCTACATCAACAACACCAAGGTCGGTTCCCTCGGCGCCGTCGGCCTCGTGGCGCTCCTGGTCACCGTCGTGACGCTCCTCGGCAATATCGAGGAGGCGTTCAACGCCATCTGGGGGGTCCGGGAGACCCGCTCCCTCTACCGCAAGTTCAGCGATTATCTGAGCGTCCTGATCAGCGGCCCGCTCCTTCTCTTCGCCGCCCTGAGCATCACCACCACCCTCCAGAGCCAGTGGTTCGTCCAGTGGCTGATCCATTCGAGCTATCTCGGCGAGCTCCTCGTCCCGCTTTTCCACATTGTCCGCTATCTGAGCATCTGGCTTGCGTTGATCTTTCTCTACATGTTCATCCCCAACACCAAGGTCCGCTTCCGTTCGGCACTCGTTGGAGGGGTGATCGCCGGGACCCTCTGGCAAGTGGTCCAGTGGGGATACATTCATTTCCAGGTGGGGGTGGCGAAGTACAACGCCATCTACGGCACCCTGGCGGTGCTGCCGGTCTTCATGGTCTGGCTCTACACGAGCTGGCTCATCGTCCTGTTCGGTGTCGAGGTGGTCTATGCCCACCAGCACCTGCGGACCCTGCGGCGCGAGGTCCGGGTGCCGTCGGTGAGCATCGCCATGCGGGAGCGGCTCGCCCTGGCGCTGATGCTGGAGATCGCCCGCGCCTTCTTCCGCGGCCTCCCTCCCTGGAGCCTGGAACGGCTCGCCGGGCGCCTCGAAGTCCCCGAAAGGATCGTGCGGGAGATTCTCGACGGGCTTGTCGAAGGGGGATGGGTGGCGGCCGACGGGGCCGAGCCCCCCCGCTATCTCCCGGCCCGGGAGCTGGAGCATATCCGGTTGGTGGAGTTTCTCGCCTCGCTCCGGGGGCAGGGGGGGGATGCGGAGCTGGGTCTGGGCGCGGTGGAGGACCGGGTGCTGGATGAACTCTGGCAGCGGATCGAGGGAGGGGTTGCGGATGCCGTTGCCGGGGTGACCATCCGCGACCTGGTGACAACGGATGGCCCGGGGAATCCGTGACCGCATGAGCCATCTTTAACCAGAGCCGGCGTTGACAAAGAAGGGAGTTTGCCTATATAGTGGCCGCAGTCTAACCACACTAAATTTCAGCATCCGCGCCCTGTCCGGTCTCCTTTGGCGAGGATGCCTGACGAAGCGATAGCATGCAAGATCTCAAGCATCTCACCAGAAAGAAGCGTTTCTCTCTCTCGGATTCCGTTTCCCGACGGAAAAACTCACCTCTCAACACCTACAAACGGCTCATCGAACCCAAGGCCGAAAAGAAGCGGCTCCGGTTCATCCTCCCCGCCATCGCCCTCATGATCGCGGCATATCCGGTCCTTTCCTTCATCTCCGGCAAGCCGGCGGCATCGAGCGTTCGCAAGGAGCAGAAACCGGAGGTGAGGCAGGATCGCCCCCTCGACGTTTTCAGCTCGTTCCGGCTGGCTGCCGACGCCTATCCGTCCGCCCGCTTCGATGGTGGAAGGCTTTTCGCGCAGCTTCCCGGAGGCGGAAAGGTGGTCTACGCCATCAACGAGGAGGTGCAGCGACGGGTCATGGAGGTGATGGAGAAGTTCCAGGTGCCCTTCGGGGTCTTCGTCGCCATCGAACCGAAAACCGGGCGGGTCCTCGCCATGGCCTCCCATTCGGAAATCGCCCCCGACTGGGCCGAGCATGCCTGCTACGGTATCTATCCCATGGCCTCGCTCTTCAAGATCGTCACCGCCACGGCCGCCCTGGAGCAGAAGAAGGTGACCCCCGATACGGTGATACCGTTCCGCGGCGGACTTTATTCCGAAAGCGCTCGCAACTGGAGCAACCTCCCGAAGCGGGGAGCCCAGCAGATGGACCTGACCACCGCCATGGGGAAATCGGTGAACCCGGTCTTCGGCCGGCTCGCCTGCGACGTGGCCGGGAGGGAACCGGTGCTGCGCTGTGCCGAGCGGTACGGTTTCAACGGTCTGCTGCTGCCGGGGACACCGGTCCATCCGAGCAAGGCGGAGCATCCGAAGACCGACGACGAGCTGCGCCTCATGGGTGCCGGGCTGGGGCGCGAAGTGAAGATTTCGCCGCTCCATGCGGCGGTGCTGATGGCCTCCATCGCCAACGGCGGCACCATGTACGCTCCGTCGTTGGCGGACGAGATCACAAATGCCAGGGGGGAGGTGGCTTACGCCCACCGTCCGACGCCGCTGAGGACCGTCGTGGCCCCGGAGGTGGCGGCCCAGCTCACCAGGATGCTCTCCGCCACGGTGAACAAAGGCACTTCGCGGCGCGCGTTCCACGACCGCAGGGGGAGGCCGAAGTTCGCCGACATCCATATCGCCGCCAAGACCGGATCCATCAACGGCACCGATCCCGAAGGGCACTATAACTGGTTTGCCGCCTATGCCCCGGTGGAGGATCCGCAAATCGCCCTGGCTGCCCTCGTCATCAACCGGGACAAGTGGAAGATCAAGGCGTCCTACTTGGGGGAGCAGGCACTGGAGGCGTTTTTCAAGTAGGTGCCGGGAGTGGCGTAGGGATGGACTGCCTGAAATGCTCCACGTGCTGCACAGCCCCCGACATTGCCACCCTCGGCAAGGGGCTCGGGGAACGATGCCGGCACCTGGACGACAGTGGCCTCTGCGGCATCTACGGGGAGCGGCCGGCGGTCTGCCGGGGATACCGCCCCGATGAACTGTGCCGCCTCGTGGCCGCACCGACCCTGGAGGAGCGGGTGAGGAACTATCTGCGCCTCTTCGGGGTGGAGGACGAGATTGGGGCTATGCCCCGGAGCCCCGGTAGGTCTTGAGGGAGAAGACGCCCTCCTCCCATTCCCCGTACGTGAAGTGAGTGAGCCAGTCCCCCAGGGAGACGAGGGTCTTGCCGCCGCCGGTTTCGATAAACGGCAGATGAAAGTGGCCGGAGACCACCACGTCGGACCCCTCCCGGAACCGCTCGGCGGCAAAATCGCGGAGCAGGGCGGCGTAGTCCCACCGCTGCCGCCGTTCGCCGTGCTGTTTTCTGCTCTCCCTCGCCATCCGGTCGGCGATCCATGAGGCGACGGCCGGCGGCACGAGCGGTACCACTGCTTTGGTGAGGCGATTGTGGAGGATGAAGCGCAGGAGGCGGTAGGGGTAATCGTGCCGGTTCACCTCGTCGCCGTGGCAGAGGTAGACCCGCTTCCCGCCGATCTCCACTTCGGCCGGACCCGGATGGACCGTTGCCCCGAGGGTTTCGGTGAAAAACGGTCCCAGGTGGAAATCGTGGTTTCCTTCCAGGTAGACGATCCTGACCCCGCTTGCCGCAAGCTCTTGCAGCAGCCCCAGAAGCGGCAGGTAGTGGGTGAAGGGTATCCGGTCGTAGCCGATCCAGAATTCGAAGAGATCGCCGAGGATGTAGAGGGTGTCCGCCGTCCCCCGCAACCCTGCCAGGAATTCCATGAGGAGCCGGTAGTTCCGGTCGTTCTCGTGCCGCAGGTGGGCGTCGGCGATGAAGATCGTGCGCATGGCGGCACTATAAAACAAAAGGCGGGCAAAGGTAAAGGCAATGAAGCGGGGGGGCCGGGGACTTACATGGGTACCATGCGGGATGTGGAGATAGTCTGGGAGGATCTCCTGGAGGCGTTCGACAATCCGGACAGCGACGTCGTCTATTTTCTCGACCGGGAGACGGGGGAGATCTTCTCGGTTCCCTCCGACTATGAGGACGAGGATTTCTGGGCGGAGATCGACGCCAACGACGAGCGCTACCTCCGGATTCCGGGGTTCGACTACGAGGACGAACGGCTGCTGCTCTACGAGTTTATCCGCGGGCTCGACGACGAGGGGCTCAAGGGGATCCTGGAGCGGGCCTTCGAGGGGAAGAAACCGTACGGCCGGATCGACGAGATCCTCTCCTTTTACCCGGACGAGTTCGAGCAGTTCATGGTGATCAAGGAAGGACTCATCGCCGACCGGGCGCGGCGCTGGCTCGAGGAGCACGACCTGTTCGGGGCCGTGGCGGAAGACGATTTCTAGAGCCTGTCGGACTTAGGAACGAATCTACTGCGAGAACGGCAAATCGGTTCGTATTTCCGGGAATTCTTGACGAATAGAACCACTATTCGCCTTCAAATTCCCGAAAATCTGTCCTCGATCTGCCATTCTCTCGCTACGATCCCCTAAGTCCGACAGGCTCCTGAGCCAAGTAACACTTATATTTTCTGCTCAACGATCCCCCCTCCCGACCTCCCCCCGCTTGGGGGAGGAGGGATGGGGAGGGGGAAGATGTACGTGGTACTATAGCCAAGGAGACGAGATGGGAGATCGGGTGCCGGTGGTCAACAGGGTGGTCGGCGTGCTGCTCGTGGCGGTGGCCATCATCGCAACGGGGTATGCCCTGCGCCACACTGTCTCCTGCTTTCTCCTCTCGTTCGTCATCGCCTACCTCCTCGACCCCTTCGTGGTGATGATGGAGCGCCGGGGGGTGCGCCGTACCTGGGGGATCATCCTCCTCTACGTCGGGCTGGGGCTCTTCTCGGTCTTCTTCGTCACGTTTCTGATGCCGTTTCTGAGCATACGCTGGGAGGGGTTCATCACGGGGCTCCCCGCCTATCTCCAGAAGGCGAAGACCCTCGCCCTCGCCTGGAAGATGCGGATCCTCCCCCCCTATGCCGCCGACGAATGGAGGTGGCTCTTCGACTCGGCCGCGGGGCAGCTCGACAAGCTGCTGGCAAAGCTGGGCAGCGGCGTCTACGAGACCGCCGCGGGCCTGGCCTTCAACCTCTTCACCCTGGTCCTCGCCCCGATCCTCGTGTTTTTCATGCTCTGGTACAAGAACGAGGCAAAGGCGGGAGTCGTTGCCTGGCTTCCCCCGGTGCGCCGCGAGGTGCTCATCACCCTCGGCCGGGAAGTCAACCGGAGCATCGGCGGGTATCTGTGGGGGCAGTTCATCGTCTCCGCCATCGTGGCGCTCTTCTCCACCGTCGCCCTGTTCGTCCTCGGCATCGATTACCCGATCTTCAACGGCATCTTCGCCGGCCTCGCCTCCATCCTCCCCTTCATCGGGGTGATCCTGGCGACCCTGCCGCCGCTCTTCTTCGCCTACGTCCAGTACCAGAGCGGCGTGATGATCCTCAAGGTGATCGGAGTCTTCGCTATCATCTACTTCCTGGAAGGGTACCTGGTCAAACCGATCGTCTTCAAGGAGTCGATGAACCTCAATCCGCTCGTCACGATCATCGTGGTGATGGCGTTCGGCGAGCTGATGGGGTTCTGGGGGATCATCCTCGCCATCCCGATCGCCGCCGCCGCCCGGATCGTCATCGACCATGTCCGGCGGGGCGACTTTTCCCGGGGGTAGGGCGGTGCGCCCCCGCGAAGCGGCCCATGTGGCCTGGTTCCTCGCCGGGATCTTCGGGGTGATCCTCCTGGCGGGGCACTTTGCCCGCCACAGCCTCTCGGCCCTCCTGACCGCCCTGGTCATCGCCTACCTCCTCAATCCGGCCATGAAGTTCCTGGAGCGCAAGGGGCTCGGCCGGCTCCCGGCCATCGCCGTTCTCTACCTCTGCCTGGGGGTGCTCCTCCTCTTTTCGCTCTTCGCCCTGATCCCCTATCTCGGTCACCAGCTCGAAGCCTTCCCCCGGGCGGTCCCCCGGTATCTGCAGAACCTGCAGGGGGTCCTGGACGCCTGGAAGGGGCGGCTCGCCCCGTATTACGGCAGCGAGGAGGGGAGCTGGCTCATTGCCCGCGCCGGGGAATCGCTCAGGAAGCTCGCCCAGGACGTCTCCGGTCAGGGATACCAGCAGCTCAAACGGGCGCTGTTCGGCCTCTTCAACCTGATCCTGGCGCCGATCCTCGTCTTCTTCATGCTCTGCTACAAGGAATTCGTGAAGGACCTGATCCTCCGCTTCATCCCCCACCGGGAGCGCCCCTCCTTCCGCCAGGTCGGGGGGCGGGTGAAGGGGGCCCTGGAGCGGTTCGTGGTGGCTCAGTTCATCGACTGCCTCCTGGTCGGCGCCCTCTCCGCCGCGGCACTCTCCGTTCTCGGGGTGGAGTTCGCGCTCCTGAACGGTCTCGTGGCCGGTTTCGCCTCGGTGGTCCCCTTCGTGGGGGTCATCGTGGCGGTCATCCCCCCCACCCTCATCGGCTACGCCGAAACCGGCGACCTCCTCATCATCCCCAAGGTCTGTGCCGCCTACTTCGTCATCTATGTCATCATCGAGGGAAACCTGATCAAGCCGCTCCTGATGCGGGGGACCCTGCGGCTCAACCCCCTGGCGGTGATCTTCGCCCTCATGGCGATGGGGGAGCTGCTCGGCTTCTGGGGGGTGGTGCTGGCGGTGCCGGTGGCGGCGGTGGTGAAGATCTGCGCCGGCGAGTTGCGGGGATATCTGGACGAAAGGAACGCAAACGATGCGTAAGGCAATGTTCGGGATAACCGGGATGCACTGTGCCGGCTGCGCGGCCCGGATCGAGAAGGAGATCGGCCGGATGGCCGGGGTGGCGACGGCGGTGGTGAACTTCGCCACCGAGGAACTGGCGGTGGAGTACGACGAGGCGACGCTTGCCGAAGAGGCCATCGTGGCGCGGGTGAAGGAGCTCGGCTACGGGGCGCGGCGAGCCGCGGGCGCCGGCGAACTCCGCTTCGGCGTCCGGGGGCTCCACTGCGCCTCCTGCGTGGCGAACCTGGAAAAGAAGCTCCTTGCCGACCCCGCCGTCAGCGCCGCCGTGGTGAACCTGGCCCAGGAGGAGGCGCTGGTCCGCTTCGACCCGGCGCACCTCACCCGGGCCGACATCTTCGCCCTCGTCGCCGCGGCGGGGTACACGCCGGTGGATATGGAGCAGGGGGGGGCGGAGGCCGCGTCGGAGCTGAAGGGCCAGCGGAACTGGTTCGTCATGAGCGCCCTCCTCTCCCTCCCCATCATGCTCACCATGACCATGCACGAGAACCGGGCCGTGGGGTGGATGGATCTCGCGCTTTCCACTATCGTCCAGTTCTCGGCCGGGCTCACGTTCTACAAGGGGAGCTGGTTCGCCCTCAAAAACAGGAGCGCCAACATGGATGTCCTGGTGGCGCTGGGGACCTCGGCCGCCTACTTCTACTCCCTCTTCGCCTTCTTCGGGGCCTTCGGCGAGCACGGCGGCCACGTCTTCTTCGAGACCTCGGCCATGCTCATCGCCTTCATCCGCCTCGGCAAGTACCTGGAGGCCCGGGCCCGGGGGAAGGCGGGGGAGGCGCTGAAGAAGCTCCTGCGGCTCCAGGCCGACAAGGCGCGGCTCATGACCCCGGAGGGGGAGCGGGAGGTGCCGGCCTCTGCCGTCCGGGTGGGGGACCTGGTGCGGGTCTTCTCCGGCGAGGCGCTTCCCGTCGACGGCGAGGTGGTGGAGGGGAGCTCCACCGTGGACGAGTCGATGGTCACCGGTGAGTCGCTCCCGGTGGCGAAGAAGCCTGGGGACCCGGTCACCGGTGCCACGGTGAACCGCGGCGGGGTCCTCACGGTCCGGGCAACCCGCATCGGCGAGGAGACGCTCCTGGCCCAGATCGTCCGGATGGTGCGGGAAGCCCAGGCCGACAAGGCGCCGATCCAGCGCTTCGCCGACCGGGTCTCCGGCGTCTTCGTCCCGGTGGTGATCGCCCTGGCGCTTCTCACCTTCCTCCTCTGGTTCCAGGTGCTCCACCAGGAGTTCCTCTTCGCCTTCAAGCTTGCCATCGCCGTGGTGGTCATCGCCTGCCCCTGCGCCATGGGGCTCGCCACCCCCACCGCCATCATGGTGGGGAGCGGGGTGGGACTCGGCCGGGGAATCCTCGTGAAGCGCGGGTCGGTGCTGGAGAACATCTCCCGGGTCCGGGCGATCCTCCTCGACAAGACCGGCACCCTCACCCGGGGGGAGCCGGTTCTGACCGACCTCGTCCCGGCGCCGGGGGAAACGGAGGTGCGGCTTCTGACGCTTCTTGCCGCCGCCGAGTCCCGCTCCACCCACCCCCTGGCCCAGGCCGCCGTGGTCGGCGCCGCGGAGCGCGGGGTGGCCCCCGCGGAGGTGGCGGAGTGCCGGGAGACCGAGGGGGGAGGCATCGCCTGTACTCTGGACGGAGAGCCGGTCATCGTGGGGAGCGCCCGCTTCCTGGAGGAGGCGGGAGTGGCGACGGCGCCCCTGGCCGACGCGGCGGCGCGGCTGGCGGCGACGGGGAAATCCCTCGTCTTCGTGGCGGGGAGAGGGCGTCTCGTCGGGGTCGCGGCCCTGGCCGACAGGCTGAAGGATGGTTCGGCCGCGGCCGTGGCGGCCATGAAGGGGATGGGGATCGCCACTTTCATGATCACCGGCGATCACCGCGCCGTGGCCGCCGCCGTGGCCCGAGAGGCGGGGGTGGACGGCTTCGAGGCCGAGGTCCTCCCGGGCCGCAAGCAGGAGGTGGTGAAGGAGTACCAGGCGAAGGGGTACTTCACCGCCATGGTGGGGGACGGGATCAACGACGCCCCGGCCCTGGCCCGGGCCGACGTCGGCATCGCCATCGGCGGCGGCACCGACGTGGCCAAGGAGACCGGCGACGTGATCCTCGTCCGTGACGACCTGATGGACGTCGTGCGGGCCATTCGCCTCGGGCGCGCCACCCTCGCCAAGGTGAAGCAGAACCTCTTCTGGGCCCTCTTCTACAATATCTTGGGGATCCCGGTGGCCGCCGGCGCCCTCTACCTTCCCCTCGGCATTACCCTGAAGCCCGAGTACGCCGGGCTCGCCATGGCCTTTTCGTCGGTGTCGGTGGTGACCAACTCGATCCTGCTGCGGCGGGTCGGGAGAAAGCTCGGGTGAGGCGGATGATTCGAAACCTTGTGCGCGTGGCGGTTCTGGTCTCGATGGTCACGGCGATGCCGGCGCCGGTCCCGGCGGCCGTTCCTGCAAACGCCGCGGCACCCCGGGGAAGCGACGACGCGCCGTGGCGAAGGGAGCGGGAAGAGCGGACGGTGCAGCGGCTGCGGGAAGACCTGCGGACCCTGATCGCAGCGGCCGACCAGGAAATCGCCGACCTGGACCGCCGGATCGATGCCGTCCTTCCCCTGGAGTCCCCCCGGCGCGAGCGTGGGCTCCGAGACCTGCGGGAGCGGTACCGTGACTACCGCGAGCGGCTTGCCCTCATCGACACCGAGGTCGAGTCCGATCTCGCCGCACCGCCCGATCCGCACCACCCCGCCTCACTGGCCGACGAGAGATATGGCGAGGCGTTGCGCGTCGTACGGGAATTCAGCAAGGCCCTTGGCGCGGCGGTTAAAAGCCTGAACCGGGACCTCCAGAGCCTTGTCCGCCTCCTCGACCGGAAACAGTTCCTGGCGGACCAGCTCGACTCGCTGCAGGAGCGGCTCGACCGGATCGAGGAGCGACTCCAGGGAGGCGGCAAGGGAGACGATTTCCGGAAGCGGGACGAGCTGAGGGTAAAGGTCCGGCACCTCCAGGATGAGCTCCGCTCCCTCGCCGACGTGGACGAGGACCTTCCCAAGCATTTCGCGCTTCTCATCGAGGAGGGGAAGCTGGAGATGGAGTGGCTCGCCGTCGCGGCCGAGCGGTTCGAGGAGTTGCGGAAAAACGGATTTCCCGTTGCCGCGGGGGAAGCCCCCGCCGCCGTGGCGGCCCGCTATCGCGACGAGATCCGTTTCTGCGAGGCGGAGAGCCGGCGTCTCGAACGGCTCCGCGACGACCTCGGAAATCGGCGGGAGCGGTTATCGGCCGCAGGGACCCTCCGGGATCTGGACCGTTCCCGTGATTTCGACGACCTGTACGACCGGTTTGCCGACCGATACGAGCGGGAGGCGGCGCGGTTGCGGCTTCGTGCCGGCGATTACGAGGCAGAACAGACCGGCTTTTCCTCCCGCGGCAGGTGACGTTCCATGAATTGGTGGCCTTCGGCATCGGACCGGATGACCCTTGACCCGGCGGCCGCTGCTTGAACCCTCGCCGAATCCGGGTACACTGTAGCTGATGTCAACAATCGGCAATTGGACGGGGTCTGCTCCGCTCAGAACGCCCTCTTTCTGCTGCTCTAAGCTCATTGCGCGGCAGTCGATCAACTCACCCTGCGGGTTCGAACAAGATCGGCTGCTATCGCTCCATGTCGCCAAGAGCAGCAACGAAAGAGCGCGTATTCGCTCCGTCAGACCCCGTCCAACTGCCGAATTCAGGATGAACGGCACAGGCACCGGCTATCGGAGGGGACCATGGACGGACGGAAGATTGTCAGGACGGACGCCGAGTGGCGGGCGCAGCTCTCTCCCGAGCAGTATGAGATCACCCGGAGGAAGGGAACCGAACGGGCCTTTACCGGCGAGTACTGGAACTGCCACGACGAAGGGACCTACCGCTGCATCTGCTGCGGGGCGGAGCTGTTTCGTTCCGCCGACAAGTTCGACTCCGGGACCGGCTGGCCGAGTTTTTCCGCTCCGATGCGGACGGAAGGGGTGGAGAGCGAGGAGGACCGGAGCTTTTTCATGCGCCGCAACGAGGTCCATTGCGCCTCCTGCGGCGCCCACCTCGGGCACGTGTTCGACGACGGCCCCGAACCCACCGGCAAGCGGTACTGCATCAACTCCGCTGCGTTGAAGCTGGACAGGAAATAGCAGGAGCGCCCCGCCCCCGTTTCTGCCAGCTCCCAGGATATGCCCATGGATCTTCTCGCCGGAGCCTCCCCCGAGTACCTCGAATACCTCTACCGGCGCTGGTGCGACAGCCCGGAGAGCGTCACCCCCGCATGGCATGCCTTCTTCCGCGGTTTCGAGGCCGGGGGCGCCCTGCCGGAGGGGGAGGGGGTCCCCGCCGGGATGGTGGCCAAACAGTCGGCCGTCGACTCGCTCATCTACCGCTACCGCGACCTGGGGCATCTCCTCGCCTGCACCGATCCCCTCGCTTCCTGCAAGCCCGACCATCCGCTCCTGGCCCTGGAACGCTACGACCTGGACGCCGGCGACCTCGATCGGCCCTTCCGTCCCCGCCGCTACCTCCTCAAGCCGGAGGCGACCCTGCGGGAGATTCTCGAAACCCTGCAGCAGACCTACTGCCGCTCCATCGGGGTCGAGTTCATGCACATCCAGGACCCCCGCGAGCGGACGTGGCTCATCGAGCGGATGGAGCCGGTCCGCAACCGCCCCTCCCTCTCGGTGGAGGAGAAGCTCCGCATCCTGGAGACCCTGCAGCAGGCCGCCCTCTTCGAGGGGTTTCTCCACCGCCGGTTCATGGGCCAGAAGCGGTTTTCCCTCGAAGGGGGGGAGACCCTGATCCCCGTTCTCGACGCGGCGGTGGTGCGGGGGGCGGAGCACGGCGTCTCCGACCTCATCCTCGGCATGGCCCACCGGGGACGGCTCAACGTCCTGGCGAACATAGTCGGCAAGCCGCTGGAAAACATCTTCGCCGAGTTTGCCGACAACCTTCCCCTCGGTTTCGTCGGTGACGGCGACGTGAAGTACCACAAGGGATTTTCCTCCGAGCGGGAGCTTCCCGGCGGCCGGCGCATCCACCTCACCCTGGCGTTCAACCCGAGCCACCTGGAGGCGATCGACCCGGTGGTGGAGGGGAAGTGCCGGGCCCGCCAGGATGCCGCCGGTACCGATGGGGCGAAGCGGGTCCTTCCGCTCCTGATCCACGGTGACGCCGCCTTCGCCGGCCAGGGGGTGGTGGCGGAGACCCTGAACCTCTCCCAACTGGAAGGGTACCGGACCGGCGGTACGCTCCACATCGTGATCAACAACCAGATCGGCTTCACCACGCTGCCGGCGGACGCCCGCTCGTCCCTCTACGCCACCGACGTGGCCAAGATGGTGGCGGTGCCGATCTTCCACGTCCACGGCGAGAACCCGGAGGCGGCGGTCCATGCCGTGCGCCTCGCCCTCGATTACCGGCAGACCTTCGGCAAGGACGTGGTGGTGGAGATCATCTGCTACCGCCGCCACGGCCACAACGAGGGGGACGAGCCGTACTTCACCCAGCCGGTGATGTACGACCGGATCAGGGAGCGTCCACCGGTCCACGAGCTCTACGCCGCGCAGCTCGTGGCGGAAGGGGTGGCGCAGGAGGAGATCGACGGCCGGGCGGCGGCATACGCGAAGCTGCTCGAAGAAGCGGTCGCCGCCCCGCCGCGTCCCCTCCCGGCCGGTTTCGACGGGAAGTGGGAGCGGTACCGCCGCGACTATTCGCCGGACCCGGTGGAGACCGCCGTCGACGTCGCGACGCTGCGAAGCCTCGCCGCCCGGCTGGCCGTCATCCCCGAAGGTTTCACCCCCCACCCGAAGGTCGCCGCCCTCCTTGCCCGGCGCCGGGAGGCGGTGGAGAAGGGGGAGGGGATCGACTGGGGAAACGGCGAGACCCTCGCCTGCGCCTCGCTCCTGGCCGAAGGGGTCTCCATCCGGCTCTCGGGGGAGGATTCCCGGCGCGGCACCTTCGGCCACCGTCACTCGACCATCTACGACATGAAGACGGAGACCCCCCACGTTCCCCTTGCCGCCGTGGCGGCATCGGGGGGATCCTTCAACGCCTGGGACAGCATGCTCTCGGAGTTCGCGGTCCTCGGCTTCGAATACGGCTACTCGGTGGAGGCGCCGGAAGGGCTCGTCATCTGGGAGGCCCAGTTCGGCGACTTCGCCAACGGCGCCCAGGTCGTCATCGACCAGTTCGTCGCCGGGGGAGAGTCGAAATGGGACCGGGCGAGCGGCCTCGTCCTCTTTCTCCCCCACGGCTTCGAGGGGCAGGGGGCCGAGCACTCCAGCGCCAGGATCGAGCGCTATCTCCAGCTCTGCGCCGACCACAACATGCAGGTGGCCTACCCCTCCACTCCGGCCCAGCTCTTTCACCTCCTGCGGCGGCAGGTGAAACAGCCGTTTCGCAAGCCCCTCGTTGTCTTCACCCCCAAGAGCCTCCTGCGGCACCCGCGCTGCGTCTCGCGGCCGGAGGAGCTCGCCACCGGACGGTTCCGGGAGGTCATCGTCTCCGGCGCCGCGCCCGGGCAGGGCAGCCGGCTCATCTTCTGCACCGGGAAGGTCTATTACGAGCTCCTGGAGCGGATGGAGGGGGACGGCCGGGACGATCTCGCCGTCATCCGGGTGGAGCAGCTCTACCCCCTGCGGGCCGACCTCCTGAGGGAGGCGCTGGCCCCGTACCGCGGCGTCGCCGATGCCGTCTGGCTCCAGGAGGAGCCGCGCAACATGGGGGGATGGGGCTTTGTCCGGCCGCACCTGGCGGAGCTCCTCGGCGCGGAGCCCCGCTACGTGGGGCGCCCGGAGAACGATGTCCCGGCGGTGGGGTCCCACCGGCTGCACCAGGAGGAGCAGGAGCGGATCATCGGCGAGGCCTGTGCATGAGTTTCCCCCCCCACCCTTACCCTCCCCCGCCAGGGGGGGAGGGAAATGTTTGTAACGATGGCAAGAACCTCAAATTTGTCCCAAACGGAGACCCCCCATGGAAATAAAAGTCCCGTCCGTAGGCGAATCGGTATTCGAGGCCCTGGTGGCCAAGTGGCTCAGGAAGAGCGGCGAAGCGGTCAGAAAGGACGAGCCGGTCTGCGAGATCGAGACCGACAAGATCACCATGGAGCTCAACGCCGAGGCGGACGGCATCCTCACCGTTACGGTGCCGGAGGGGACCACGGTGAAGATCGGTACCGTCATCGGCGAGATTGCCGAAAAGACCGGGGACCGGGGACCTGGGACCGGCAAAGGCGAGGAGACGCCGAAGGAGGCGCCCCCCCTGTCGCCGGCGGTCCGCAAGATCGCCCAGGAGAAGGGAATCCCTCCCGAGGCGGTGGAGGGAACCGGCCGTGGGGGGCGGGTGACCGTGGAGGATATCTTGAAGGCCGGGGCTCGGGACTTGGGACTCGGGGCTGGAAAAACCGTTGAGGTGAGCCCCCAGCCCCCAGCCCCGGCCGCAGGCCCCGTCACGCGCTCGCCCATGACCCCGATCCGCAAGCGGATCGCCGAGCGGCTCCTGGCGGCGCGGCAGCAGACCGCCATGCTCACCACCTTCAACGAGGCGGACATGGGGCGCGTCATGGAGCTGCGGAAGAAGTACCGGGAGCAGTTCCAGAAACGTCACGGCGTCTCCCTCGGCTTCATGTCGTTCTTCGTCAAGGCGTGCGCGGAGGCTCTAAAGGAATACCCCGCCGTGAACGCTTTCATCGACGGCAGCGACATTGTCTACCACCACTACTGCAACATCGGCATCGCCATCGGGGGGGAGAAGGGGCTCGTGGTGCCGGTGCTGCGCGATGCCGAACGGCTCCACTTCGCCGAGATCGAAGGGGCCATCGCCGGGTTCGTGGAAAAGGTCAGGACAAACCGGCTGGAGCTCTCCGACCTGGAGGGGGGGACCTTCACCATCTCCAACGGCGGTGTCTACGGCTCGCTTCTCTCTACGCCGATCCTCAATCCGCCCCAGAGCGGCGTCCTCGGGATGCACGCCGTCCAGGAGCGCCCCGTGGTCCGCGATGGCCAGATCGAGATCCGCCCCATGATGTACCTGGCCCTCTCCTACGATCACCGGATCATCGACGGCCGCGAGGCGGTCGGCTTCCTGAAGAAGGTGAAGGAGTACGTGGAGGAGCCCGAAGAGCTCTTTCTGGAGGGGTAGGGGAGCGTGGCGGGAATGGGTCGCGGGATGACGATGGTGGTGCTCCTGGCGTTAGCTGGGCCGGCCGCCGGCCAGTGGGGGACGGGGAACGGCTATGCCGCCATGCGGGCTGCGGCGCGACGGGGGGATTCCCGGGCCGCCTTCATGCTGGCCCTGATATACCTGGACGGCGCCGGTGTCTCTCGCGACCCGGTGGCGGCGGCCCGGCACATGAAAACGGCGGCGAAGGGGGGGCTCGTGCGGGCCCAGTACTACCTCGGCACGTTTTACCACGAGGGGACCGGGGTCGGGGAGGACCGCAGGGCTGCCGCCCGGTGGATCGGCAAGGCGGCGTCCGCCGGTGACGCCGAGGCCCAGTACGCCTACGGGCTGCTCCTCCTCTCCGGGGACGGGGTGCCGGCCGACAAGGTGCAGGCGATAGAGTGGCTCGGCAGGGCGTCCCGCCAGGGAAACGAGGGGGCCCGCGACGTCCTCCAGGAACTCGTCTCCTTCCGGGGACGCCCCACCGAGGTCCGGGCTCTCCATCCGACCATTTCGGCGTCCAGTTCCTCTCCGCGCCGCGAAGGGAACGACGGCGGCCCGCGCCTGGCGGAGAAGGGGGTCATCCTCGACGAGGGGGAATTCAGCCTCAAGTTCTCCCTTCCGGGTCTCACCGGCGCCAGGTCCCCCTATCCCACCGCCGTGGACGAGAACCTCTGGAACCGTCTCCAGGGGGGGACCTTCGAGATCATCTACCGGCCGGGGACGAAGTAGGCCTCTCCCTCACCCGGCCTGCGGCCACCCTCTCCCTCCGGGAGAGGGATGTTGATCCCTTCTCCCTTGGGGAGAAGGTGCCCCGAAGGGGCGGATGAGGGGATATTGGCATTAATATGAATTTCACAGTCACAGAACTGGAGGCTTCCATGTCGGAACAGATTTACGACCTCATTGTCATCGGCGCCGGTCCCGGCGGCTATGTGGCCGCCATCCGCGCGGTCCAGCTCGGGATGACCGTGGCGGTGGTGGAACAGCGGGAGAGCCTCGGCGGGGTCTGCCTCAACGAGGGGTGCATCCCGAGCAAGGCGCTTCTCGACTCCTCCGAGCTCTTCGCCCTGGCGCGGGACAGCTTCGCCGGCCACGGCATCGGCATCGACCCGCCCCGGCTCGACCTCCCCCTGATGATGGCCCGCAAGGACGACGTGGTGAAGAAGCTGACCGACGGCGTCGCCTTTCTCTTCACGAAGAACAAAATCGCCTCGGTCAGGGGGACGGCGCGCCTTACCGGCGAGCGGGACGGCGTTCACGGTGTAGAGGTGGCGGCCCCGGAGGGGACGCGGCAGCTTCGGGGTAGACGGGTGCTTCTCGCCACCGGGAGCGAGGCGGCGGCGATCCCCTTCATGCCGTTCGACGGGGAAACGGTGGCAAGCGCCCGGGAGGCCCTCTCCTTCGACCGGGTGCCGGAGCATCTCCTGGTGGTCGGGGCCGGTTACATCGGCCTGGAGCTCGGCTCGGTCTGGCGGCGGCTCGGCGCCCGGGTGACGATGGTGGAGATGCTCCCGAAGATGCTACCCAACACCGACGGCCAGGTGGCCGACACCCTGATGCGCTCCCTGAAGAAACAGGGGATCGCCTTCCGGATGGAGACGAAGGTGACCGGTTTCGAGAAGCGGGAGGGGAAGGCGCTGGTGACTGTGGAAAGCGGCGGCGCCACCGAGGAGATCGCCTGCGACCGGGTGCTGGTGGCGGTGGGGCGGCGCCCCCTGACGGCGGGGCTCGGGGTGGAGGAGCTGGGGGTCCGGCTGGAGGAGGGGCGGATCGCCGTGGACGACGATTACCGGACCTCGGTGCCGGGGATCTACGCCATCGGCGACCTGATCCACGGCCCCATGCTCGCCCACAAGGCGATGGCCGAGGGGGAGGTCTTCGCCGAGCGGCTCGCGGGGCAGGCGTCGGTGGTGGACTACGCGTTCATCCCTGGTATCGTTTATACATGGCCCGAGGCGGCCGGCGTCGGCCGGACAGAGGAAGAGCTGAAGGGGGAGGGGGTAGAGTACCGCGTCGGCAAATTCCCCTTCATGGCCAACGGCCGCGCCAGGTGCATGGACGAGACCGAGGGGTTCGTGAAGATCCTCGCCAAACCGGACAGTGGCCGGGTCCTCGGCATCCACGTCATCGGCCCCCGGGCCTCGGACCTCATCGCCGAGGCGGTGACGGTGATGACCTACGGCGGCAGCGCCGCCGACATCGCCATGACCTTCCACGCCCACCCGACCCTCTCGGAGGTGATGAAGGAGGCGGCCCTGGATGTGGAGAAGCGGGCGATACATGCGTAAGGAAGGAGATTCCCATGGGCAAGAACCTCGCAACGAAGATCCTCGAAGCGCATCTCGTGAAGGGTGAACTGAAACCGGGGACTGAGATTGCGCTGAAGATCGACCACGCCCTCCTGCAGGACGCCACCGGCACCATGGCGATGCTGGAGTTCATCGCCATGGGGGTGGACCGGGTGAAGGTGGAGCTGGCGGCCCAGTACATCGACCACAACCTCCTCCAGACCGACAACCGCAACGCCGACGACCACATCTTCCTCATGACCGCGGCTCAAAGGTTCGGCATCCATCTCTCCAAACCGGGAAACGGGGTCTCCCATCAGGTGCACCTGGAGCGTTTCGGCGTGCCGGGGCGGACCATGCTCGGCGCCGACTCCCACACCACCTCCGCCGCGGGGCTCGCCATGATCGCCATCGGCGCCGGGGGGCTCGATGTTTCCCTCGCCATGGCGGGGCACCCGTTCCATCTCCCGTGCCCGAAGATCTGGGGGGTGAAGCTCACCGGAGAGCTCCAGCCCTGGGTCTCGGCCAAGGACGTGGTCCTGGAGATGCTCCGCCGCCACACGGTGAAGGGAGGAGTGGGGAAGATCATCGAGTACTACGGCCCCGGCGTGGCGACCCTCTCCGCCACCGACCGGGCCATCATCGGCAACATGGGAACGGAGCTGGGGGCCACCACCTCCGTCTTTCCCTCGGACCACCGGACCCGGGAGTTTCTGGAGGCCCAGGGGCGGGGCGAGGTCTGGCAGGAGCTTGCCGCCGACCCCGACGCCACCTACGACGAGTACGAGGAGATCGACCTCGCCGCGGTGGAGCCCCTCATCGCCTGCCCCTCCTCGCCGGACAAAGTGGTGCGGGTGGCCGACATCGAGGGGCTGAAGGTGGATCAGGTGATCGTCGGGAGTTCCGCCAACTCCGCCTTCCGGGACCTCATGACCGTCTGCCGCATCCTCGACGGCCGGCGCGTCGCCTCCCACCTCTCCTTCAACGTGAACCCCGGGAGCCGGCAGGTGCTGGAAAACGTGGCGGACGCCGGGGGGGTGATGATGCTCCTGCTGGCCGGCGCCCAGATCCACCAGCCGGGGTGCCTCGGGTGCATCGGGATGGGGCAGGCGCCGGGGACCGACCAGGTGAGCCTGCGCACCTTCCCCCGCAACTTCCCGGGGCGCAGCGGCACCAAGAACGACCGGGTCTACCTCTGCTCCCCCGAGACGGCGGCCGCCGCCGGTCTCTTCGGCGTCGTCACCGACCCCCGCAAGCTGGGGGACCTCATGCCGTGGCCCAACGTGCAGAACCCGGCGAAGTACGTCCTGGACGACTCCAGCATCATCTTCCCCCTCCCGCCGCAAGAGGCGAAGGAGGTGGAGATCGTCACCGGTCCCAACATCGTCCCGTTCCCCGACTTCGACGAGCTCCCCGAGGCCCTGGAGGCGGAGGTCATCATCAAGGTCGGGGACAACATCTCCACCGACACCATCATGCCGGCGGGGAACAAGGTGCTCCCGTACCGGAGCAACATCCCGGCCATCAGCCGATTCGTCTTCGACCAGATCGATCCCGAGTTCCCGAACCGGGCGAAGGAGAAGGGGAACGGCGTCGTCATCGGCGGCGAGAATTACGGCCAGGGGTCGAGCCGGGAGCACGCGGCGCTCGCCCCGCGCTACCTCGGCATCCGGGCCAAGATCGTCAAGAGCTTCGCCCGGATCCACAAGGCGAACCTGGTGAACTTTGGCATCCTCCCGCTCACCTTCAGGAACCCGGCAGACTTCGATCTGCTGAAGGCGGGGGATAGGGTGACCTTCTCGAACCTGCGGGGGCTCGTCGCTTCCGGGGCCAGCGAGATTCGGGTGAAGGTCGACGGCCGGGAGATCGTCACCGTCCTGGAGGTTTCCGACCGGCAGCGGCAGGAACTCCTGGCGGGGGGGACGCTGAATTATGTGAAAAGTACCACGTAGGGGCAAACCTTGTGTTTGCCCCTACACGGGTGAACACTCACCAGAGGGGATCACAAGGATCGCCCCTACATTCTGTGGATATTCGAGGCACCCATGGAATCCAAACTGCGCGCCATTCTGCCCGACGCCGAGCTGCTGAAGATGTACGAGCAGATGGTCCTTGCCCGCGAGTTCGAGGAGTCGTGCGCCGAGCAGTACACCAAGGGGCACATCACCGGTTTCCTCCACCTCTACAGCGGCCAGGAGGCGGTGGCCGTCGGCGCCACGGCGGCGCTCCACAGGGACGACTACATCCTCTCCGCCTACCGCGAGCACGCCCAGGCCATCGTCCGGGGGGCGGAGCCGCGGCGGGTCATGGCCGAGCTCTTCGGGAAGGCCACCGGCCTCTGCAAGGGGAAGGGGGGCTCCATGCACCTCTTCTCCCCGGAGCTCTCCTTCATGGGGGGGTACGCCATCGTCGGCGGCCAGTTCCCCATTGCCGTGGGGCTCGCCTTCGCCGCCACCTACCGGAAGGAGGACCGGATTGCCGCCTGCTTCTTCGGCGACGGCGCCGTGAACCAGGGGACGTTCCACGAATCCCTCAACTGGGCGCGGCTCTGGGAGCTGCCGGTCCTCTTCGTCTGCGAGAACAACTTCTACGGCATCGGTACCTCCGTGGCACGGGCCTCGGCCCTCTCCGACATCCACAGGCGGACCTGCGGCTACGACATCCCCTCCGTGCGGGTCGACGGCATGGACGTAGTCGCCGTCCACGAGGCGGTCAAAAGGGGTGCAGAGTGGGTGCGGGAGCAGAGCCGCCCCTACCTCATCGAGGCCATGACCTACCGCTTCCGCGGGCACTCCATGGCCGATCCGGGCAAGTACCGCAGCCTCGCCGAGGTGGAACTCTGGAAGGCCCGGGACCCGATCCCGAACTTCGCGAAGAGGCTCGTGGAGGAGGGGATCGCCACCGAGGCCCAGCTGTCGGGGATTCGCCAGCAGGCCCTTGTGACGGTGGCCGATGCGGTGGCGTTTGCCGAGGAATCGCCGTGGCCGGAGGATGACGAGGTGTACCGGGACATCTATGTCTGACGTGAGTTAAGGCGGTCACGGAAAGAGGAGATCGAGATATATGAAGGCTAAGGAGTTTTACCGGAAATTTGACGAGGGTGAGGACATTCCGATCGCAACATCGGTCGCGCCGCCGATATACTCCGTTGGGCCGTGCCGTATTTATTGATAGAAACGGAGATTTTCCATGCCTGAAATGACCTATCGCGACGCCCTGAACCTGGCCCTGAAGGAGGAGATGCGCCGGGACCCCTCCGTCGTCATCTGGGGGGAGGACGTGGCCCTGTACGAAGGTTCCTTCAAGGTGACCCGGGGGCTGCTGGCGGAGTTCGGCGAGGAGCGGGTGAAAGATACCCCCATCTCGGAGAACACCATCGTCGGCGTGGCGGCAGGGGCGGCCATGGGGGGCCTGAGGCCGGTGGCGGAGCTTATGACGGTGAACTTTGCGCTGCTCGCCATGGACCAGATCATCAACCACGTCACCAAGATCCGGTACATGTTCGGCGGCCAGGTGACCCTTCCCCTGGTCATCCGGGCCCCCGGCGGCGGGGGGAGCCAGCTTGCCGCCCAGCACTCCCAATCACTGGAGACCTACTTCATGCACGCCCCGGGGATGTACGTGGCGGTGCCGGCCACTGCGGCCGATGCCAAGGGGCTTCTGAAGAGCGCCATCCGCGACGACAACCCGGTGATGTTCCTGGAGCACGAGCTTCTCTACAACAGCAAGGGGGAGGTCCCCGACGACCCGGAGTTCGTCATCCCCCTCGGCAGGGCCGACGTGAAGCGCGCGGGGAAGGACGTGACTATCGTCGCCTACTCGCGGATGACCATCCTGGCGCTCCAGGCGGCGGAGGAGCTGGAGAAGGAGGGGATCTCCTGCGAGGTGGTGGATCTGCGCACCCTCACCCCCCTCGATGAGGAGACCTTCGTCGAGTCGGCGAAGAGGACCGGCCGGGCGGTGGTGGTGGAGGAGTGCTGGCGCAGCGCCGGGCTGGGGGGGCATCTCGCCGCCATCATCGCCGAGGAGTGCTTCGACCGGCTCCTGGCGCCGGTGCGGCGGGTCTCGGGGCTCGATGTGCCGATGCCGTATTCGCGGAAGCTGGAGAGGCTCTGCATCCCGCAGGTGGAGGGAATCGCCGCGGCGGTGCGGGAGACGTTGAGCGGGAAGTACTGAAAAGTTGAGGTTGTTATGGCCACCGACATCACCATGCCGAAGCTTTCCGACACCATGACCGAGGGGCGGCTCATTGCCTGGAAGAAGAGTGTGGGGGACAAGGTCGAGCGGGGAGAGATCATCGCGGAGGTGGAGACCGACAAGGCGACCATGGAGCTGGAGGCGTTCGCCTCGGGCGTGCTGGCCGAGCAGCGGGTAAAGCCGGGGGAGATGGCGGCGGTCGGCGCGGTCATCGGTGTTATCGGCGAGGCGGGCGAGGCTCCTTCACCCGCCGTGGAGAAGCCGACTCCTCCTCCCGAGACGGCACGGGAGCCTTCGGCGGAGCCGGCAGCGGCGGAACCGACGGCGGGCGAACTCCCCGAGCGGGTGATGGAGCGTCCCGGGGGCGAGCCGGTTCCCCCGGTCTCCGCCGGGCCTCCCGAAGAGACGAAGGCGGCGCCGGTGGTGCGACGGCTGGCGCGGGAGAAGGGGGTCGACCTCCGGCAGGTGCCCGGCAGCGGTCCCGAGGGGCGGATCCTCCTGGAAGACCTGGAGCGGTATCTGGCGAAACGGGAAGAGGGGGAGGCGGCCGCCCCCGCGGCGCCCCTCCGGGGAGGAGAGGAGCCCCTCTCGCGGATGCGAAGCGCCATCGCGAAGGTGACGGCGGAGTCGTGGCGGACGATCCCCCACTTCTACGAGACGGTGGAGATCGACATGAAGGAGGGGGGGGAGATCGTCCGCGAGCTGAAGGGGAGCGGCCACGCCGTCACCTTCAACGACCTGGTGATCAAGGGGTCGGCCCTGGCCCTTGCCGCGTTCCCCCGGCTCAACGCCTCCTTTGCCGGTGACCGGATCGCGCTCCATGAAGAGATCAACATCGGTTTCGCCGTGGCGATGGAAGAGGGGCTCCAGGTGCCGGTGGTGAAGGGGTGCCAGGGGCTTGCCCTCAAGGAGATCGCCCGGCATACGGTGCGCCTGGCCGAGCGGGCCCGCAGCGGCGCCATCACCCAGGAGGAGATCTCCGGCGGCACCTTCAGCGTCTCGAATCTCGGGATGTACGGGATCGAGGAGTTCGCCGCCGTGATCCTCCCCCCCCAGGCGGCGATTCTCGCCGTTGGGGCGGTGGCCGACCGGCCGGCGGTGTGCGGGGGGGAGCTGGTGGTGGCCAGGACCATGCGGGTGACTCTCTCCTGCGACCACCGGGTCGTGGACGGCGCCTACGGGGCGCGGTTCCTGGAGGAGCTGAAACGGGTGCTGGAAAACCCGGTGCTGATGCTGGTATGAGAGTAGAGGAAGCCGGTATCGTCGATTACCACGCCGCCTACGCCATCCAGGAGCGGCTCGCGGCGGGGGTGGCCGCCGGCGGCGCCCCGGAGACGCTGCTCCTTCTGGAGCACCCGCCGGTCTACACCATCGGCCGGGGCGGATCTGGCACAAACATCCTCGATTCCGCCATCGGCGCGGTGGCGACAAACCGGGGGGGGGACGTGACCTACCACGGCCCGGGACAGCTCGTCGGCTACCCGATCATCGACCTGGGGCGCCGGGGCCGCGACCTCCACCGCTACCTCCGCTTCCTGGAGGAAGTGCTGATCCGGGTGGCGGCCAGCTTCGGCGTCGAGGCGTGGCGGGTGCCGGGGCGCACGGGCATCTGGACGGAGGGAGGGAAGCTCGCCTCCATCGGCGTCGGCGTCCGCCGCTGGGTCACCATGCACGGCTTCGCCCTCAACGTTGCCAACGACCTTGCCCCCTTTTCCCGGATCAACCCCTGCGGCATGGCGGGGTGTCCGGTTACGTCGCTGGAAATCCTCTGCGAACGGGCCGTTTCGCTTGAAGAGACGAAGCGGCTGGTTGCAGGGGAGTTTTGCGATTTGCTCGATCAACTTCTGATCAAGGAGGCTTCCCGTGTCCACTGACGAACTGAAACTCCCCCTCGAAAAGCTTCGGTGGGTCTGCGATCCCGAGCAGTTCGACTTCGCCACCACCGCCGATCTCCCGGAACTGGAAGGGACCCTTGGCCAGATCCGGGCCCTGGCCTCCATCGACTTCGGCCTCGGCATCCGCGAGAGCGGCTTCAACCTCTACCTGGCGGGGGAGCCGGGGACCGGCCGCACCTCCACCATCAAGAACATCCTCAAGAAGCGGGCGAAGGGGGAGGCGACCCCCTCGGACTGGGTCTACGTCAACAACTTCAGGAGTCCCGACCTTCCCATCGCCCTGGCGCTGCCGGCCGGCAAGGGAGTCGAGCTGGAAAAGGAGATGGAGGAGCTCATCTCCAACGTGCGGACCATCATCCCCAAGGCCCTCGACAGCAAGGAGTACGAGAACAACAAGGCCGCCATCATCGAGGAGTACCAGGGAAAGAACAACGAACTCTTCGGCGGGCTGGAGGCCGAGGCCCAGTCGAAGGGGTTCGCGCTGCAGCGGACCGTTTCGGGGCTCGTCATGGTCCCCCAGAAGGAGGAGCGCAACTATACCCAGGAGGAGTATGACGCCCTCCCCCCCGAGGAGCGGGAGAAGCTGGACGCCATCGGCCAGGAGCTGACCGACAAGCTGAACGACGTGCTCCGCCAGGTGCGGGAGAACGAGAAACAGACCAAGGATGCCCTGGCCCAACTCGACCGGGACCTGGGGGTCGCCGCCGTGGGGCACCATATCGACCCGCTGCGCGAGAAGTACGGCGACAACCGGAAGGTGACGGAGTACCTCGACGCGGTACAGGAGGACATCATCGCCAACCTGGAGGACTTCAAGCCCCAGCAGCCGGTCCAGTCGCCGATCCCGGGGCTCAAGTTCCCCCGGCAGGAACCTTCCTTCGAGCGCTACCAGGTGAACGTCTTCGTCGACAACCACGGCTGCGAGGGGGTGCCGGTGGTCTTCGAGCCGAACCCGACCTACAACAACCTCTTCGGCAGGCTCGAACACGTCATGCAGATGGGGGGAGTCGCCACCACCAACTTCACCCTCATCAAGCCGGGGGCGCTCCACAAGGCCAACGGAGGCTACCTGATCATCGACGCCCGGGAGGTCCTCATCAACCCCTTCTCCTGGGACGCCCTCAAACGCTGCATCCGCAACGCCGAGATCAAGATCGAGGATCCGCTGGAGCAGTACCGCTTCATCACCATCGCCTCCATGAAGCCGGAGCCGATCCCCCTTGCCGCCAAGATCATCATGATCGGCTCCCCCTGGATCTACTATCTCCTCTTCCACCTGGAACCCGACTACCGCAAGTTCTTCAAGGTGAAGGCCGACTTCGACAGTCGCATCGCCCGAACGCCCGAGGTGCTGAGGGACTACGCCCTCTTCGTCGCCACCCATTGCAAGAACGAGAAGCTCCTCCCCTTCGACCGCAGCGGGGTCGCCGCCCTCGTGGAGTACTCGGCGCGGCTCGTGGAGGACCAGGGGAAACTCTCCTCCCAGTTCATGGAGATCTCGGACCTGATCCGCGAGGCGAGCTACTGGGCCGGGAAGGAGGGGGAAGGAGCCGCCACCCGCGCCCACGTGACCCGGGCCATCGAGCAGAAGACCTACCGGAGCAACCGGATCGAGGAGCGGATGCAGGAGCTCTTCGACGAGGGGATCATCCTCGTGGATACCGCCGGCGAGATGGCGGGCCAGATCAACGGCCTGTCGGTCATCACCCTGGGGGACTATACCTTCGGCCGCCCCTCCCGGGTCACGGCCCGGGTCTGGCTCGGGCGGGCCGGGATGGTCAACATCGAGCGGGAGGTGAAGCTCTCGGGGCCGATCCACGACAAGGGGGTCCTGATCCTCACCGGCTACCTCGGCGGAAAGTTCGCCCACGATAAGCCGCTCTCCTTCTCCGCCTCCATCTGCTTCGAGCAAAACTACGAGGGAGTCGAGGGGGACAGCGCCTCCTCCACCGAGCTCTACTGCCTCCTCTCCGCCTTCTCCGGCGTCCCGATCCGCCAGGGGATCGCGGTCACCGGCAGCGTCAACCAGCACGGGATGATCCAGCCCATCGGCGGGGTGAACTTCAAGATCGAGGGATTCTACGAAGTCTGCAAGGCGAAGGGGCTCACCGGGGATCAGGGGGTGATCGTCCCGAAGAGCAACGAGCGGCACCTGATGCTGAAGGACGAGGTGGTGCAGGCGGTGCGCGAGGGGCGGTTCCACATCTGGAGCATCGAGACCATCGACGAGGGGATCGAGATCCTGACCGGGGTCCCGGCGGGGCGCCTCCGGGACGACGGCACCTACCCCGAGGGGACCATCAACCACCGGGTGGACCGGCGGCTGCGGGAGATGCTCGAAAGCATGAAGAAGTTCGGGGTGGGGGGGGAGAAAGACGAGCGGAAGGAGCTTCCCTCCCCCGCACCGAACGGAGGAGGACCGTCATGAACCGTCATCATCTGGCCTTTGTCGCGATCGGCGCGGCCATCGCCGCGGCGGGATGCAGCCGCGATTCCGGCGCCTCCGGCGCGGCCCTTTTCGCCATCCACTGCGCCGGCTGTCACCCCGACGGTGGGAACACCGTGAACCCGAAGAAGACGCTTCGTGCCGCCGACCGGCAGGCAAACGGCATCCGGACGGCCGGCGACGTCGCCGCCCTCATCCGCAATCCCGGCCCGGGGATGCCCGTGTTTACCCCCGGGGTCATCCCCGCCGGAGAGGCGAAGCGGATCGGAACCTATGTGGTAACCACATTCCGGTGAGGGGGACCGGGCCTGACAACGGCAGCGCTGTCTTGCGACCTTCCGGGGGTACGACCATGGCAGAAGAACTCTCCCCGTTCCTCGAAAATTCCGCTCTCATCGACTGGCAGACCCCATCGGTACGGGATATCGCCCGGCGTCTCTCGGCGGGGACCGACACGGAGACGGCGGCAGCCTGTTTTGCCTTCGTCCGCGACGAGATCCGCCACAGTAACGACATCGAGACCCAGGCGATGCCGCTTGTCGCCTCCGAGGTGCTGGCGGCCCGCACCGGCCTCTGCTTCGCCAAGAGCCACCTGCTGGCGGCGTTTCTGCGGGGAAACGGCATCCCCGCCGGCTTCGGCTACGTCCGGCTCGCTTCCCGGGAATCGGTCTCCGGCTTTTGTCTCCACGGGTTCAACACGGTACGCCTCAAGGAGTTCGGCTGGATCAGGGTCGACGCGCGGGGGAACAACGCCCGCGTGAACACGATTTTCGCCCCTCCCGGCGAAAGCCTCGCCTACCTTCCCCGGCGGGAGGGGGAATACTTCCTGTCGGAAAACTACCCCCGGCCGCTCCCCGTGGTCGTCGAGGCCTACGCCCGGGCCCGGGATCTGGAGAGCCTCCGGGCGGGGCTCCCCGACGACCGCCGGGCCCGGTTCGGGCCGATGTGATACGGGGAAAGGTGACTCACAGAAGGCGGAACAGCATGTCGTTGGCCCCCTGGAACGGTCCGAGGGGGTTGCGCTGGTCGCGAAATTCCTCGATATGGGGGGCGCCGCTCCAGAGCTTGTACGTCACCTGGCCGTCTACGAGGACGAGAAGGGCCTTGAAGCGCCAGCCGGTCTCGTAAGACATGCGCCTAAAATTGAAGAAATCTAGCCAGAAGTTGCCGATCCGCTTGGTATGGAGCCGCTTCGGCTCGAAGACATAGGCGCGGCAGTTGGTGCGGGCCCGGAGGCACTGCCGGAGCCCTTCGTCCAGCTCTTCGGGAGGGATGGCCAGGAGCGTGGCGGCGACGTCGAGGTAGGTGAGTATCTGCAGGTTGGGGGACGCGACGGGGTCGAACCCGAGCCCCTTTAGGTCCGCCATCGTGGTGATCCCGGGGAGGATCTTCTCGTAGGCCGCCTTTGCCTCGTCAAAACTCTTCCACGGCGACTCGACGGTCTCCTTCGAACTCGGCAGCAGCGTGCTGCATCCCGCCATGGCCAGCAGGGCTCCGGCCAGTGCCAGCCGTCCAATCCTCCGCATCAGCATCGCATCCTCTCCGGTTTCGTCAGTCAAGGCATATCAGCAGTGCTCCGGGCGCGGTCGCGGAATGAAGTCCGGCGGGCGCCGCAGGCCGGATACGGAAGGTGCGTCTCTCTCCGGCCAGTTGTCCGGAAAAACCGCGTCCCCGTAAGACTTTAGTATAATCGTCAGCTATCGGAATGCAACCTGGAGCGGGGGCCGAGGTGCCTTGACAACCGGCCCGGAGCTGATAACAGATACCGTGAGGGGACGGAAAGGAGCGGAGGTACGTTCATGGGCCTGGATCTTACCGAAGAGCAGCGCGCCCTGCGGCAGAGCGTCGGGGCATTCGCCCTGAAGGAGCTGCGGCCGGGGGCCGCCCGGCGTGACGAAACCGGGGAGTTCCCGGCGGAGGCCTTCCGGCGGATGGCCGAACAGGGGCTCACCGGCCTCCTCTTTCCCCCGGAGTACGGCGGGAAAGGGGAGGGGACCCTGGCCTACGCCCTGGCAGTGGAGGAGCTGGCGCGGGTCGATGCCTCGGTGGCCATCACCCTCATGGCCCACAACCTCTGTGCCACCCACATCTTCAGTGCCGGCACCGAAGAGCAGAAGCGCGCCTTCCTCGTCCCCCTGGCCCGGGGCGAGCGGCTCGGCGCCTGGGCGCTCACCGAGCCCGGAGCCGGAAGCGACGCCGGCGCCATCGGGACCACGGCGCTTCCCGAGGGCAACGGCTGGCGCCTTGCGGGAAACAAGATCTTCATCACCAACGGCTCCCGGGCCGATATCCTCGTCGTCATGGCCTCCACCGCTCCCGCCCGGGGGCCGAAGGGGATCTCGGCCTTCATCGTGCCGGGAGATGCCCCGGGCCTGCGGAAGGGGAAGAACCTCGACAAGCTCGGCTTCCGGTCGAGCGACACCGTGGCCCTCACCCTGGAGGATGTGCGGGTGCCGGCGGAGAACCTCCTGGGCGAGCTCAACGGAGGGTACCGGGGGGCCATGGAGGTCCTGACCGGCGGGCGGATCGGCATGGGGGCCATGGCCGTCGGCATCGCCCGGGGATGCCTGGAGGAGAGCCTCGCCTACGCCAGGCGCCGCCGGGCCTTCGATCACCCCATCGCCGACTTCCAGGCGATCAGGTGCATGCTAGCCGACATGGCTACCGAGATCGACGCGGCGCGGCTTCTCGTCCACCGGGCCGCGCGGCTGCGGGACGCTGGCAGGCGCTACGTGCGCGAAGCCGCCATGGCCAAGCTCTACGCCTCCGAGACGGCGGTGCGGGCGTCGCTCAAGGCGGTGCAGATCCACGGCGGTTACGGCTACACCCGGGCCTTTCCGGTGGAGCGCTACCTGCGGGAGGCAAAGCTCTGCGAGATCGGCGAGGGAACCTCGGAGATCCAGCGGCTGGTCATCGCGCGCGAGTTGCTGAAAGAGGAGATGAATCCGTGAGGCCGGGCTCCCCGGCCCCACGGATTCAGGGAGGAGCGAGATGCGCCCCGTCTACATGATCACCGGCGGCATCACCAAATTCGCCAAGGCCCACCCGGAGAAGGACTTCCGGCTCATGGTGCGGGAGGCCTTCGACTACGCCCTGGCCGACCTCCCGGGCCTCACCCGCGCGGAGATCGACGGGAGCGTCTGCTCCTACTTCTCCGACCACTTCACCCGCCAGCTCAAGGCCGGGGCCATGGTGCAGGATTATCTGGGCTTGTGCCCCAAGCCCTCCCGGCGGATCGAGGGAGGGGGCGCCACCGGGGGGTTGTGCTTCCAGGCGGCGTGGGAGGCGGTGGCCTCCGGGCGGATGGAGGTCTGCCTCGCCATGGGGTTCGAGACCATGAGCCGGGTCAACACCTGGAAGGGGAACGAGTTCATCGCCCTGGCCTCCGACACCAACTTCGACTATCCGGTGGGGGGCTTCTACGCCGGCTACTACGCCATGATGGTGCAGCGCCACATGCACGAATTCGGCACCACCACCGACCAGATGGCCATGGTGGCCGTCAAGAACCACGCCAACGCCCTGCACAACCCCTACGCCCAGAAGCCGGCGCGGCTCACCATCGACGACGTCCGCGCCGCCCCCATGGTCGCCACCCCCCTCACTATTCTCGACTGCTGCCAGATGTCCGACGGCGCTGCCGTGGCACTCCTCGCCTCCGAGGAGGCGGCACAGAGGCTCTGCAGCAATCCGGTGCGGATCACCGGCGTCGGCAGCGGCACCGACGCCATGCGGATGGCCGACCGCCCCCACGGCGACGTCATCCTCCTCCCCCACGAGAGCGCGGAGGAGTACCGGGAGCTGCGCTATCCGGGGGTCCACTCCTTCCGGGCGGGGCGGATGGCGGCGAAGCTCGCCTACGGGATGGCCGGGATCGGCAACCCGGCGGAGGAGCTCGACTTCGTGGAGCTCCACGACGCCTACACCTCGTCCGAGATCCAGACCTGCGAAGACCTGGGGCTCTGCCGCTACGGCGAGGGGGGGCGCTTCGTGGCGTCGGGGGCGCCGTTTCTCCCCGCCATCGACTACGGCCTTGGCTTCTCCGGCGAGGAGCGCTGGTCCCGGATCCCGGTGAACCCCTCCGGCGGGCTCCTCGCCTGCGGTCACCCCGTCGGCGCCACCGGCCTCATGCAGGCGGTCTTCGCCTTCTGGCAGCTCCAGGGGACCGTCGCGAAGCATCTGGGGGACGCCACCCTCCAGATCCCCGACGCCCGCCGGGGGCTCATCCACAGCCACGCCGGGACCGGCACCTACATCACGGTGAGTATCTTGGAGAGCGTGTAGGGGCGAATCTTGTATTAGCCCATAACAAGGGCGATCACAAGGATCGCCCCTACGGCAGGTGAGACCATGAACAAAGACGCCAAACTCCCCGAAACCCAGGAGGGGACGGTCCTCTTCAACGTCGACCCGATCATCATCAGGTACCACTACGAGATCGACTACCTCCACTCCTACGCCCAGGATTCCCCCTTCTTCGCCGCCCTGGCGAAGGGAAAGCTCATGGGCTCCCGCTGCACCGGATGCGGCTGCGTCTACGCCACCCCCCGGGGCCACTGCATGGAGTGCGGCGCCCGGACCGAATGGCACCAACTGCCGCACGAGGGGCGCATCCATACCTTCACCACCTGCCACTTCGGCGGCGAGGCATTCCTGAAGGAGACCCCCTTCACCCTCGTCCTGGTGGAGTTCGACGGGGCGAACACCCTCTTTCTCTCCCGCCTGGTCGGCGCCGAGCCCGACGAGGTGCGGATCGGGATGGCGGTCCGGGCGCGCTTCCGGCGCAACTGCCAGTTCCGGCCGACCGACGTCTACTTCGTCCCCGTTGCCGCTCTCCCCTCACCCCCATCTCCTCTCCCTGAGGGCGAGGGGTGACTCATACCCTCTGCCCCGCGCCGTTTCAAATTTTCTCAGGTTGATCTCCGGAGAGGCATTCACGACGGGGCCTTACCCGTCATGGATGCCCCTGTTTTTGCGTTGGCCGCCAGTTTCCGGCGGGCCCGCCTCCCCCGCAGGTAGAGGAGCCAGCCGGAGACCGCCATCCAGAGGATGCCGGCGCCGAGCAGGAGATGGTAAGCGTCGCCGATCAGCCCCGGCCCGAAGTGGAGTCTGACGAGGAGCGCGTCGACCCCCGAAACTGCCCTGCCGAGCATCGGTTCTTCGCCCCGGCGGAAGAGTCCGAAATCCAGGAAGAGCCCGCTCAGCGCCTGGACGACCAGCAGCGGCGCGGTGACGATCCCGGCGTAACGGTGAAGGGTGTTGAGGGTGATCGGTTTCATGGGAGTCCCTGTCGATTTGGGCGATTCCCCGAAATTATACCCTCCAGCGCTCTCCTCCACAATCGGCATGGCGCGCTCGCCGGGCTTTCCCCAAACGGTGCGGGCTTCCTTGCAGGGGGCGTTTTGTGTGCTAGACTTTTGGGACTGTCGGCGCAACGTCACATTTGTCCGGGGCGGAGTAGCCATGAACGTTTCTCTCGTATTTCCTCCCTTCCATCTCCAGACCCTCTACAACCTCCCCCCTCTCGGGCTCATCGGCCTCGCCACGGTGCTGAGGCAGGGGGGGCACCGGGCGGTCATCTGCGACCAGGTGCTGGCCCTGCGCCGGGGGAGCCTCGGCATGGGGCGCGACCTTTACGACGAGGCGGCCCGGGAGATCCTTGCGGGAGAGCCGGAGCTGGTCTGCTTCTCGGTCCAGTGCACCACCTTCCCTCCCACCGTCGGCATCGCCCGGCGGCTGAAGGAGCTGAGGCCCCACCTGCGGATCGTTGCCGGGGGGCATCACGTCTCCTTCGTCGACCGGGAGACCCTTGCGCGCTTTCCGTGGATCGACGCGGTGGTTCGCGGGGAGGGGGAGGAGACCCTCCGGGCGCTCGTGGACCGCTACGCCGCCGGCGGCGAGCCGGCGGAGATCGACGGGGTGACCTGGCGCCGGGGGGAGACGGTCGTCCGAAATCCCGACCGGGAGCTGATCGCCGACCTCGACACCCTGCCCCTTCCCGACTACGCCCTGGTTCCGCCGCTGGAGGAATACCGGCGGGCCTGCGGTATCTCCCGCCGCACGGCCATCCTCGAGGTGGGGCGCGGCTGCCCCCACAGCTGCGTCTACTGTTCCGAGTCGGTCATGTGGCGGCGGCGGACCCGGACCTACTCGGTCGGCCGGCTCGTGCGGGAGATGGGGGAACTATCCCGGCGGTCCGGGGCCGAGTCCCTGCTCCTCGCCTACGACCAGTTCACGGTGAACCGGCGCTTCGTCGAGGAGTTCTGCCGCGAGGTGATCGCTGCCGGGCTGAACGGCCTTCCATGGTACTGCATCTCCCGGCTCGATTCGGTCGACGCGCCGCTTCTGGCCCTCATGCGGGAGGCTGGGTGCGAGACCATGTGCTACGGGATCGACTCCGGCTCCAGGAGGACCCTTGCCTTCATCGGCAAGGAGATCGACGAAGGGATCCTCCACCGGCGGGTGCGGGAGACGACCGAGGCGGGGATCGTCCCGACTCTGAGCTTCGTCGTCGGCTTCCCCGAGGAGGAGCGGGAGGACATCGACCAGACCCTCGTTCTCGCGCTCCGGGCCGGGATCCAGGGAAACTGCAACCCCCTCCTGCAGCTTCCCACCGTCCTGGCCGGCGCCGGGCTGCACCGGCGCTACACCGGGAGCCTGGTCCGGGAGGTGGACACCTACTTCTCGCTCGGCCTCGAATTCGACGGCGGCCGGCGCCTGGCGGAGGACGAGCGGCTCATCGACGCCGACCCGCATCTCTTCAGCTCCTTCCACAACATCCCCTGTGCAGGGATGTCGCTCGCCGAGCTCGACCGGATCACCCGCTGGTTTCCCCTCGTCCTCTCCGGCTATCCGAAGTCGTTCCTTCTCCTCTCCCGAACTCTCTCCAGATCGCCGAGCGGGCTATTCACCGACTTCCTCGCCATGCTTGCGGGTGAGGGGTGGCGGACCGACATCCCGTCTGCCGAAGCCGATCTCCTGGCGCGCTTCCCCGCCTTCGCCGAGGTGCTCCTGGCCGGGCGCGGCGCCTCCTGCTCCCATCTCGCCGAGGTCGTCACCTACGAGACCCTGGCGCTGAGGGTGGCATCCCGCCGCTCTGCGGCGAGGGAATCGCTCGGTCGCGATCCGCGGAACTGGCGGCCGGTACTCGCGGAGGGGGTGGCCGTCGCCTGCTTTGCCCGGAACATCCCGCAGATCGTCGCCGACATGAAGGAGGGGATCTTCCGGACGAGCTATCCGCCCGAGCCGTCGGTTCTCATCTTCCATCACTTGGGGGAGCGGGTGGAGGTGACGGAGGTGAACGGCTTCGGAGAGGATTTTCTCGCCCTCTGCGACGGCTCGCGCACCTGTGGCGATATCGCCGCGAGGCTCTACGGGCGGTACGGTGCCGGCATGGATGCGGACCGGTTCCGGGAAGAGTGCCTCAATGCCCTTGCCGTATTCGCGGAGATGGGGATTCTCCGCGACGGCATGGCCCCTTCTTCCGTCGAGGCACATCAGGACGGCTGCCGGTGTGGAGCCGCCGTGGTTGCCGCGTGACGGAGGACCCATCCCACGGAAAGGAGGTGATCGCGATGCTTAAGATGAAGCAGGTCGAGTCGAAGAGCGTGCCGGCCGTCTGTAATGGTCCGGCATACGAGGCACCGGCTGGCTACGCGCCGGCATGACATGGCCCGGCGAGCCGTGCGCCCGCCCCCCATGCGCCGGCCTGACACGGTCCGGCGAGCCGTGTGCCCGCCTGACGTGTGTTGGCTTGCGAAGTAACGTTTGCGGTCAGGTGAGCGGGTTTGACCTTGGGTCAGCCCGCTCCTTTTTGTTTCTGATGGGACTGCATACACTGCTGAGAAAAAGGAAAAGCGTGAGATGAGAGAGGAAAGGGTGTTCCCGGTCATCGACGGGCACGTGGACCTGGTCTACGACCTGATGCGCCGCCATCCGGAGAGTTCCTTCCCGGAGCTCGCCGAGGGGGCGGTGACCCCGCGAAGCCTGGCGGCCGGAAGGGTGCGGGTAGTGGTTTCGGCCCTCTACTGCGCCGACGCCTTCAACGGGGCGGGGCGGGCGCTTCCCCACCTGCGTGACCTTGGCGCCTTCGCCCGGGAGAAGCTCGGCGGATTCGTGCCGCTGCGCACCCCGGAGGGGCTCGACGCGTGCCTTGCCGGCGCCGGCCCCCCCGGCATCCTCACCCTCCTGGAGAATGCCGATCCCCTGGTCGACCTTGCCCCGGAGGAGCTCCCCTCCCTCGGCCTCGTGGCGGTGGGGCTCACCCATGCCGGCCGCAACCGCCTGGGGGACGGAAACGCCGTCGCCGCGCCCGGCGGGCTCACTCCGGCCGGCCGGAAGCTTCTGGGGCGCCTCGACCGGCTCGGGATCGCCCTCGACGTGGCCCATCTCGCCGAGCCCTCCTTCCGGGAGGCGCTTGAGCTCTTCACCGGTCCGGTCATGTCGTCACACACGGGACTGCGGGCCTTCTGCGACCGGCCGCGTAACCTCTCGGACGGGCAGGTGGCGGCCATCTGCGCCCGGGGAGGGATTGTGGGGATGACGCTCGCCCCGGAGATGCTGGTGGACAAGGGAGCATGCACCATCGACGACGTGGTCCGGCAGATCGACTGGCTGGTGCAGCGGCATGGGCCGGAGGCGGTCGCCATCGGCTCCGACTTCGGCGGGTTCGACGATCTGTGCGTCGGGATCGAGGACCACGGCGGGCTTTCCGCCCTGGCGGAGCGTCTACGGGCTAAGGGCTATCCGGATGCGGCCGTGGGGTTGATCATGGGGGGGAACTGGCGGCGGTGGTACGGAGGTATTCTCTCCCGGTTCACGTCATGAGCTCCGGCAGCTCGCGGTAAAGCTCCAGCGCCTCGGGATTGGCCAGGGCGTCGCGGTTTTTCACCGGTTCGCCGTGGATGACGTTGCGCACCGCCAGCTCCACCTTCTTCATGTTGATGGTGTAGGGGATGTCGGCCACGGCGATGATCCGCGCCGGGACGTGGCGCGGCGAGACGTTCTCCCGGATGGCGCGCCGGAGCCGCTCCCGCAGCTCCTCGGTCAGCTCGCAGCCTGCGGCCATCCGCACGAAGAGGATCACCCGCTCGTCTCCCTCCCACCGCTGCCCCACGCAGATGCTGTCGGCGATCTCGGGAAGCGCCTCCGCCTGGCGGTAGATCTCGGCCGTGCCGATCCTCACCCCGCCGGGGTTGAGGGTGGCGTCGGAGCGGCCGTGGATGATCATGCCGTCGGTTTCGGTCAGCTCGGCGAAGTCGCCGTGGGCCCAGACCCCGGGGAAACGCTCGAAGTAGGCCCGGCGGTACTTCATCCCGTCCGGGTCGTTCCAGAAGTGAAGCGGCATGGAGGGGAAGGGGGCGGTGCAGACGAGCTCTCCCTTTCGCCCCACGACCGGCCGTCCCCCCTCGTCGAAGACCTCCACCCCCATCCCGAGCCCCCGGCACTGGAGCTCCCCCTCGTATACCGGCCCCAGCGGATTGCCAAGGGCGAAACAGCCGTTGAGGTCGGTCCCCCCCGAGATGGAGGCGAGCTGCAGGTCGCTCTTCACCTCCCGGTAAACGTAGCGGAAGCTGTCGACGGAAAGGGGGGAGCCGGTGGAGAGGATGGCGCGCAGCGGCGCCAGGTCGCAGTCGCGTCCCGGCCGCACCCCCGCCTTCTCCATGGCGGCCAGGTAGCGGGCGCTGGTGCCGAAGACGGTGAGCCGCTCCTCCTCGGCGAGCCGCCAGAGGGCGCCGGGGTCGGGGTGGAAGGGGGCGCCGTCGTAGAGGACCACCGTGGCGCCGACGGCCAGGGCGCTTACGAGCCAGTTCCACATCATCCAGCCGCAGGTGGTCAGGTAGAGGATGGTGTCGCCGCGCCCGAGGTCGGTGTGGAGGACGAGCTCCTTCAGGTGGTTGACCAGGATCCCCGCCGCCCCCTGGACCATGCACTTGGGGGGGCCGGTGGTGCCGGAGGAGTACATGATGTAGAGCGGATGCTCCGCCGGCAGCTGCTCGAAGGGGAGGGGGAGCCCCTCTTCCCGGGCGGCGAACGCGCCGTAGAGGATGGCGCGGGGTATGGCGGCCAGGTCGGGGCGCTCGTCGAGGAAGGGGACGACCACGAGCCGCTCCACCGTGGGGAGTTCGTCCATGATGCCGCGCAGCCGCTCCCGCAAATCAAAGCGTCGGCCGTTGTAGATGTAGCCGTCGGCGGCGAAGAGGAGCTTCGGCCGGATCTGGCCGAAGCGGTCCACCGCCCCCCGGATGCCGAAATCGGGGGAGCAGGAGGACCAGACGGCGCCGATGCTAGTGGCGGCGAGCATGGCGATCACCGTCTCCGGCATGTTCGGCATGAACCCCGCCACCCGGTCCCCGGCCCCGACCCCCGCCTCCCGCAGGGCCTGCGCCAGCCGCGCCGTCCGCTCGAAGAGCCCGGCATAGGTGATCCTGACCGTCTCCCTCCCCTCGCCCCTGAAGACGAGGGCCACGCGGTCGTCCCGGAAGCGGAGGAGGTTCTCGGCAAAATTGAGCCGCGCCCCCTCGAACCAGCGGGCACCGGGCATCCGGCCGGGGTCGTCCACCACCCGGTCGAAGCCGCGGGAGGCGATCACCCCGCAGAACTCCCAGACCGCGGCCCAGAAGGCGGGGATCTCCGCCACCGACCAGCGGTAGAGCTCGTCGTAGGTCCGGAAGCCGCTCCCGTGCCGGCTGTTGACGAACTCCATGAAGCGGGTCAGGTTCGCGTGGGCGACCCGCTCCGCCGATGGCCTCCAGAGGGGTTCTTTCATGGCGTCTCCCATCCCGCGGTTTCGCTCGTAAGTCTTTTATAGCACCGGCGCCGCCAATTACAATCGACTTCCCCCCGGCTGGGAATGCGGTACACTTGGGGTATCTCAGGCAGGAGGCGCGTTATGGACGGGAGAACCGACAGGGGGACGGCGGAAAGCGCCGGGACGGTACGGCTGGCCGACCGGTTTCGGGGGGCGGCCTGGGGGCAGTTCGTGGGGGACGCGGTCTGTCTCGGGAGCCACTGGATCTATGAGCTGGAGGAGCTGGAGCGGCGGTTTCAGGGAGGGGTGCTCGGGTTCGAGACCCCCGCCGACGGTCACTACCACGCCGGCAAACGCTCGGGGGAACTGACCCACTACGGCGACGGGGCCCTGGTGGTGCTGCGGTCGGTGGCGGAAACGGGGCGCTTCGACCCGCAGGATTTCGGCCGCCGCTTCGTGGAGCTCTTCGGCTCCGATGCCTACCGGGGGTACCTCGACCACGCCACCCGGGAGACCCTCGACCACTGGCGGGCTTTCACCGCGGCCCACCCGGGGGAGCCCTACGGTTTCCAGGACGGGGCCGACGACGACCAGCCGGCCACCGCCACCCGTCTCGTCCCGGTGGTGATCGCCCATTGGCGCGACGACTCCCTCCCCCGGGTGGTGGAGGCGGCCACGCGGGTCTGTCAGAACAACGACCGCGCCGTGGCCTACATGCGATGCCATGCCCTGATCCTGCGGGAGCTCTTCGCCGGAACGGACCTGCACGAGGCGTTTCACCGGGCGGCCACGGCCATGGGTCGTGAAGCCGGCCCCGGCAGGGAGGTGGCCGAAGCCATCAGGAAGGCGTGCGCGTCCCTTACCATGACCGTGCGGGACGCGACTCTCGCCTTCGGCCAGTCCTGCCCCCTGGGGTCCAGCTTCCCGGCGGCGGTGCACTGCGCGCTGCGGCATTCGGTAGATTTCGCCGGCGCCGCCCTCGACACCGCCAACGCCGGGGGGGACAGTGCGGCCCGGGCGGCACTGATCGGGGCGTGGCTCGGGGCGTTCCACGGCATCGCGGGAATACCGGCGGCATGGCGTGAACGGCTTGCCGACCGGGACGAGATCGAGCGGGACGTGGAGGAACTGCTGCGAACCCTCCCCTTCAGTTAAAGGAGGGGAGGAAAATTGTTCCCCCTCTTAACGGTTAAGAAGGGGCTGAATTCGGCAGTTGCCCGCATGCTTCATTCGCTGAAACGCACTCCTTCTGCCGTTCTAGGCTCATTTCGCTGCAGCCGATTAAACTCACCCTGCGGGTTCGGACAAAATCGGCTGCTTATCGCTCCATTTCGCCAAGAACGGCGACGAATGAGCGCATTACGCATGCGGGCAACTGCCGGATGTCCAGAGGGATGCTACTGATTCTGCGGCGGCGCCGTCATCCGCGACTTCCTGCGCTCCCAGCGCTCCCGGGCCTTTTCCCTCATCTCGTCCACCTTCTTCTGCTGTTCGGGGGTGAGCACCTCCTTGATCCGGTCATGGCAGCGGTCGCGAATTTCGCGCATCTTGTCCCGCTTCTGGATGCGGGTGAGGGTGGTGTTGTCCCGCAGCGCTTTGAGCTCCTTCGCCTCATCCTCCAGGATCGGGAGGATCTTCGCCTTCTGGTCCTCGGAGAGGCCGAGGCGCGTCGTCATCCGCTGAAGCCGCTGCGCCGGGTCCATCATCTGCATCTTCCCCTGGCGTCCCGCCTTCCCCGGTCCCATTCCCGGCCCCATCCCCGGACCGCCTCCCGGTGCCGTCTGGGCCCACGCTCCTTGCTGCATTCCCGCCAGGGCCGCCAGGGCCGCCCCCGTCGCAATCGCCAGTTTCACCTTTCTCATGGGTACTCTCCTTTCGTCTCAGTTGCCAACTGTTCCTGAAAACGTCCGGTTCCGGTGTGCCGTTGACAGCCCGCGGGAAAAATCTGCCATGGCGCCTGCGGTATGGGCGCCTTTTTCTCAAGAATCGGGCATTGGCGCCGATATGGAGTAGAAATGGAGCAACCAACGGAAAACGGGAGAGGAGGATGGGGGAATGAAAAGGATCGTCATTGCGCTTGCGGTGGCCCTCTGCCTCGGCATTGCCGGGGTCGTCCCGGCTGGCGCCGGAGCGTTCAGGGTGGGTGAGGCGATCTACGTCTGCGGCTGCGGCGCGAAGTGCCCCTGCGACGAGGTCGCCCTGAAAGGGGGGAAATGCACCTGCGGCAAGGACCTGGTAAAGGCGAAGGTGACCGGCGTCGGGAAGGGGAAGGTCGTCGTCATGGTCGAGGGGAAGGAGCGGACGTTCAAGACGGTCGGGAAGTATGCCTGCGCCTGCGAAGGATGCAATTGCAAGACGGTTTCCCAGGCCGCCGGCAAGTGCGTCTGCGGCAAAGAGATGAAGGAGGCGAAGCGGTAAGGCGGAGCCGGATTCGGCGCACTCATGGGCGGGGGAGCTTACCCCGTCCGTTTTTTTTTGTGCGCCTCCTCCCGTAGCAGGGTCAGCCGGAACCAGAGCCAGGTGAGGAGCGCCGCCGCGAGCCTCCCCGGCGGGTGGTCGGTGAGCCGGTCGAAGAACCGGTCGTGGAGGTCGAGGAGGCGCGTCTCCCCGCTTCCCACCGGGTCTGCGGCCCGGAAATGACGCCGGGCGTCGAGGCCGAAGGGGAGCTGCCAGGCGTTGCCCCGCACGAATCCTCCCGTGGCGTACCAGAGCCGGCGCCGCTCGGCGGGGGGGAGCCGCCGCAGGAGCGCGTCGATCCGGCGCAGGATCGGGGCGAGGCGAAGGCGCTCCGTCCGTTCCCGGCACCGGTACCCCGCCACCAGCTCCGCCACCCCCTCCTGCCAGCCGATGTGGGCGAAGTTCATCAGCAGGGCGTTGACGGTCTGGCGCTCCCGCAGCCCCTCCACCTCGAAGCGCCGGGCCGAGGTGACGATCTCCGCCGGCAGCAGGAGCCACTCCCCGGCCGCGGCGATGCGGGCCGCCACCCCCGCGTCCTCCAGGATCGGGAGCGATTCGTCGAAGGGGCCGGTCTCCCCGAAGAACGGGCGCCGGACCAGGAGCCCCTGATCGCCGTGGGTGCAGCCGGGGCGGTGGAGCCGCGCCTTCCACTCATAGAAGTACCAGGGAAGGGACGGTGCCCCGTCGCTTCGGGCGAAGCGGAGCCGGAAATGTCCGGCGACCCGCCCGTCGCTCCGGCGGGCGATGGCGGCCTCCAGGCTCTCCAGCGCCGTGCGCAGCGCCAGCGGCTCGGGGAAGGTGCAGTCGGCATGGAGGAAGAGGAGGGTGCCGCCCCGGGCGGCGCGGTACCCCGCGTTCATCTGCCGCCCCCGCCCCCGGCCGGCCGTCACCACGGTGACGGGAAAGGGGGCCTCGGGCGCCAGGGCGCGGAGCGCAGCGACGGTGCCGTCGTCGGAGCCGCCGTCGGCGATCACCACTTCCAGCGCCACCCCCCGCTGGGCGGCGAGGGTGGCGAGCAGGGGGGCGATAGCCGGCGCCTCATTGAGGACCGGGACGATGACGGAGAGTTGTGGCGGTTCGGATTGCTTGGGCATGGAGTCATCCTACCCGAGCGAAGTGGCGGGAGAAAAGCATTTTCTGGCTGGCGTCAGATGCAAAAAAACGCCCGGTTTCCCGGGCGTTGTGGTGCGGCGAATCATGACGGGAATTTCAGTTCATGACGCTGTCGGCAATCTTCACCAGGTTCGGCAGGTCGGGCTTGGTGACGATGTCGAGGGCGCCGAGGTCTTTCCATTTGCGCCGGTTGTCGTCGGTGGCGAGGGAGGAGAAGATCAGGATCGGGAGTTCCTTCAGGGTGTCGTCCTTCTTGACCAGGGTGGTGAGGTGGAGGCCGTCCATCTTCGGCATCTCCACGTCGGTGATGAGGAGGTCGAGCTCGTGCCGGAGCCCCGTCCCCGCGGCGCGGCAGCGGTCGAGTTTCGCGGTGAGCATCTGCCATGCCTCCTCGCCGTTCTCCGCCTCCTCCACAACGTAGCCGGCTCCCCGGAGGGTCGAGCAGATGCTTCCCCGGATGAAGGCCGAGTCGTCGGCCACCAGGATCCGGTGCCGGCTCCGGTCCAGGGCCGGCGCCTCCAGGAGCTGGCGCTCGTCCAGGGCGTGGAGGATGTTATCCGAGCAGATCTCGCCGATGATCTTCTCGAAGTCGAGGATCAGGATGATCCGGTCCTCCATCTTTACGACGCCGGTGACGTAGGCCGACTCGATGGCCCGGACCGGCGGCTCCACCTGCTCCCAGGAGATGCGGTAGATCCGGGAGACATCGTTCACCAGGATTCCCACCACCATCCGGTTGAACTCCAGGACCACGACCCGTTCGGCCGGCAGCGTCTCCATGCTCTTGCCGAGGACGGTGGCCAGGTCCACCACCGTGATCACCTTGTCCCGCAGTTTCATCATCCCGGCGACGGCCGGGTGGGTGTTGGGGACCTTCCACATCTGGGGCTTGCGGATGATCTCCCGCACCTTGGCGACGTTGACGCCGAAGTGGGACGGGATCGTCTCCCCCCGCCCGTTCTGCTCGTTGAGCATGAACTCCACGATCTCCAGCTCGTTGGTGCCGCTCTCCAGCAGTATTCTGTTGTCAGCCATGTGCCGATACCTCGCCGGTTGATGGCCCTCGAAACGAAGGCATGGTTAGCGTATCGGCGTGGTACGGAAGAACTTTAGGAAAAGACGGGGTTCGGGGCTCGGGACTCGGAAAAGACCGTAAGAAAGCGTCACCTTAATCCGCCAATTTACTAGCCCCGAGTCCCTAGTCCCGAGTCCCGGCCTTTATATCGATCCGCGTGTCGTAAAACGTGCTTCCGTTCCCCCGGTCGGTGAGGCGCTGGGAGGTGAGGGCGTTCACCGTCCGGTCGCCGGGGGCATAGGCGCGCCACCAGACCCCCTCGGCCACCGCCACCCCGGTCGGGACCCGGCCGGTCGTCCGCAAGACGAACTCCACCTCCCCCCGTTCGTTCCACGCCACGATCCGCCCGCCGTCGGCCAGACCCCGCGCTTCGGCCTCGGCCGGGTTCACCATGAGGGTCATCCCCCCCTGCTTCGCCCGCAGTTCCTCCTGCTCGTAGAACGAGGCGTTCAGGGCGAAGGGGGTCGGGGCGGTCATCAGCATCAGGGGCAATGCCCCCTTATCCTCGTGGGGCGGGAGGTGGCGGGGGAGCGGCTCCGGCTCCCGGGGGTTCAGGATCTCCACCTTCCCCGACGGCGTGCGGAAGGTGCGGGGGGCGTCGGGTGGGAGCGGCAGCTCCACCGCCTTCCCCTCGGCGAAGCGGGCCGGGTCGATCCCCTCCCGCATGGCCGTCGGGATCGACAGGAGCCGGTCGATCATCTCCTCGGCGCTCTGGCGGAAGAACGGCTCGTCGAACCCCATCGCTTCGGCCAGCAGGGCGAAGGTATCCCAGTTGGACCTGCTCTCCCCCACCGGCGGGACCGCCGGCCGGGTCCGCTGGATGCAGTAGGTGCCGTAGGCGCGGTAGACGTCGCTCGTCTCCAGGGACGAGGTGGCGGGGAGGACCACGTCGGCCCAGCGGGCGGTGTCGGTCATAAACCGTTCGTGGACCACGGTGAAGAGGTCGTTGCGGCCGAGCCCCCGGAGGATCGCGTTCTGGTCCGGGGTGACGGCGGCGGGATTCGAGTGGTAGACGTAGAGCGACATCACCGGCGGGTCCGTCAGCTCCGTCAGGGCGTGGCCCAGGCGGTTCATGTTCACGATCCGGGTGGGGCGCGCCATGAAATCCTCCCGCAGCACCTCCTTCATGGCGAAGGCCGCTCCGGTGGAGGTGGAGGCGAAAAGCCCGCCGCCGCGCCTGCCGTAGGCCCCCGTCAGGGCCGGGAGGGCGCAGATGGTCCGGACCGTCATGGCGCCGTTGCCGTAGCGGGAGAGCCCGCTCCCGAGGCGGATGAACGGCGCCCGGGCGCGGCCGTAAAGCCGGGCCAGCTCCTCGATGGTCGCCGCCGGGATGCCGGTGAGCCCCACCACTCGCTCCGGGGGGTAGTCGGGGAGGATAGCTTCCGCTAGCTCCGCGAACCCCTGGACCCGCTCCGCCACGAACGCCCGGTCCACCAGCCCCTCCCGGACGATGACGTGCATCATCCCCAGGGCCAGGGCCCCGTCGCTTCCCGGCCGGGGGAGGATGACGCGGTCCGCGACGGCGGCCGTCGGGGTCTCGTAGGTGTCGATGAGCCAGACCGCGGCCCCCCGCTTCTTCGCCTCCCGTACCCCGTGGAGGAAGTGGATGTTCGTCGCCGCCGCGTTGATCCCCCAGAGGATGACGAGGTCGCTCTCCGCCACCTCGTCCGGGTGGGGGGCCGGGGTCTCACCCATCACCGCGTGCCATCCCGCCTCCTTGGCCGGCGAGCAGATGGTCCGCTCCAGCCGGGACGCCCCGAGCCGGTGGAAGAAGGGGTGGCCGGCGTTTCGCTGCACGAGCCCCATGGTCCCGGCGTAGGAGTAGGGGAGGATCGCCTCGGCGCCGTGGGTTGCGATGATCTCCTTCCAGCGGTCGGCGATGGTGCCGATCGCCTCCTCCCATGTGGCGGGGCGGAACTCCCCCGCTCCCTTGGCCCCGGTGCGGATGAGGGGGGTGGTGAGCCGCAGCGGCGAGTGGACCGTACGCTCGTAGTGGAGCATCTTCGGGCAGAGGGTGCCGCGGGTGAAGGGGTGCTCCGGATCGCCGGTTACCCGGACGGCCCGGCCGTTTTCCACCTCCACCAGCAGGCCGCAGGTGTCGGGGCAGTCGTAGGGGCAGACGGAACGCGTGATCGTGGTGGTCATGGGAACCTCCGGGGAGAGATCGTAAATAATCCCCTCTCCTTCAGGGAGAGGGGCAGGGGTGAGGGGGAGTAAGCGCGCAATGCAAACTAACTCTGTTACGTGCCGAGGGTATCCCTCACCCGGCCTTCGGCCACCCTCTCCCGAGGGGAGAGGGTTTGTATTGAGGTTCGCTCTGAGAGACGGGGTGCATTTCCTCTCACCTTCGCGGCAAGGCGCAACTTTTCCCCTCTCCTTCAGGGAGAGGGGCAGGGGTGAGGGGAATAACAGGCTGCGTGCAATGCTTCCAGCACCGACTCGGTGTTCTTGAGTACATCATCATTCCAAAAACGAATGACTCTGATGCCGGCACCTTCGAGCACTCTGGTTCGTTCGTCATCATACGCCTTTTGGGCACTATCGGTGTGGGAGCTTCCGTCCAGTTCAATGGCCAAGAGTACTTCGTGGCAGTAAAAGTCCAGAATAAACCTTCCTACAGGATGCTGGCGGCGAAACTTGAAGCCGCAAAAGCGGCGATTACGCAGGAGCAGCCAGAGCAGGTTTTCGGCATCAGTCTGCCTCGTCCGTAACGTGCGGGCATTGTCAAGAACGTCGGATGGAACGGCCATGAATGGACCCTCGCTCTTCCCCCCTCACCCGGCCTTCGGCCACCCTCGCCCGAGGGGAGAGGGTTTGTATTGAGGTTCGCTCTGAGAGACGGGGTGCGTTTCCTCTCACCTTCGCGGCAAGGCGCAACTTTTTTCCTCTCCCTCAGGGAGAGGGGCAGGGGTGAGGGAGGGAAATCACTCAGGTAGCATACCGCAGGAGACGGCGTGCGGCAATGGGGAGGGCGCTACACCGCCAGGGTGGCGAAGAGCCCTTCGAGCTTGGCCGCGTCCAGCGGCTTGACGATGAAGCCTGCGGCCCCCAGCCGGCGGCAGCGGTCGAGCTCGTCGGGATGGTCGGACGAAGAGGCGATGACCACCGGCAGCTCCCTGGTGGCGGGGTTGTGCCGCAGGCGTTCGAGGACGTCCGATCCGTTCAGCCGGGGGAGCTGCAGGTCGAGGATGACGAGGGAGGGGAGCTGCGGCGCGGGGGGAGTGCCGTCCCCCTCCAGCCGGCGGAGGGCCTCGGCCCCGTCGCGGGCGATCTCAAGGCGTACCGGCCGCGACAGCTTCTTCATCGCCCGGGTGGCGAGATACCGGTCGTCGTCGTTGTCTTCAACCAGGAGAACGTTCAGTTCGATCATGCTTCGACTCCATCTAAATGCGGCATTGCGTCGTCTCTCTCCAGCGGGGGCGGGCAGGGGGGGAGGGAGAAATAGCAGGTGGTGCCGCGCCCCTCCGCGCTCTCCAGCCAGATCCGTCCCCCGTGGCGCGCAACCACCCGCTGGACGATGGCGAGCCCCACACCGGTGCCGGGGAACTCGTCCGGGCGGTGGAGTCGCTGGAAGGGCTGGAACAGCTTGCCGGAATACGCCATGTTGAAGCCGGCGCCGTTGTCCCGCAGGTAGCAGACCGTCTCGCCCCCCCGCCACGCCCGGCCGAAGGAGATCCTCCCCCGCTCGGTGCGGGCGGTGAACTTCCAGGCGTTCCCCACCAGGTTCTCCATGGCCACCCAGAGGAGCTCCGTGTCGGCGCAGACCATCACCTCCGGCTCCACCGTCACCTCCACCTCCCGCGCCGGCTCCCCCTCCGCCAGCGTCGCGGCGATGGCCCGGATCATGGCGCTCAGGTCCAGCTCCCGCGGCGCCAGCTCCCGGCGCTGCACCCGGAAGAGGGTCGACATGGCGGCGATGACCCGCTCCATCTGGCCGCTCACCCCCCTGATCCGCCGCAGGTAGTCGCGGCATTCCCTGCTCAGGGTGTCGCCGCACTCCTCCTCCAGGGCCTGGCAGAACCCGTTCAGGCGCATGAGGGGCGCCCGCAGGTCGTGGGAGGCGGAGTAATTGAACGACTCCAGCTCCCGGTTCGCCTCCTCCAGTTGGGCGGTCCGCTCCCGCACCCGCTCCTCCAGGCGCGCGTTCAGCTCGGCGATCCGCCGGTTCGCCTCCTCCCGTTCCCGCCGGCGCTGCCAGACCGCTTCCACCATCCGGTTGAACGATGCCGCCAGCTCGCCGATCTCATCGGAGGACTCCACCGGGATGGTGGCGCTTCCCCCCGCCTCCACCGCCCGCACCCCCTCCGCCAGGTGGGTGAGGGGGCGGGTTACCCCCCGGATCACCCCGTAGACGGCCCCGCAACCGGCCAGGAGAAAGAGCGCCGCCGCCAGGAAGGTCGTGGCGATCATGGAGCGGAGCCGCCGGTGGATCGGTTCTTCGTCCATGACGACCCGCACCGACCCCAGGGGGGCCAGGGCGCCGCCGGTCCCCCCGGTCTCGAAGAAGAGGTCCGATTCGCGGGTGGCCCTGGCGCTGCCGACGACCGGTTCGGAAAACTCGATCCGGCGCCCGGTCCGGCGCAGCCCCGGCTTGCCGGCGGATGCCGCCTCTTGCGCCGGTGCCGGCTCCGCGCTTCCGTCGGCGGAGCGGGTCACGGTCACGAGGGGACGGTTGTCGCGGTCGAAGATCGTGACCGAGAGGGCCCCGGGCGTTGCCATCGCCCCGTCGGCGATCTCCCTCAACTGCTCGACGTTGCCGGCGAAGAGGGCCACGCGGGCATGGTTGGCCAGGAGCCGGGCCAGGAGCCGCCCCTCGGTGACGAGCTTCTCCTCCTCGCTCTCACGGTGGTGGGTGATGAAGAATACGGCAAAGATGGTCGAGATCGCCACGATCATGGCGGCGGTCACGGTGAAGAGCTTGGCGCGGAAGCTTCCGCGGATGCTTCCGCAGATGCGGGAAATGGCGCCGGTTCGCGCCGTCGTTGGGGGGGTGCTCCGGGTTTCAGCAGTCATGCCGGCCTCCTGGGAGCTTCAAAACAATAATCATTCCCCGCCAAGGTCGCGGGTGATGCCGAGGTTGCGGGCCACCGCCCCGTTGACCCGGAGGGTGATCCGGGCCGGCGCTTCATCGGGCACTTCCCCCGGCGGGGTGCCGTTCATGATCCGGCGGGCCATGCGCCCCGCCTGGCGTCCCATGTCGGCCGGGTCCACCTCGAAGGCGGCCAGGGCGCCGTGCTGCAGGTACTTGGCGGCGAAGGCCAGCACCGGCACCCGGTTCTCCTGGGAGAAGAGGGCGATCGCCTCCAGGGTCTCGGCGGTCACCACTGTCGGGTCGGGGAGGAGCCAGAGGACGTCCACCTTCCCCCTGAGGGCGGCGAGCTGCTGCAGCGCCTGGCGGGGGGCGTGGACTTCGCGGGTCACGAGGGTGATCCCCAGGCGCTGCGCCGCCTGCCGTGCTTCCCTGGCCATGGCGCCGGTGCGCCCCGGGTCGAAGAGGAGCCCGACGCGGTGGGAGGCCAGGTCGGTGTGGGCGAAGGCGAGGTAGCGCTCCGCCGGGACCCCCATGGTGACGCCGGTCACGTTGCCGTGGGCGGCGGCCGACGGCGGGGCGGCCACCATGACGTAGACGATGGGGATCTCGCGGATATCCTTCACCCGGGCCAGGGCCTCGCGGCCGATGGCGAGCACCATCCGCGGCCGCGCCTCCCGCACGGAGCGGACCACGTCGGCCCCCCGCAGCTCGGAGAGGACAAGCCGCTCCACGGAACGGACCCCGGCCGTCGCCTCGAAGCCGTGCAGCGCGGCCTCGAAGGGTGCCATCCGCTCGCCCTGCACCACCACGACCTCCGCGGCAAGTGCCGGGAAGCCCCAGAGGAGCAGGAAGGCGAGTATGTGGAGGATGCGAGTCGTCATGCGTTCCTAGATCGTTTCCGTTACCACTTGATGCGGAGGCCGCCTTCCAGCCAGCGGCGCGGGTTGGTGAACGTTTCGTCCGGATATTGCCGGCCGTTGAACAGGTTATGGCCGGTGAAGAACAGTTCAGCGTCGATTTTCTGGCCGCGGTAAAAGCGCCAGCCCAGGTTGAGATCCCAGATGAAGTTCCTGTATTTGCCACCCCAGTCTTCAGGGGAGTTCCAAAATATTTTGTGGCCGGTGAGAGCACCACGGATGGTCTTGTCATCGTAATGGAGCCCCAGGTCCCACGTGTGGCGGGCGACATCCGGAAGGTCGGTATTGGTGCTGCGGCTTTTTGCATCGTCGAAGACATAACCGGCTGTGAGCCAGGTGTTGTAAAGGGAGGCCGTCTTGACTTCAACCTCCACACCTTCTCGCACCGTCCGGTCGAAGGGGTCTTCGGCTGTGGAGCGGAACCAGGTGCCCCGTAGCCAGAGGTAGGGGATTTCCGAAGTCTCCAGGCCGCCTTGGATGTTCCATCCTGTTTCCGGCGTCCGAAGCTCGGGTCTGAGCCTTGGGAGGCTGTATCCCTTGGCGGCAAAGGCGCGGAGAATGGTCTTGTCGGTGAGGTTGTAGGTTGCGCCGATGCTGGGGCTGAAATGGTCGCCGGTGGCGCTGGTGAGGTCATACCGAACGGCCGGGGTAAGGGTGAACGGCCCCCAGGCGATGGTGTCGTTCAGGAAGACGCCCCACTTGTCGTTTCTGACCGAGAATGCGCTGTTGAAGTCGGGCCAGAGTGGATAGGTAGTTGTTGTGTCGCTCGTGCCGTGGTCGAACTCAACTCCGCCGGTCAGGGTGTGGAGCCCCCCGCGCCAAGTGAGTAGGGTGGCGCCGCCGACGGTGGTCTCTTCATTTGCGATGAAGGCGCTCGCTTCACCGGTGCTGATGGTGCTTTCGTTCCTGTTGTAGTCCAGATGGCTGCCCTTGAGGATGCTGCTGAGGGTGAGCCGGTCGGTGAGGGCATAATCAAGAGAGAGGGTGGAGAAAAACTGACGGTTAATGAGTCGCGAAGTCGCGTCTCTCCAAGTAATGAGCCCCTCTTCGACGCCAATCTTCTGATAGTTGAGGGTCAGGCGAACGGTTCCACGGTTATCCGGGATGTCCCAGCGGAGCTTGGCGTAAAGATCGTTGCGTTCGGTGGCGTTATAGGCGCGGAACCCGTCTCCCCGAAGGTTCCCGCCGGACAGGTAGTACCCGAAAGGCCCTTTCGTGCCGGACATTTCCCCCCGGCTGTCTCTCGTGCCGTTTTCGCCCCCGGCGAACGATGCTGCCCCGCCGAAGGGGGAGTTCTTCTGCGGTTCCTTGGTGACGACATTGATCACGCCCCCCAGGGCGGAGCCCCACGCCGACGAGGCAGGTCCTTTGACGATCTCCACCCGCTCGATGTTCTGTACGGGGATTTGGCCGATAAGTGCGATGTTGTCCAGTTGGTCGTTGATCGTTACCCCGTCGATCAGCACCAGAACGTGGCTGGTTGTTGCACCAGCAAGCTCGAAAGTTGCCCCGATGCTTGGTGCCCCCCGCAGATCGACCTGGATGCCGGGGACCGTGCTGAGAACGTCCGCCAGGGTGTGGGCGTTCAGCTCCTCGATCTGGTCGGCGGTGATGATGGTGGTATTTTCGGCTCTCCGGGAAAGGGGCTGAGCCGAGCGGGTGGCACTGGAGACGAGGAGGTCCTGGGGTTCGTAGTAAAGGTCGAGCAACTCTTGGTCGCTCGTGGACTCGGCGCAGGCCGGGAGGGGGAGTCCCAGTATGAACTGGGCGATAATGAAGAAGAAAACGAGCCGCATCCCCAGCGCCAAAAGCCGCCGGAAATGCGTTCCGGCGGGTGCTGTCGCTATGGGAAGGCTCGGTGCTGGCATGGGGTTTGCTGTTTAATGAGAAAGTCTGGTTTGGGCAGGCGCCCCTGCTTATAACAAAAAAGATGCGGTTTTGTCCATTTCATTCTGTGCCTTCGGTGTTTATTCCGCCAAAAGGAGGTGAGAACTATGAGTGAGATCAAAGACGAAGTGGTGGTGTTGGATGCCGGGGCACCCAACGCTCCCGAGGGGCCGACGGCCTGCTGCACAACGGGACCCGTTACGTCAAGGGTGCAGCCTGCAGCGTAGCACAGGAGGAGAGGGCAAGGGGACCGTGTCCCCTTCTCTTCGCCCTCCCGTCATTTCGCGGGTCCCCTGCCGGAAAGTGGCCATGTCCGATTGCATCACCGGGGCGTTGCCCCGCCCCCCACGTACTTTCTTTGGCCGCCCAAAGTGGCGTATAACTCCCCCTGGCCCCCTCTTAAGCTAAGAGGGGGAATAACAGCATGATTTTTCCCCTCCCCTTAAGTTAAGGGGAGGTCGGGAGGGGTTATATCTTCGGCATTTCTCCTGATAGGAGCCTCCCCAATGATCCTCTCCCGTTACGTCAAGGAATTTCCCTCCCCCGAGGCGCCGGACCAGATCCTCCTCTTCTCCTGTCGCACCGGAGCGGTGGTGCGGGTCTCCCGGGCCACCCTCGCCGCGGCCCGGGCCGGCACCCTTTCTCCCACGGCAGCCGCTACCCTGGAGCGGCACCGGTTCCTCACCCCCGACCGCGCCACCGAGCGGGAGGAGATGCTCGCCTGGTTCCACCGGATCAACGCCGACAGGCGCCGGGCCGGCATGGTGGCGGTGCTCACCCGCCGCTGCAACCTGGCCTGCCCTTACTGTTTCGAAGGAGGGCAGGCACCGGAGGGGGACATGTCGGAGGAGACCGCTGATCTTCTGGTGGCGATGATCGGGCGGGAGTATCTCACCAAGGGGTGGCGGGTGGACCTCGATTTCTACGGCGGCGAGCCGCTGCTCCGCCCGGACCTGATCCGGCGGATTGCCACGCCGCTGCGGGCCGCGGGGGGCGAGCTCTTCCACGGCCACCTGGTGAGTAACGGCACGCTCCTGGAGCGGACGGTGATGGCGGAACTGGTCCCCCTGGGGATCGAATCGGTCAAGGTGACCCTCGACGGCCCGCCCCACGTCCACGACCGCCACCGCCCCTACGGCGGCGGCGCCGGGAGCTTCCGCGACATCCTGCGGGGGATGGGGGAGGTGGCGGATCTGGTGACGATCCACGTGGGGGGGAACTTCACGCGGGAGAGCTGGCGGGAGTACCCCGCGCTCCTGGACCTGCTGCTGGCGGAAGGGTTCACCCCGGCGCGGCTCGGCACGGTGCGCTTCACCCCCGCCGTCGGGGGGAAGGGGAGGGGGTGCGTGACCTGCGAGGAGCCGTGGCTGGCGGAGGCGGAGCTGACGCTGCGGGAGGAACTGGTGAAGCGGGGCTTCAGCGTGGCGAAGCCCGGCCCCTTCTCCTGCATGATCGATCTGGCGAGCGACCTGGCCGTGGATGCTGACGGCTCCTGTTACAAGTGCCCCGCCTTCATGGGCCACGCGGGGTACGCCGTGGGGACCCTGCGCGACGGTCTGCACGGCATTGCCCCGGCCTACGGGCATGATATCTGGCAGAAGGATGAGTGCTTCGACTGCGCCTGGCTCCCCATGTGCTTCGGCGGCTGCCGCTTCATGAAGCTGGCGGAGGCGGGGGCGGTGGACGGCGTGTCGTGCCTGCGGGAGTACCTGGACGCCACCCTGGAGACGACGGTGCGGCAGGCGGCTTGAACAAAAGGTCCCCTGCCCCCCTCCCGTCAAGGGAGGAGGAAAACTTTTTGCGAGGGCATCATATTTATTCGGCGGGTGACGGGTGGCGGGAGGCAAGATAGGCAACTACCGTTTCACGCAAATCCCTGGCGTTCTGGACCAGTTCACGGGCTTTGTGCTCCGGCACGGAATGCATGGTGCCATAATCGCCGATGTTGCGCAGGTCGAATGCATCCAGGAGATAACGGTGGAACCTCGGCTCCAGGATTCCGGTTTTGATAAAGTGCTTGCCGAACGCGGAAATGACGGCGCTATGCTTCGAAAACGCAAGTCCCTCTGCGAGAAGCAGGGCTTCGGCGGCGTAAAACATGGCGTAATAGGAACGGCTCGCGGAAAAGTCGATATATCCGTCCCTGAGCAGAAGTTCTGCTGCGTTGCTGCTCTGTTCGGACTTTTCCAGTAGATCCTGCACGTCCTTGTCCATCAGAGAGCCATCCCTTCATGGCGGATGTTGAGCAGCAGGGGGGAGCGGCGGGTGTGGAACGCGGTTGCTTCGTAGGGAATTACGGAGACGACGGTATCGTATTTGAGCGAGATGTCACTGATGGCCGTCAGGTACCGCTCGCGCTCGGTGACGATGTCCTGGAGAGTGTCCAGCACGATGATGATGTCGACATCCGAATCGTCCGTGAAGTCGCCCCGCGCGTAGGAGCCGAAGAGGATGATCTCCTTGAGCCGGGGGCCGTAAATTCTCTGGAGTTCGGAGCGAGTTTCCGCAAGCAGTTGGTCAATCTTGTCTGGAAATCGTTGTGCCATGGAAGCCGGGTGCCTCCCGTCAGATGCGTTCTCTCTATGTTTACCAGAAAAAACGCACTCTTTCCACCGTTATGCTTTGACAACGACCCTACCCCAGCAGCCTGTCCAACTGGTCGAAGTCCAGCACCTCTTCGGCCTGGGCCTTGATCAGGTCGATCTTTTCCGTGTCCTCGGCGCTGATCTTGGAGACGTGGTAGGTGAGGGTGGTGAAGACCTCGGCGGTGGTCTCGTGGATCCGGATGTAGGGGATGTTGCTGTCGTCGAGGATCTTCTGGGTGATGGCGGAGATCGGCGCGTGGCCGGGGATGATGAGGCCGGCGATCTTCTCGTAGTAGGACGGGATGTGGTAGAGGGACGAGAGGGTGACGAGGAGCTCGTCCCGGGAGCTGGTGCTGACGAGGAGCGTGGAGTCGAGGAGGTTGTCGATCACCTTCTGGGACGAGGCGGCGCCGAGCTGGATGTGGTGGATGATCCGCGTCCCCTGGCTCCGGTCCCCCCTGAGGGGATGGCCGAGGAGCCGGGAGAGGCTGTTGAGGGTCGGGTCGGCGAGGACGGGGGAGTAGTCGAAGGCGCCGACGACACTGATCCGGTCCGGCGCGAAGGCGCGGGAGAGGTACGAGAGGGAGGTCTCGCGCTTCTCGGGGACGAGCTTGTTGACGAGGAGCGCCCGGACGTCGGCCCCTTCCAGCCGGTAGAGGGGGAGGTTGAGCTGGACCGAGTCGATGACGTTGCCGATCCCGCCGCCGGAGACCATGATGACCGGCGCATCCACGAGCTTCGCCACCCGGGCGTTGTTGAGGCCGATGACCGAGCCGACGCCGCCGTGGCCGGCCCCTTCGATGATGAGGAAGTCGTTCTTCGCCTCCAGCGCCCGCACCGCCTCGGTGATTCGCTCCACCGGGTGGTGGACCGGGATCTCGCCGTCGATGAACTGTTTGGTGGCGCCCCGCCCCAGGACCACCGGCGACATCCGGGCGATGTCCGCTTCCAGTCCGTAGATGCGGGCCATGAGGGCGGCGTCCTTGTCGACGGTCACGCCGTTGAAATCCTGGCATTTGGGGCCGATGGCCTTGATGAACCCTACCCTGCCGTACTTCTTCCGCGCCAGGTGCATGAGCGAGACGCTGACGGTGGTCTTGCCCGAGTGCTGCCCCGTGGCGGCGATGAAAACCTTCCTGCACATATTTTGTAAGCGCTTTCCTTTCCGCTTCCGATAGAGACTCTTGCAAAACTACTGCGGGGCCGGTCTGCTTTGCTGACTCGGCCTTACGGCCTCGCCCTTCGGGCAGCCTGCGCTGTCCAATTTGCTTCGCAAATTGTGTCCGCTCGCTCGAAAGCTCAACGTACCGACGGGTACGCCTCGCTTCCTCGCTCACTTGCGCCGTGCATCCCGGCCTCCTCATGACGTTTTGCAAGAGTCTCAAAAATTCCCCGTTTATTCAGTATAATTTCAGTAACAGTCCCTCCGCAAGCGCGTATACGCATCGGGGGCGGGAACCGGGAGAACGGGGATGGGGAAGGGGATCCTGGCGGACATCGTCCGGGTGGAGGAGGAGATTCGCATCCGGCTGGAAGGGGAGCGGCAGCGGGCCGCTGCGCTCGTGGCGGAGGCCCGCCGGGAGCGGGACGCGGTGATCGCCGGGGAGGAGGAGCGGCTGCGGGAGGAGCTCGACCGGGCGGTGGCGGCGGCGCGGGAGGAGACGACCCGGGAGGCGCAGGCCCGGATGCGTGACGCCGCGGCGCGGGCGGCGCGGCTGGCCGCCCTGGACGACGGTTTCTTGCGGGAGAGGGTCCGAGCCCGTCTGGCCGCGCTTCTGCCGGGAGGGGGGCCATGATCGTCCGGATGGCGAAGATAGAGATTGCCGGCCCGAAGGAGCTCCTCCTCGATGTTCTGGCCCTGGTGCAAGAGCTGGGGCTTTTCCAGGTGGAGCCGGAGCCCGGCGGCTTCGTCGAGGCGGGGGTCGAGGCGAAGGTGCGGCCCCTGGTCCCCGACGAGCAGGTGGTGGCGGAGCGGCTCTTCCTCGAAAACCTCGGAAGCGGGATCGCGGGGGTCCTTGCGGCCCTCCCCCGGCCGGCGGTCGGTACGAGCCCCCTCGACCCCCGGGCCGCACTGGAGGTGGTTGCCGCCGCCGTCGGGGGGCATGGCGCCTGGTGCCGGGAGCAGGAGGAGCGACTCGCCGCCCTGCGCCGGGAACGGGACGAACTGCAGCGTCACGCCGTGATCGTCGAGGCGCTGGATCGGCTCCTGGCCGGGGTCTCCCTGGGGGAGGGGGTCGACTGCATCGGCCTGGTGCTGCGGGAGCCGGCGGCGGTGGAGCGTCTCCGGTGGCTGGTGGCCAATGGTACCGGAGGTGCCTCGGAGCTGCTGACGGCGGTGGCGGCCGACGGGACCACGGTCTGCCTGATCGTGACGGTGCGGGAGCGGGGGGCGCGGCTGCGGGAGCTCCTGGGGGCCGAGCATCTGCCGGAGCTGGAGCTGCCGGCGGCGTTCGCCGATCTCCCGTTTCCCGAGCGGATCCGCCGCCTGCGGGGGAGGCTGGCCGAGGCCGCGGCGGAGATGGCGGCCATCGAAGGGACGCTGGCGGATTTCGCCCGGACCTGGGGGGGCGCCTACCTCAGGGCCCGGGAGTGGGTGGAGAACCGTCTCTCCCTCCTTCGGCTCACCGCCCGGGTGCACGAGACGCTCATGTGCTTCGTTATCCACGGCTGGATGCCGGCCGCCGGCGTGCCGGGGCTGGAGGGGGAGCTGGCGGCGCGCTTCGGCGGCAGGGTGGTAGTGGAGGAGAAGGCGCTGCGGGAGCAGGACCTGCAGCGGATCCCGGTGGCCCTCAAGAACCCCCCCTACTTCCAGCCCTTCGAGCTCTTCTCGCGCATGCTGCCGCTGCCGCGCTATACCTCCTACGACCCGACGCCGTTCATCGGGGTCTTCTTTCCCCTCTTCTTCGGGATGATCCTCGGCGACGCCGGCCACGGGACGGTGCTGCTGCTGGCGTCCCTGGCGGCGCTGAGAATCTGGCCGGGGCGCCCCGCCGTCCGTGACGCGGCGCGGATACTGCTGGTCTCATCCCTTTCCGCCATCGTCTTCGGCTTTGCCTACGGCGAGTTCTTCGGCGAGCTGGGGGGGACCCTCTTCGGCCTGCGCCCGCTCATCGTGGAGCGGCGCACGGCCATCGTCTCGATGCTCTGGTTTTCCCTGGCGGTGGGAACGGTCCACGTCACTCTCGGGCTCTTTCTCGGCTTCCTCTCGGCCGTGCGCCGGCACACCGGCAAGGAGGCGCTCTTCCGGCTGACGACCATCGCCGCCATCCTCTGCCTTGCGCTGCTGGTCGTCTCGCTCTTCCAGCTCTTCCCCCGCAACCTGGCCCGGCCGGCCATCATCGCCCTCGTGGCGCTCGTCCCGCTGCTGCTGGCGACGGGGGGCTTCATCGCCCCCCTGGAGTTTCTGCGGACCGTCGGCAACATCCTCTCCTACGCCCGGATCATGGCCATCGGCCTCGCCTCGGTCCTCCTCGCCAGCATGGCCAATACCCTTGCCGGGATGACCGGCGACATCGTCACCGGCATCATTGTGGCGGGGCTGCTCCATACCGTCAATCTCGTCCTGGGGGTCTTCTCCCCCACCATCCAGTCCCTCCGTCTCCACTACGTCGAGTTTTTCAGCAAGTTTCTCGAACATGGCGGCAGGGCGTTCGATCCCTTCAGGAAATCGCGCACGGACAAGGAGGAAGAGTCATGGAAAAGGCACTGATAGCGCTGGCGGCGGCACTCGCCATCGGATTGAGCGCCCTGGCGACGGCGTGGGCCCAGTCCCGCATCGGCTCGGCCGGGGCGGGAACCATCGCCGAAAAGCCGGAGCTGACCGCTACGGTGATCATCATGGTGGCGATCCCGGAAACCATGGTTATCCTCGGTTTCGTGGTGGCCACCATGATCCTCTACCGGTGACCGGCGCCTTCCATGGGGAGCCGGGAACTGGCAGAGGCGCTTCGCGCCGCGGCTGAGGAGCGGGCGGCGGCGATCCGCCGCGGGGCCGAGGCCGATTGCGGGCGGATCCGGAGCGAGGCCGCGGACGCCGTCGCGGCGCTCAGGGAGGAGTATGGGCGCCGGGAGGCGGCGGCGGTTGAAGCGGCAAAAGGGGAGATCCGGGCCGCGGCGGAGCAGACGGTGCGGCTGGCGGGACTCCGCGCGGAACATCTCCTGGCCGAGCGCCTCCACCGGCTGGCGCGGGAGCTTCTCCCCGGTGTCGGGGCCGAGGGGGGAGAAGCGCTCTTCGCCTCCCTCGGCCGGGAGCTTCCCCCCGGCGACTGGGAGCGGGTGACGGTGAACCCGGCGGACGAAGCGCCGGCGCGCCGCCTCTTTCCCGGCGCCGCCATCGCGGCCGACCCGGCCGTTTTCGGCGGCTTGGAGGCGGAGCGGGGTGGCGGGAGGTTCCGGGTCGTGAACACCCTGGAGAAGCGTCTGGAGCGGGGGTGGGCGGAACTCCTCCCCGCGCTTCTGGCGGAGATCCGCGGCGGGGGGTGAGCGATGGAGCTGTTGCAGCCCATGGAAGGGAGGGGATATCCCGCCGACTATCTCCTGGCACGCCTTAAGGGGCGCCGGGGGTATCTCGTGGCCGACTGGGAGGGGGTTCTGGCCGCGGCCGAGCCGCTGGCGGCGATCCCCCCTTCCCCCTACCGTCCGCCGCTGGTGGACGCCACGGACGAGGGGGTATGGGCGGGGCTCCTGCGGGAGTACGGCTGGGTCCGGCGGCAGATGGACGAGGGGTTGCGCCGGCTCTTCGCCCCGGTCTTCGGCTGCGCCGAGCTGCGGACCCTGGTCCTCGCCCTCCGCGCCGTGGAGGGAGGGGAGAAGGAGCGGGCGGAGCGCCTCCTGGCCCATTCGCTCCTCCCTCGGCGGCTCCTTCACCGGTTGCGGGGGAGTGCCGACCTCGCCGCGGCCGTGGCGGCCGTGGCGGAGGAGACGCCCGGCGCCGCGGCGTGGCGCCGGCGGCTCGGCGAGGCGTTCCGGCGGCGGGGGGTGGCCGGGGTCGAGGAGACGCTGACGGACCGCCACCTGGCGGAAGGGGCCACCGCCCGCCACCCGGAGATCGGGGTGTTTTTCGCCTACCTCGTGGACGGGCGCAACATCGTCGCCCTCCATAAGCATCTCCGGTGGCGGATCGCCTTCCCCCTGCCGCTGGTGGCGGGGGGGAGGCTGCGGCCCGACCTTTTCCGGAATGCGGCGGCAGCGGGGGACCCGGCGGCGGTCTTCCCGCTGGTGGCGCGCCTCACCGGCCGGGAAGCGGGGCCGGAGGCGGGGTCCGTGGAGCACCTCCTCCTGACGGGGCTCACGCGGAAGCTGCGGCGGCGGGGGCGGGAGTCGGAGGTCGCCCAGGTCCTCGACTATCTCTGGCGCTGCGCCGTGGAGGCCCGCAACCTGAGCCTTCTCATCCACGGCGGGGCGCAGGAGCGGGCCGCGCTTCGGACGGAGGTGGTGCGGTGAAACGGATCGTCTTCATAACCCCCCCCGACGCCCGCTACGGCTTCAGCGTGAGCGGGTTCGCCCAGCACGTCATCGCCCCGGAAGAGGCGGAGGCGACCCTGCGGCGGGTCATGGCCGACCCGGAGAGCGGGGTGGTGGTGATCGACGAGCGGCTCATCGCCGGGATCGACGACCGGCTCTTCCGGGAGATGGAGCGGCGCTGGTACGGCATCCTCCTGGTTCTCCCCGCCCCGGCGGCGGGGGAGGCGGAGGGTGACTACGCCGACCGTCTCATGCGGCGGGCGGTCGGCTACCAGGTGAGGATCCGGCCGTGACCGGCCGCATCATCGGGATAGCCGGCCAGACGGTGACCGTCGACCTCCGGGGACTGAAGCTCTACGAGATGGTCTCCGTGGGGGATGCGGGGCTCACCGGCGAGGTGGTGCGGCTGGAGCGGGACCGGGCCGTGGTCCAGGTCTACGAAAGCACCGCGGGGCTTGCCGTCGGCGAGCCGGCGCGGGGGACCGCCCTGCCGCTCACGGTGCAGCTGGGGCCGGGGATTCTCTCCTCCATGTTCGACGGCCTGCAGCGCCCCCTGAACCGGCTGCGGGAGGCCACCGGCCCCTTCATGACCGGCGGCGGCGAGATCCCCCACCTGGATCCGGACCGCCGCTGGCGTTTCTCCCCCGCCGTGGGGGAGGGGGAAGAGGTCGTTCCCGGCGCCATCCTCGGCCGGGTGGCGGAGGGTCCCTTCAGTCACCCGATCACCGCCACCGCCTCCGGCCGGATCGCCCGCCTTGCCGGGGGGGAATTCTCCTTCGGCGAGCCCCTCGGGGCCTTCGCCGACGGCCGGGAGATCACAGCCACCAACTTTTGGCCGGTGCGCAAGCCCCGCCCCTGCCGGCGGAAGCTCCCGCCGGGGGAGCCCCTGGTGACCGGGCAGCGGGTCATCGATTTCCTCTTCCCCCTGGCGCGGGGGGGAACCGCCATCTTCCCCGGCGGCTTCGGCACGGGGAAGACGGTCCTGGAGCAGGGGATCGCCAAGTTCGCCGAGGTGGACATCGTGGTCTACGTCGGGTGCGGCGAGCGGGGAAACGAGATGGCGGAGCTTTTGGAGGATTTCGTCTCCCTCCCTGATGTGCGGACCGGCGCCTCGCTGATGGAGCGGACCATCGTCGTGGTCAACACCTCCAACATGCCGGTGGCGGCGCGGGAGGCCTCCATCTACACCGCGGTCACCATGGCCGAATACTACCGGGACATGGGGTACCACGTGCTGCTGCTGGCCGACAGCATCTCCCGCTGGGCCGAGGCGCTAAGGGAGATCTCCTCGTCGCTGGAGGAGATGCCGGGGGAGGAGGGGTACCCGACCTATCTCGCCTCGCGGCTGGCCGGCTTTTTCGAGCGGGCCGGGGTGGTGGAGACCCTGGGGGGCACTATCGGCTCCCTCAGCATGGTCGTTTCCGTCTCCCCCCCCGGCGGGGACTTCACCGAGCCGGTCACCCAGGCGTGCCTCCGGGCTGCGGGGGCGTTCTTCATGCTCGACACCTCCCTTGCCCACCGCCGGCATTTCCCCGCCGTCAACTGGTTCCAGAGCTACTCCCTCTACGGGCGGGGGGCCACGGAACATTTCGACCGTCTCGTCTCGCCCCGCTGGGGTGAGATGCAGCGGCGCTGCCGGGAGCTTCTGAAACGGGAGGAGACGCTGAGGGAGGTGGCGGAGATCGTCGGCGTGGAGGGGCTGCAGGACGCCGACCGCCTCCTGATGAAAACGGCGGAGCGGATCAGGCTCCAGTTCCTCAGCCAGAACGCCTACACCGGCGACGCCTTCTCCCCCCCCGAGGCGACCCTGGCGAGGATCGAGGCAATCGTATCGTTCCACGACCGGGCCGCCGCGCGGCTGGCGGCGGGGGAGTTCCTCGATGAAGTATTGAAGGAGTCAACCGGGGGGATGACGCCATGAGGCTTGCCGAACATCTCTACCGCACCATTTCCTCCATAAGGGGGCCGCTGCTGTTCGTGGAGGAGGTGGTCAGCGTCCGGAGCGGCGAGGTGGTGGAGATCGTCTTTCCCGACGGCGCCGTCATGGAGGGGGAGGTGCTGAAGATCGACGGCGCGACGGTGCTGATCCAGGTCTACGGCGAGACCCGGGGGCTCGATACCGGCTCGGCGGTGGTCTTCACCGATTCGGTGAAAAAGGCCCCCCTCTCCCGGGAGATCGTCGGCCGGGTCTTCAACGGCTCCTTCGAGCCGATCGACGGCCACCCCCTCTTCGTCCCCGAGCGGTGGGTGCCGGTCACCGGCTTTCCCCTCAACCCGGTGGCGCGGGCCCGCCCCGAGGAGTTCATCGAGACCGGCTGCACCGCCATAGACCTCCTCAATACCCTGGTCAAGGGACAGAAGCTCCCGATCTTCTCCTGTTCCGGGCTCCCGGCCCGGGAGATGGCCGCCGGCATCCTGCAGAACGCCCGCCTGGCGGGGGGCGGGGCGTTCGTGACGGTCTTCGTGGCCCTGGGGCTCACCCACCACGAGTATTCGTTCTACATGGAGGCGATCGAGGCGATGCGGAGCGGTTTCGTCGCCTTCGTCAACCGGGCCGACGAGCCGGTGATGGAGCGGCTCCTGGCCCCCCGCTTCGGCCTGGCGTGCGCCGAGTACCTCGCCTTCGAGGGGGGGATGGACGTGCTGGTGGTCATCACCGACATGACCAACTACTGCGACGCCCTGCGGGAGGTCTCCACGGCCCGGGAGGAGCTCCCCGGCCGGCGGGGGTACCCGGGGTACCTCTATTCGGACCTGGCATCCCTCTACGAGCGGGCCGGGCGGATCAGGGGGATGGCGGGGTCGGTGACCCTGCTGCCGGTGGTGACCATGCCCGAGGACGACATCACCCACCCGATCCCCGATCTGACCGGCTACATCACCGAGGGGCAGATCGTCCTCTCCCGCGACCTGCACCAGAGGGGGATCTACCCGCCGGTGGACATCCTGCCGAGCCTCTCGCGCCTCATGCAGCGGGGGATCGGCGCCGGGCGCACCCGAGAGGACCACCGCGACATCGCCAACCTCCTCTACCGTCACTACGCCACCGGCCGCGACCTGCGCCGGCTGGAGGCGATCGTGGGGCGGGACGGGCTGCTGGAGGGGGACCGGCTGCTGCTCGACTTTGCCGATGCCTTCGAGCGGGAGCTGGTGGGGCAGGAGGGGCGGCGGGGGATCGAAGAGAGCCTCGACGCCGGCCGGGCGCTGCTGCGGCGCTTCGGGCTGGCCGAGCCGCAGGAAGGGGGGCGGGGATGATCCATCCGACCCGGACGAACCTCCTGGGGCTGAAGGAGAAGGAACGCTCCGTGGCCGGCAGCGTCGCGATCCTCAAGGCCCGGCGCCAGGCGATGATCAGGGAATTCCTCGCCACCGTCGTGCCGTTCGCCCGTTCGCGGGAGGAGGTGAAGAAGCGCTACGCCGCGGCCATGGCGGAGATGCGTCTCGCCCTCGGCCACGAGGGTCGAAGCGTGGTGGAATCGCTGGAGGGAGGAGGGAGGGACCTGGGGGTGGAGATTACCGAGCGCAGCGTCATGGGGCTGCGCTACCGCGACGTGACGGTGCGGGAGTCTCCCGTGCGCGGGGCGGCGGAACGGGGGTACGACTACCGCTCCACCTCCCCCCATCTGGAGGAGGCGCTCTACCGCTTCGAGACCATCGTGGAGGAGATGCTCGTTGTCGCCGCCATCGAGAGCAGGCTCAAGCGGCTCGGCGACGAGATCCGGCGGGTGACGCGCCGGATCCGGGTCCTGGAGGAGCGGATCCAGCCGCAGCTGCGGGGGGAGGTGAAGGCTATCGCCCAGTATCTCGCCGAGCGGGAGAGCGAGGAGCACTACCGTCTCAAGAGGTTCAAGGAGATGGTTGTCCCGAATCCGTGAGGCCAGGAAACCTGCCTCCGCTCAGAGCGCCCTCTTTCTGCCGCTCTAAGGCTCATTGCGCTACAGCCGATCAAACTCACCCTTACGGGTTCGGACAAGATCGGCTGCGGTCGCTCCATGTCGCCAAGAGCGGCGACGAAAGAGGGCACATTCGCTCCGTCAGGCTCCCTGGCCTCACGGATTCGGGAGTATGGTTTTTTGCTTGTCCCTGCCGATTGTTGCCTGCTATAACCGCGGACATGGAAACGCGCGCGACACGGGTATCGCTCTGGGAAATCTTCAGGACCTTCCTCTACGTGGGAACCACCGGTTTCGGCGGGGGGATGGCGGTGGTGGCCCTGGTGGAACGGGTCTGCGTCCACGACAAGGAATGGGTGAGCCACGAGGAATTCATGCACGGCCTTGCCTTCGGCCAGTTCCTCGGCCCCTTTTCCCTGAACTCGTGCACCTTCGTCGGCAGCACGCTCCGGGGGAGGGTCGGCGGGGCCGTGGCGGCGGTTGGCTTCATCCTCCCGTCGTTCCTGATCGTCTCCTTCCTCTCCATGCTCTACTTCCGCTACCACGAGCTTCCCCAGCTCCAGGCCGCCCTGCGGGGGACGAACCCGGTCATCATCAGCCTCATCGCCGTGGCGGCCATCGGCATGGCGCGCAAGATCAGGGGTGTCGAGCGTTGGACCATCGCCATCCTCGCCTTCGCCCTCGCGGCGTTTCTGAAGATTAACGGCCTGGCGCTCCTCGTCGCCGCCGCCCTCTGGTCGCTGGCACGGGCCTATCTCCATCGGGAGCATCGCTGATGGCGGCCCTGGTCAAGATCGCCTGGACCTTCTTCAAGGTCGGCCTCGTCTTCGTGGGGGGGGGGTACGTCCTCATCCCGCTGCTGCACCGGACCATGGTCGACCAGTACCGCTGGCTCACCCTCAAGGAGTTTCTCGACGGGGTGGCACTCTCCCAGCTCACCCCCGGTCCCCTGGCCATCCTCGCCACCTTCACCGGCTACCGGGTGGGGGCCTTCACCGGCGCCCTGCTGGGGACGTTCTTCATCTTCCTCCCGTGCACCGCCCTCATGATCTTCCTCACCCGCCGCTACGAGAGGCTCCGCAACATCAGGCTGATCCGGGAGGTCCTGGACGGCGTCGTACCCGCCGTGGTAGGGCTCGTGACGGCCGCCGCCTGGGGGCTGGGGAGCACCTCCCTCGTCTCTCTCCGCGACTTCATCCTCCTCGCCGCCAGTTTCCTCCTCCTGCAGTTCACGAGGATCAGCCCGATGTTCGTCATCCTCGGAGCGGGGGCGCTGGGGTTCTTCTTCAACTTTTCATAGACATGGATCCGTGAGGCCGGGGAGCCCCCCTCCGCTCAGAGTACCCTGTTTCTGCTGATCCATGGCTCATTTCGCTGCGGCCGATCAACTCACCCTGGCGGGTTCGAACACGATCGGCCACTGACGCTCCATTCGCCGGGATCGGCGACGAAACAGGGCACATTCGCTCCGTCGGGCTCCCCGGCCTCACGTATATGGGATATCCAACGGTTTACTTTTTGCCGTGTTCCCTGTATTCTTACTTTGTGAATCAGGTAAGAAATTGAGCGGAGGTAAGAATTATGCTCTCTACGGTTACTTCGAAGGGACAGATCACCATTCCGAAGGAGATCCGCCGGCTTCTGAACATCAACCCGAACGATAAGGTGGATTTCGTGGTTGTGGAAGGGAGGGCCGTCCTGGTGCCTGTGAAAAGCCTGAAAAACCTGCGGGGCGCGGTGAAGGCCCGCGAGGGGAGCACCTTCGCCGAGGAGCGCGAGGCGGCCAAGCGTGCCGTGGCCGTGCGGGTCCGCGAGGAGATGTCATGAAACGGTGCTTCGTCGATACCAATCTGTTTATCCGGTATCTGACCAACGACGATACGGCCAAGGCCGACCGGGTGGAGAAGCTTCTGGACGACGCGGCAAAGGGAGCTGTCGCCCTGGTGACCACCGAGCTGGTCATGGCCGAGGTGGTGTGGGTGCTGGAATCTGCCTACGGGCTGAAAGGGGGTGAGGTTTCCCCCCTCATCAGGGGGATTCTCGCCACCCCGGGGCTGGAAGTCATTAATGCCCCCCTCGTCTCGCGGGCGCTTGAGTTCTACGAGACCCACCGCATCGATTTCATCGACGGCTACATTGCCGCGGTCATGGAAAAAGAGGGGATCACGGAGCTCTATTCCTTCGACCGCAAGCACATCTCCCGTCTGAAGAGCATCATGCGGAAGGAACCGCAGGATACGAACATATGAAACGGAAAACCCTCCCCAAGCTTCTCTACGCCGACGCGCAAGGGAACATCTTCGACCACCCGTACCTCTCCATGGCCGGCATGAGCGGCCCCGAAACGGTCCTTCCGGAGGGGGTGGAGCTGATCCCCCTCCCCGAGGGGAGCCGGCTCTTCACCATCCCTGATACCCCGCCGGTGGCGTGGGACGGGAAGAAACGGCAGTTTGTCACCGTGGCCACCGTCCGGGAGGGGCGCCGGAGCGTGCCGGTGCAGGCGGTCTCCGCCTTCATGGCGCCGGGGTACGTGCGGCTGCTGCTGCCGGCCTGCGACTATTCGAGGAAGAAAGTCCACCTCCCCCTCTGGTCCTACACCGCCGTGGGATGGGACGAGGAGACGGAGCGGTTCGTGGTGGCCGCCTCCCGGGTCGACACCAACGACAACTGGAACCCGCGGAACTACGACGACCGCCGGCTCGATCCCCTGGTGCGGAAGCTGCTGGCGGAGATGCCGGAGAACCGGCTCCTGGAGCAGCTGGCCCGCTGCGCCGTGGACTACCACTGCTTCGCCGCCAAGAACCTCTTCTTCCGCCGCTGGGAGGCGCCGCTCCCCACCTCGCCGGCGTGCAACTCGCGGTGTCTCGGGTGCATCAGCCTCCAGCCCTCGGACTGCTGTCCCTCCAACCACGAGCGGATCGGCTTCGTCCCGACGCCTGAGGAGATCGTGGCGCTGGCCCTGCCGCACCTGGAGCAGGCGCCGGAGCCGATCGTCTCCTACGGCCAAGGGTGCGAGGGGGACCCGATCATGCAGGCCGACACCGTGGCGGAGGCGACCCGACGGCTCAAGGGCGCCACGAGCCGGGGAACCGTGAACTTCAACTCCAACGGCTCCTTCCCCGACCGGGTGCGGATGCTTTGCGACGCCGGGATGGACTCCATGCGCTTTTCGATGAATTCGGTGCGGGAGGAGTTCTACGACAAGTACTACCGGCCGGTGGGGTACCGCTTCGCCGACGTGAAGGAGTCGGTGCGGCTGGCCAAGGAGCGGGGGCTCTTCGTGATGATCAACTACCTGGTGTCGCCGGGGCTCTCCGACAGCGCGGAGGAGGTGGAGGCGCTGCTTCGCTTCATCGGCGAGACCGGGGTCGACATGATCCAGATGCGCAATCTCTCCATCGACCCCGACTTCTACAACCGGCGGATGGGGGCCACGGGACGGGGGATCGGGATGTACCGGATGCTGGAGCGGGTGAAGCGGGAGTTTCCCCGGATCCAGTACGGCTACTACAACCGGACGCGGGAGAACTTCTTCCCGGAAGGGTTCGAGAAGGGGTGGCCCGTCCCTTGACCGTCACCGGCTGACGACTCGGTTGCGCCCCTCCTGCTTGGCCTGGTAGAGGGCGGCGTCGGCCCGCCGCAGGATGGAGCCGATCGTCTCGTCGTCGTCGGCCACGGCGGTGACCCCGGCGCTGACGGTGAGGCGCACCTCCCGCGTCCCGTCGTTGATGGCCTGTTCGCTTACCCGCCTCCTCACCCGGTCCGCCTGGCGGGCCGCCTCGTCGATTCCCGTTTCCGGCGAGACGAGGATGAATTCCTCCCCCCCGATTCTCCCCAGGATATCGTAACTCCGCAGCGCCTCCTTCATGGTCTCGGCGATCCGTTTCAGCACGAAGTCGCCGAAGGGATGGCCGTGGGTGTCGTTGATCTGCTTGAAGTGGTCGAGGTCGAAGATCGTGATGCAGAGCGGCTCGCCGAGGCGCTGCGACCGCTGGCTCTCCTCCTCTAGCCGCTGCATGACGGTGCGGCGGTTGGCGAGTCCGGTCAACTCGTCGGTGGAGGCCTGCTTCTTGAGCCGACGCTGGACCTTGTCGAGGCCGACGACCAAGCGCCAGGTGAGGAGGTAGGTGATGCCGATCAGGAGGCCGACAATGGCGATGGCCGAAACCATGATGAAGGTGTTGTTCTTGTCCGTCTCCCTGACGGCCGTCACAGCGGGGATGGTGACGCTGATGGCGCCGATCAGTCCGCCGACGTTGGTGGGGTGGCAGTCGAGGCAGCTTGCGTCGGCACGCAGCGGGTGGATGTAGCGGAAGCGGGGGGGAGCGCCGGCGTTCCGTTCGAGGCGGTAGACTTCGGGCGCACCCCCGTTGATTTGCAGCAGCGCCTCCCGTTCGAAGGGGTCGGGGGCGTTGTCCGGGTCGATGGGATTGAGGCTTACGGGGCGAAACCGGCTCCCCTTGCTGGCGGCGAAGCGCTGGGAGAGCTCCTTGACCATGACGGCGTGGTTGCGCAGCACAAAGACCCGCCCCCGGATGTCGCGGATTTCCGGCTCTTTCCCCAGTTCCTTCAGGAAGGGATTCACGTCCGCCTCGCTCCGCTTCCTGACGTAGACCCCGCCGTAGGAGGCGTTCCACGCCTTCATCTGGAGGATCAGCTCGGCGTAGTTGTGTGCCTGGTCCCGGAGGCGGCGGGTCAGCAGTTCGTTGTTGCGGAAGGAGAGGAAGGAGGCGATGGTGACGACGACGAGGGAGATGACGGCGCAGACGGTGACCAGGAAGACGCGGACCTGGTCGAAATACTTGAAAGGCTTGGGCCAGAGTCCGGTTCGCATGGGTCAGTACCGGATGTCGAAGCCGTCGAATTCGCCCCGGTACGGCTCCTCTTCGACGGTGACGCGGTCGACCCGGGCGCTTGGGGGGCCGTGGTGGCACCACGCCACGAGCTCCCGGACGTCCGGCTCGTACCCCTCGAAGCACCCCTGAACGTCGCCGTTGGGGAGGTTTCTCACCCAGCCGGCGACCTTTAGCTGCTGCGCCCTGCGGACCGTGTGGTGGCGGAAGGCGACCCCCTGCACGAGCCCGGAGACCGTCACGATGGCGCGGATCTTCATGGCGCCTCCTCCATCATCTTCAGGAATTCGTCCTCGCCGAGAACCGTCACCCCCAGCTCTCGCGCCTTATCCAGCTTGCTCCCCGCCTCGGCGCCGGCCACCACGAAGTCGGTCTTCTTCGACACCGATCCGGCTGCGTGTCCCCCTTCGCTCTCCACCATCCGTTGGGCCTCGCTGCGGGTGAAGCGGGTCAGTGCCCCGGTGAAGACGAAGGTCTTGCCGGTGAACCGACCGCCGACCCTCTTCTCCTCCGCGGTGGGGGTGACCCCGGCCTCCAGCATCCGCCGGATCGTCTCCCGGTTCCCTTCGTTGTGGAAGAAGGTGACGATGCTCCGGGCCACCTGGGGGCCCACCTCGCGGATGGAGAGAAGCTCCTCCTCGGTGGCCCGCTCCAGGTTGCCGATGCTCCCGAAGGCGGTGGCCAGGAGCTTTGCCGTGTGTTCCCCCACGTGGCGGATCCCCAGCGCGAAGATGAAGCGGGAGAGCTCCCGCCGCTTGCTCGCCTCGATGGCGTTCAGGAGGTTTTCCGCCAGCTTGTCCCCCATCCGGTCGAACCTCATGAAGTCGTCCCGCGTGAGGTCGTAGAGGTCGGCCACGTTCTTCACGAGCCCCAGGCGCAGGAGCTGCTCGATGTACTTCTCGCCGAGCCCCTCCATGTCCATGGCGTCACGGGAGGCGAAGTGGATGATCGCCTCCCGGATCTGGGCGGGGCAGGAGAGCCCCATGCAGCGGACCGCCACCGCGTCCGGGATCTTCACCACCTCGGAGCCGCACTCGGGGCAGCTCGGGGGGATCGGGAGGAACCGCTCGCTCCCCGACCTCTTCTCGGTCAGGACCCGCACCACCGCAGGGATCACGTCGCCGGCCCGCTCGATCACCACAGTGTCGCCGATCCGGATGTCCTTGCGCTCCATCTCCTCCCAGTTGTGGAGGGTGGCCCGCGACACCGTGACCCCCGAGACCTCCACCGGCCGGAGGTTGGCCGTGGGAGTGATGACGCCGGTGCGCCCCACCGACGGGACGATGTCCTCCACCACCGTCACCGCCTGGCGGGGGGGAAACTTGATCGCCACGGCCCAGCGGGGGGAGCGGCTCTTCTCTCCCAGCTCCCGCTGGAGGGGGAAGGAGTCGACCTTGGCCACCACGCCGTCGATCTCGTAGGGGAGGGTGTCACGCCGCCCGGTCATCTCGCGGTAGAAGGCGAGGATGCCGGCCACCCCCGCCACCCGCCGGGCCAGGGGATTCACCGGCAGCCCCCAGGCGGCGGCGGTGGCGAGAAACTCCTCCTGGGAGGGGAACGCCCTCCCCCGGACCTCCCCCGGCGCATAGCAGAAAATGGAGAGGGGACGCCGGGCGGTGATGCGGGGGTCGAGCTGGCGGATGGAGCCGGCGGCGGCGTTGCGCGGATTGGCGAAGGGGGGCTCCCCCTCTTCCTCCCGCTGGACGTTCAGCTTCTGGAACGCGGCAAGGGGGAGATAGACCTCGCCCCGCACCTCCAGGAGCTCCGGCGGCGCGTCGCAGCGCAGCCGCAGCGGGATGCTCCGCACCGTCTTCAGGTTGTGGGTGACGTTTTCCCCCACGAAGCCGTCTCCCCGGGTGGAGCCCACGGTCAGCTCCCCCCGTTCGTAGACCAGCTCCACGGCGAGGCCGTCCATCTTCGGCTCGCAGACGTAGGCGATCTCCTCACCGGGGGGAAGGCCCAGGAAGCGCTTCACCCGGTCGTCGAAATCGGCGATCTCTTCTTCGGTGAAGGCGTTCTCAAGGGAGAGCATCGGGATCCGGTGGGTCACCTGCTCGAACTTCTCCAGGGGGGCCCCACCCACCCGCCGGGTGGGGGAATCGGGGGTGACGAGGTCGGGAAACGCGTTTTCGAGTTCCACCAGCTCGCGGAAGAGGGCGTCGTACTCCGCGTCGGTGATCTCGGGGCGGTCCTCCACGTAGTAGAGGCGGTTGTGGCGTTCTATCTCGACGCGGAGCCCGCGGATGCGGTCTTCGGCGGCGGCTCTTTTCTCTGGATTCTCATTATGGGCCATAGGGAGCTTATAACACACGAAAGTGCCCATTACAACGCAGGTTGGCACGGATATCGCCGTCTTGATTCCTTTCCCCCTCTTCTGGTATCAAGGAACAAACGGCCGGGCCGACAGGTCCGGCTGTCGTGCGTCAGAGGAACTGTAATCATTTCGGGAGTATCTGTGTCCATGTTCGATCTTTCCACCCTCAACCCACCCCAGCGGGCCGCCGCGGAGCATACCGAGGGGCCGCTCCTGGTCCTGGCGGGGGCGGGGTCCGGCAAGACCCGGGTCATCACCTTCCGGATCGGCCACCTGCTGCTCGACCGGAAGGTGCGGGCCGACAGCATCCTGGCGGTCACCTTCACCAACAAGGCGGCCGGCGAGATGAAGGAGCGGGTCCGGGAGCTGGTGGGGCGTTCCAGGTGCAAGGGGATGGTCATCTCCACCTTCCACTCCCTGGGAGTGAAGATCCTGCGCCGGGACATCGAACGGCTCGGCTACAAGAAGAACTTCAGCATCTATACCACCTCCGACCAGCTGGGCCTCGTGCGCCAGGCGATGCGCGAGGTGAACGCCGACGGCAAAAAGCACGACGCCGAGGCGATCCTCTGGCGGATCTCCGGCTGGAAGAACGGCCTGATCCCCCCGGACCGGGCGCTCCCCCGCTACGACGACCCCGACGAACTCCTCGCCGGCGATGTCTATCCCATCTACCAGCGCCTCCTTCGGGCGTGCAACGCCATCGACTTAGACGACATCATCATGCTGACGGTGGGGCTTCTCCAGGGCCACCCCGAGGTGCTGGAGCACTGGCAGGAGCGGTTCCGCTACATCATGGTGGACGAGTACCAGGACACCAATGCCTCCCAGTACCTCTTCATCTCGCTCCTGGCGAAAAAGTACAAGAACCTCTGCGTGGTGGGGGACGACGACCAGTCGATCTACGGCTGGCGCGGGGCGGACGTGGGGAACATCCTCGACTTCGAGAAGGACTACCCCGGGTGCCGGGTGGTGAAGCTGGAGCAGAACTACCGCTCCACCGGCACCATCCTGGAGGCGGCGAACCACGTCATCAGGAACAATGTGAAGCGCAAGGAGAAGCGCCTCTGGACCGACTCCGGCGAGGGGCGCCCCATCGACCTGGTCACCGCCCAGGACGACGAGGAGGAGGCCTCCCTGGTGGTGGAGCGGATCCAGATGGAGCGCTACCGGCACAATCTCGCCTTCAGCGACTTCGCCATCCTCTACCGGACCAACTCCCAGAGCCGCGCCTTCGAGGAGCAGCTCCGCTTCGAGTCGATCCCCTACGTGCTGGTGGGGGGGATGCAGTTCTACGAGCGCAAGGAGGTGAAGGACGCCCTCTCGTACCTGAAGGTGATCGACAACCCCCTGGACGAGCAGGCGCTCCTGCGGATCGTGAACTTTCCCCGCCGGGGGATCGGCGACGGGACGGTGCTGCGGATCAACCAGTGGTCCCTGGAGCAGTCGTGCCACCTGATGGAGGCCTTCGGGCGGGTGGGGGAGATCGAGGGGATCAATGAGCCGACGCGGGAGAAGGTCCTCGCCTTCCACCGGCTCGTCACCGGTGCAGCGGAGGATTTCCGCCGCTCCGGCGACCTGGCGGGGAGGGTGAAGCGGCTCTTCGCCCGCCTCGGGATCGAGGAGGAGCTCTACCGGACCATCGAGGAGCCGGCCACGGCCCGGCGCAAGGTGGAGAACGTGGAGCAGATCATCAACTCCATGGCGGGGTACGAGGAGCGGATTCCCGGCGCCACCCTCTCGGGGTTCCTGGAGAAGGTCTCGCTCATGGACGAGGACCGCTTCAGCGGCAAGGACAAGAAGGAGCACGGCAGGGACGCGGTGACCCTCATGTCGCTCCATTCCAGCAAAGGGCTGGAGTTCCCCTTCGTCTTCCTGGTGGGGTTCGAGGAGGAGATCCTCCCCCACAAAAAGTCGATGGAGGAGGGGGGGACCATCGACGAGGAGCGCCGGCTCTGCTACGTCGGCATCACCCGCGCCCGCCGGCACCTCACCATTACCCGTTGCCTCCACCGGAAGAAGTACGGCAAGCTCCTGGAACGCCAGCCGTCGCGGTTCCTGGAGGAAATCCCGGAGCGGCTCGTCCAGTTCCACGAGGGAGGGGCGAAAAAGGCCGCCACCGAGGAGGAGCAGGAGGCGCTGGCGCAGGATTTCTTCGCCCGGATGCGGGCGAAGCTCGGGTAGGGGAAAAAGAAAAGGCCGCGGACGGCGATCCCGACGGCCTTTTCCGATGTCATGCAGCGGTGGCGCCGTTACTTCCCGAGGGTCTTCTCCCCCGGCTTCCACCCCAGGGGGCAGAGCTCGCCGGTCTGGAGCGCCTCCAGCACCCGGAGGGTCTCCTCGACGCTCCGTCCCACGGCGAGGTTGTTCACCACTTCGTACTGGACGATGCCGTTGGGGTCGATAATGAAGAGGCCCCGGAGGGCGACCCCTTCCTTCTCGTCGAGAACACCGTAGCGGGCGGCGGTCTCCTTCTTGCCGTCCGCCAGGAGGGGGAATTTGAGCCCCCCCAGATCCCCCCGCTTGATCCAGGCGAGGTGGGCGTACTTGCTGTCGACCGAGGCGCCGAGGACCTGGGCGTTGAGTTCCGTGAACCGGTCGAGGACCTTGTTGAAGCCGGTGATCTCCGTGGGACAGACGAAGGTGAAGTCGGCGGGGTAGAAGAAGAGGACGACCCATTTCCCCCGGTAGTCGGCGAGGCTTACCTTCTTGAACTCCTTGTTCATCACGGCGTCGAGGGTGAACGGCGGGGCCGCTTCGCCAACTTTCGCCACCATCGGTTCGCCGAGGACCATTCCCATGTGGTGCTGGACCATGAGTCCAGCTGCCCGCTCCATCTCCTCGGCCCGCTCGGCGGTTGCCCCGGCGACGCCGGCCATGAGAGCCACGGCCAGGAACGCGGCGGTGATCGGTGCGATATGTTTCATTGGATGCCTCCTTCCGTTGGGAACACTACTGAATCATATCCCATCCCCCCTCCATTGCAAGGAGCGGATTCCCGCCACTTCGCAGGAAAAGGGTTCTCGGCCCCGCCCCGTTTGTGGTACAAAAGCAGGATACCAGCGCACGAAAGGAGCAGAAATGAGCGAAGAGACCAATCCGCGCGTTCTCGTGGAAACCTCCATGGGAAACATCACCATCGAGCTGTTCAGGGACAAGGCCCCCATCAGCGTCCGCAACTTCCTCTCCTATGTGAAGGACGGCTACTATGACGGCCTCATCTTCCACCGGGTCATCAAGGGGTTCATGGTCCAGGGGGGCGGGCTCGACGAGAACATGCAGCCGAAAAAGACCAAGTTCGCCATCAAGAACGAGGCGGCCAACGGCCTGAAGAACACCCGGGGGACCCTGGCCATGGCCCGGACCGCCGTGGTCGACAGCGCCACCTCCCAGTTCTTCATCAACCTGGTGGACAACGCCTTCCTCGATTACAAGGGGAAGACCCCCGACCTCTTCGGCTACGCCGTCTTCGGCCAGGTCGTGGAGGGGATGGATGTGGTGGACGCCATCGCCCAGGTGAAGACGGGGAACCGGGCCGGGCACTCCGACGTGCCGGTGGAGAACGTCTTCATCACGTCGGCGAAGGTGGTGGAATAGCTTCAGCAGGAAAAAAGGGAAGGAAAAAGGCCGTCCGGTTCGCCGGGCGGCCTTTTTTTTACGGCTGGTTGCGGGCCACCTTCCTGAGGGGGGTCCCGTCGTCCTCTTCGGAGCCGCTGGCAATGGCGACGCGGTTTCGCCCCTCGGCCTTGGCGCGGTAGAGCGCCACGTCAGCCGCCTTGAGGAGGACGACATCGGTGCTGCCATCCTCGGGGTAGGAAGAGACCCCGATGCTGGCGGTGAGGCGCCCCTGGGGAAGGTTCTCCTCGTGGGGGAACTCTTCGCTCTCGATCGCCCGCCGGATCCGTTCCGCCACGAAGATCGACTCCTTCTTGGAGGTGCCGGGGAGGATGATGCAGAACTCTTCGCCGCCGTACCGGGTGACGATGTCCATCTGCCGGGCGCTGTCGGAGAGGATCCGGGCCAGCCGCTTCAGCGCCCGGTCCCCCGCCAGGTGGCCGCAGAGGTCGTTGTAGATCTTGAAGTGGTCCAGATCGACGAGCATCACCGTAAGCCCCACGTTCTGGCGGATGCTCCGGGAGAGTTCCTCCTCCATCCGGCGCTTGAGGAAGCGGCGGTTGTAAAGGCCGGTCAGGTGGTCGGTGATGGAGAGCTGCTCCAGGAAGTCGGCCCGCTCGATGGAGATGGCCCGTTCGATCATGATGGAGGCGTGATCGGCGAAGGTGATGAGGAGCTTGAGGTCGGCCTCGGTGAAGATCCCCTGGTTCTTCTTGTCCGAGAGGTTCAGGACGCCGATGATGTCGTCCCGCAGCCGGATCGGGATGCTGACGAACGACTTGGTCTTGAAGCGGGGGCGGTTGGGGGTGCCGATCCGCTTGTCCTTCTCGATGTCGTTCACCAGCAGCGGATGGCCGCTGGCCGCCACCTTGCCGGCGATGCCGGTGCCGACCTGGACCACCATGCTCTGGGCCAGCTGCATGTTCATGCCGAGGGCCGACTCGATCTTGAGCGTCTCGCCGTTGTCGTCGACGAACATGATGGAGCCGGACGAAGCATCGACGAGGTCGGCGGCCATGCCGAGGATCCGCTGGTGCAGCTCCTCCCTGTTCTCGGCGTGGGAGAGGGTGCTGAACAGGGTCAGAAGCTTCGCGGCCTGGGCGCTTTCCGCCGAATGCCGCTCGTCGGACTTCACCTGGTGGAGTCGCGACGCGGCCCGGCCGGTGAAGAGCTTCAGCAGCATTTCGTCCCGGGGGGGAAGGGTGGCGTCGAACAGCACCAGGATCCCGAGGAGTTCGTCTCCGGTGGCGAGACGGATGCAGGTGGCCCGGTCCGCCTCGACGTTCGGGAAGAGGGCGCGGCAGTCGTCCTCGCTGGTGATCGTCTTGCCGGAGTGATTGCGGGGGAAGATGCCCTGGGCCTTTGCCGCCGGCACGCTCCCCAGGTCGTCATCGAGCCCCCAGAGCCCCTTGAGGGCAAAGGAGCCGCCACCCTGGGGGACGAGGAGGGCGATCCGGGCGATGTCGAAAAGAATGCCGAGGGTCTCGCTCACCAAGGCCATGACATCGCCGGCGGTCGGGGCGTTGTCGATGCCGGCGGAGACCCCGGTGACGGCGGCGAGCCGCTGCATGGTCTTCTCGAAAACGAGGCTGTGGAGATTGCGGGTGAGAAGCGACGGGACGAGTTCCTGTACCCGCTGCGCCGTTTCCGTCACCTCCTGCTCGGTGACGGTGGGAAGCCGTTTCAGTTCCTCCAGAAGCGCCAAGGCGTCCGCATCGTCACCTTGGGCGACGGACTCCATCTGGGTGGGGTCGATCTCCCGGTCGCGGACTCCGCCGCCGATGATGCAGGAGAAGGGGAGGTCACCGCTTCTGACCGGCACGGCGAAGCTCAGCAGCCCCGCGTGGCAGCGGAAGACGACCGGTTGATGGCTGCCGATGGCGCGCTGCACCGCGTCTTCGAGGGTGTTCTGGCAGAGTCTGCAGCAGTGGGGGGGCTTTTCAGTGGCGCCGCAGATGGTGACCGGAGACTTGACACGCGGAATCACCCCCTCCTGATCGCAGCAGAAGCTCAGGTGGTACGGGGCGAGGAACGGGTATCCCTTGAGATTCTCAAGGAGTTCCACCGGCTGGATTGTCGTCAGTTCTGCATTGGACACGGTGCGTTCTCTGTTTCCGTCAGTCGTTCGGTGTGTCAGTCAACCATCTCTGCGCGTTGCCCGCGCGACACCGACGTCGCCTTCCGGGAAACGGCCCTGGTTATCCGGGCCATCCGTGGCCACTGCATACCATCCACCGTCAGGCGGCTCCCCCGACGGTAATTTCTTCGATCAGCATGGTCGGCTGGGCGTCGGAGACCGGCACCCCCTGTCCGTCCTTGCCGCAGGTGCCGATGCCGAAGCCGAGGTCGCTGCCGACCCTGACGATCTTTTTCAGCACGTCGGGACCGTTGCCGGTGAGGGTGGCGCCCCGAACCGGCTCGCCGATCCTGCCGTTCTCGATCAGGTACCCTTCGGAAACCTCGAACATGAAGTCCCCGCTGACGGTGTTCACCTGCCCTCCACCCATCTTCCGGACGAAGAGGCCGCTTTCCACCCCCCCGACGATCTCGGCGGGGTCGGACTCTCCCGGCGCGATGAGGGTGTTGGTCATCCGGACAATGGGGCGCACGTGGTACCCCTCGCGGCGACCGTTGCCGGTGGAGGCGCAGCCGTCCTTCATGGCGCTTAGCCGGTCGTAGAGGTATCCCTTCAGGATGCCGTTCTCCACGAGGACTGTCCGCTCGGCCGGCGTCCCCTCGTCGTCGAAGGAAAAGGAGCCCCGCGCGTTGGGGATCGTGGCGTCGTCGACGACCGTGACCAGCGGCGACGCCACCTGCGTCCCCACCTTGCCGGTGTAGACCGACATGCCGCTTTGTGCCAGGTCCGCCTCCAGGCCATGACCGATCGCCTCGTGGACCATGGTCCCGCCCGCCTCGGAGGAGAGGACCACCGGCATGAGCCCCCCCGGCGCCTTGCGGGCCGCGAGCATCATCACCGCCCGCCGGGCCGCCGCCTCGGCGACCTCCTCCGGGCCGCGCTCGCGGAACAGTTCGTAACCGATGAATTTCCCAACCGGTTCGTACCCGGTCTGGATCACGTCGCCGTCGGCCGCCACCACCTGGGCCAGGTAGAGGGTGCCGGTCCTGCTTGCTTCCGTGAATTCACCCAGTGAATTGGCGATCTGGGTTTTGAGCCGGCTGTCGCGGTAGACAACCATAACCTGCCGGACTTTATTGCTGAATTTGCGAGCTGCGGCATTGCCGCGATTCACCAAGTCGACCTTGTCCTGCAAAGGTACGCTATCCGGCGTAATTTCAATGGGAAACCCGGGGCCGATGACCTTGCTTCTCAGGTCGATGTCCCGGTCGAACACCTTTCCCGAGACCGCCCGGCTCACCGTCTCGGCCAGGGAGAGGAGCGCCGCCTCGGTGATCTCGTTCGTGTAGGCGTAGGCGGTGCGGAGGTCGGAGATGACCCTGATCCCCACGCCGCGATCGGTTCCGGCAAGGACTTTCTCGATCTTGCCGTCCTCGCAGATGACGGAGGTGTTAGCCCCCTCCTCGAAGTAAATGTCCGCGAATTCACCGCCTCCCGTGAGGGCGCGGCGGAGGATCCGGGTCAGGTCGAACGTGTCAAGCATGCGGTAAATTCTCCATGCCCGTCACCTCTTGCAAAGCAATTTCGGTGCCGAGCGCATTCAGTAGGGCGTCAAGATCTTCAGCGAAATGACGGGGATACGAGATGACGACGATGCCCTGTTCCCTATCCGCCGTGCTGAGGGTGGCAAGGCCTTCGTATGCCTCGACGATGAACTTGAGATAGACGAGTTCGCGGCGTTCAACCCGGAAATACCGGGTAATTTCGTCCTCTTCGATCACGGATGCCCCTTAAGGATAATTTACAATTTTTAACATGCAAGTATCGAAAAAACAAGACAAAAATCCGTGCGTGCAAATGCCTGTTCTGATGGGAGGTTAGGGAGGGGGTGGCTTGCCCGGCGCCGGTCGGCAGGGAAAGGACCGCCGGCGGGTAGAGTTCTCCGTCCGGAAATCCCCCGTTGCCTCGCGCCGCTTCTCCACGTACAATGGGCGACTGCCGCCAGAGGGCGGAGTGCCCTTTTTCATTTTTCCACTTCCGAGGAGTCTTCCATGGAGACCCGTTTCCGCACCTCTCTTGCGGCCCTTGCCGCCGTGCTCATCCTTCCCGTTGGTGCCGGGGCTGCCGGACTGCCAGGAGGTGCCCCGGTTGCCGCGACCGCCGGGAGTTCCTTCCGCGACCGGCTGAAGAGTGGCGGCGCCGGTCCCGAGATGGTGGGCATTCCCGCCGGCCGTTTCCGGATGGGGGCGATCTTCGGCGGCGGCGACCCGGACGAGAAGCCGGTGCACGAGGTGACCATCCCGCGCCCCTTCGCCATGGGAAGGTACGAGGTGACCTTCGCCGAGTACGACCGGTTCTGCGAGGCGACCGGCCGCGAGAAGCCGAAGGACGGCCGGCGCTGGTTCGGTCCCCTCTCCCGCAACTGGGGGAGGGGGAGCAAGCCGATGATGAACGTCACCTGGGAAGACGCGGTGGCCTATACGCGGTGGCTCTCGGAGCAGACGGGGCACCGCTACCGGCTCCCGAGCGAGGCGGAGTGGGAGTACGCCGCCCGCGGCGGGAAGGATACCCCCTACTGGTGGGGGGGGACCGTGGGGGAGAAGCGGGCCAACTGCAAGGGGTGCGGCAGCCGGTGGGACAACAGGCAGACCGCCCTTGTCGGCTCCTTCGCCGCCAACCCCTACGGGCTCTTCGATACGGCGGGAAACGTCTGGGAGTGGTGCCTCGACACCTGGCACGAGAGCTATGCCGGCGCCCCCGCCGACGGTAACCCCTGGCTCGGGGGGGACGACAGCCGCCGGGTCCAGCGCGGCGGCTCCTTCGGGAGCAAGCCCCGCTACGTCCGCTCCTCGGCCCGGGGCCGCGGTGCGCCGGACGGACAGTACGTCTACCTCGGGTTCCGAGTGGTGAGGGAGCTGCCGTGACCGGTTCCCGTACCCCCCTCGAAACGCTTCGCTCGGTCTTCGGCTACCGCTCCTTCCGCCCGTTCCAGGAAGAGATCGTCACCCGGCTGATTGGCGGCGGCGACGCCTTTGTCCTGATGCCGACCGGCGGCGGCAAGTCCCTCTGCTACCAGATCCCGGCGCTCCATCGTCCCGGGGTCGGGATCGTCGTCTCCCCCCTCATCTCCCTCATGAAGGACCAGGTGGACACCCTGCGGGAAAACGGCGTGGCGGCCGCGGCCTACAACTCCACCCTCGGGGAGCGGGAGGCCCGCCAGGTCCTGGCCCGGCTCCACGCCGGCGAGCTGGACCTCCTTTACGTGGCGCCGGAGCGGCTCATGACCGACGCCTTCCTGGAGCGACTGCGGGAGATCCCCATCGCCCTCTTCGCCATCGACGAGGCCCACTGCGTCTCCCAGTGGGGGCACGACTTCCGCCCCGAATACGTGGGGCTCGGGCGCCTGCGGGGGCTCTTTCCCGGCGTGCCGATGATCGCCCTTACCGCCACCGCCGATGTCCAGACCCGCGCCGACATCATCGCGCGGCTGGGGCTGCGGGACGCCGAGGTCTACGTCACCGGCTTCGACCGCCCCAACATCCGCTACACGGTGGTGGAAAAGCGCAAGCCCTTCAACCAGCTCATGGATTTCCTGGCAAGCCGCCCCCGGGAGGCGGGGATCGTCTACGCCCTCTCCCGCAAGCGGGTGGAAGAGGTGGCGGAGAAGCTGCGGGCCGCCGGGGTGGAGGCGGCCCCCTACCACGCGGGGCTTGCCGACGGCGAGCGGAGCCGGGTGCAGGAGGCGTTCCTGCGGGACGACGTGCGCGTCGTGGTGGCCACCGTCGCCTTCGGCATGGGGATCGACAAGCCGAACGTCCGGTTCGTGGTCCACTACGACCTCCCCAAGAACATCGAGAGCTACTACCAGGAGACCGGCCGGGCGGGGCGCGACGGGCTCCCGGCGGAGGCGCTCCTCCTCTTCGGCTACGGCGACATCCCGGTCTCCCGTTCCCTCATCGAAATGGGGAACAACCCGGAGCAGATCCGGATCGAGCTCCACAAGCTGAACGCCATGGTGGGGTTCGCCGAGGCGGGCACCTGCCGCCGCGAGGCGCTCCTCGGCTACTTCGGCGAGCGACTCCCGCAGCCGTGCGGCAACTGCGATCTCTGCCTCGACCCCCCCGAGAGCTTCGATGCCACCGAGGATGCCCGCAAGGCCCTCTCCTGCGTCTACCGGGTGGGGCAGCGCTTCGGCGCGGGGCACGTGATCGACGTCCTGCGCGGCTCGAAGAACGAGCGGATCCGCCAGCTGGGCCACGACCGGCTCTCCACCTACGGCATCGGCGCCCACATCTCCGCCGAGGCGTGGGGGAGCATCATCCGCCAGCTGATCCACCGGGGGTACCTGGAGCAGGATCTGGCCAACTATTCGGTGCTGAAGCTCACCCCGGCGGCCCGGCCGCTCCTCAAGGGAGAGGAGAGCCTCACCCTCGCCCGCCCCCGGGTGAAGGTGGCGGCGCCGAAGAAGGAGCCGAAGCGCAGGGCCGGCACCACCCCCCTGCCCGAGGGGGACGAGGGGCTCTTCCAGGAGCTCCGCGCACTCCGCAAACGGCTGGCCGACGAGCAGCAGGTCCCACCCTACGTCATCTTCAGCGACGCCACTCTGGTGGAGATGGCGGCCTTTCGCCCCGCCGACCCCCGGGAGCTCCTCCGTATCAACGGGGTGGGGGAGCAGAAGCTGGGGCGCTACGGCGCGGCGTTTCTCGAAGTAATCCAGAGGCATTCATAATTCTGCGTTGTCTCTTTCCCCCATAGGTTCGACAGGGGGGCCGGGGACTCTCCCGGAGAAAAAAGTCCCGCAAAAAAGCTCGATGTCCGTGCGGAAGGAAACCGGCACAACCGGCTGATCCGGTGATGCGGGCGAATGACGGTGACGCTTGAGTTTTTTCGGAGGGAGAGTCCCCGGCCCCCCCTCTCCACTGCCCTCCCGATGTGACAGGGCAGAATCCAATTTATCCCGACAGCAGAGAAAGGTTTCCCCATCATGACCCTCCAGAGCATGCTTCCCTACGTGGCGCCGCCGGTGGTCGGCGCCGTCATCGGCTACGTGACCAACGACATCGCGATCCGGATGCTGTTCCGCCCCCTGAAGCCGTGGCGTATCCTCGGGGTTCGCGTTCCCCTCACCCCGGGGGTGATCCCGGCGGGGCGCCACGAGTTTGCCACCACCATCGGCCGGATGGTCGGCACTCATCTGGTGACCGGGGCGGACGTGGCCCAGGCCCTGGGGAAGGATGCCTTCCGGCGGGAGCTGCGGGAGACGGTGAGCGGCAAGCTCGACGAGCTCCTCGACCGGGAGCTCGGTCCGGCGACCTCTCTGGTGCCGCAGGGGCTCGAACGTTGGCTCCGCGACGTCGCCGACCTCGTCCGCCGGCAGGTGACGGACGGGCTCTTCGCCCACCTGGAAGGGGAGGCCTTCCGGGGCGAACTGGCCGCCTGCGTCCGAAGCCTCGAAGAGCGGGTGATCCCCCGGGAACTGGAGCTTTTCCTGGAGGGGGAGCGGGGTGAGCGGCTTCGCCGCGACGCCGGCACCGCCCTGGCTGCGCTGCTGCACTCCCGCGGAGTGAGCCGCACCGTGGCCGAGGCGGTGGATGCAAAGGTGGAGGAGTTTCTCGTCTCGGACCGTCCCCTGCGGGAGCACCTGCCGGCGGAGATGGTGGAGCTCGTGGCCGCTCAGATCGACGAGGCGACGGTGCCGCTCCTCGAACGGCTTGGGGAGCTTCTGCAGACCCCCGAGTTCCGTGCCGGGCTGGAGGAGCGGCTCAAGGAGGGACTCCAGGGATCGCTCCACAACCTGAAGGGGGCCCTCGGCTTCATGGCGGGGCTCATCAGCGTCGACAAGCTGATGGGCTTCTTTCCCGGCCTCATGGGGAACGTGTCGGAGGAAATCGCCCGCTGGCTCCGGGAGGAGGAGACCCGGCACCAGGTGGTCGGCGTGGTCCGCAGTGAGCTCGACCGGCTCCTCGACCGCCCCCTGGCCGCCACCCTGGAGCGGCTCCCTTACCGGCGGGTCGCCGCCGGCCGGCGGGTGGTCCGCCGGGTAGTCCTCGGCCTCGTGCGGAGCCCCGCCACGGCCGAACTCATCGTCTCCCTCGCAGAGCGCCAGGGGCGCCGCCTGCTCCTCGACGCCCCTCCCGGCCCCCTCCTGGAGCGGCTCGTGCCGGAGGCGGAGGCGGGGCGGCTGCGGGAATCCCTGGTGGAGTGGCTTGCGGCACTGCTGCAGGCGCCGGAGAGCCGCGGGGCCGCGGAAAAGCTCGTGGCGGAGCGGATCGAGGGATGGCTCTTCCGCACCCCCCTGGGGCGGCTCTCGGATCGCATCCCCGCTCACGCCCGCCGCGACCTGGACGACGCGGTCCACCGCCAGGTGGCGGAGCTCCTGGAGCGGGAGGTTCCCCCCCTGGTTGACGCCATCGACATCAGCCGGATGGTGGAGGAGAAGATCAACGGCCTCGACCTCCTGGCGGTGGAGCGGCTCCTCCTCGACATCATGGAGAAGCACTTCCTCTACATCAACCTCTTTGGCGCGCTGCTCGGCTTCCTGATGGGGTTTGCCAACGTGGGGCTCATGGCCCTCGGGTGGCAGTAGGTGTTCTGACATTTCATTAAAGCTCATGAGGTACCCATGCCCGTAACGCTCGACGAGGTCAGGCAGGTGATGAACGAGGCCGACTGCCTCTTTACCGGCGAGGAGGTGGAGGCGGCCATCGACCGGCTGGCGGGGGGGATCTCCGCGCGGCTCGCCGACAGGAACCCGCTCGTCCTCTGCGTCATGTACGGGGGGCTGGTTGTGACCGGCAAGCTCCTGCCGAAGCTCCTCTTCCCCCTGGAGGTGGAGTACCTCCATGCCACCCGCTACGGCCACCATTTCTTCGGCAAGGAGCTCGACTGGCGGGTACGCCCCAACGTGGACCTGCGGGGGCGGACGGTCCTCATCGTCGACGACATCCTCGACGAGGGGGCGACCCTGGATGCCATTGCCGCCTGGTGCGGGGAGGAGGGGGCCGCCGAGGTGCTGACCGCCGTCCTCGTCGACAAGGAGCACGACCGCAAGGCCCGCCCCGGGCTCAAGGCCGATTTCACGGGGGTCGTCTCCCCCGACCGGTTCCTCTTCGGGTTCGGGATGGACTACAAGGGGTACTGGCGGAATGCGCCGGGGATCTATGCGGTGAAGGGGTACTGAAAGGGCGGGAGTGGGCGCATATTTTTTACATGCACCACTGCCATGGTGTAAAATCCGGATATTTCAGCGTGGTACGGGAGGGGCGGCGGTGGGGATTGCTCATGGCTCATCTGTTGTCCCTCACCCGGCCTTCGGCCACCCTCTCCCTCGGGGAGAGGGTTTGACTTTTCCACTCGCCCTGAGGGAGAGGGGCAGGGGTGAGGGGGAAAGTGTCAGCTTGAAAGCAATTTTGAATGAGAAGACGCGGCGATTGACAAGAGCACCTGGGGAGCAATAAAGTAACCGGGTGCGCTGGGAGGGAGCTCTCCTGGCGCACCGGAGGTTTGGATGCTGACGACGCGAACGAAAATCACGCTGGGCCTGGTGGCGACGATCGTTTTTCTCATCCTCGCGGTGACGGGGGGATGGAGAAGCCGGGGGCAGGCCGCCGACACCGATGCGGAGGCCCTGAAGCTGTTCCGCGAGGTGCTGCACCACGTCCGGACGAGCTACGTGGAGGAGGTGGATCGGAAGAAGCTCATGGAGGGGGCGGTGAACGGGATGCTCGCCTCCCTTGATCCCCACAGCGCCTACCTCCCCCCGGAACCGTTCACCGAGATGAAGGTGGAGATGGCGGGGTCCTTCGGCGGGCTCGGCATCGAGATCACCATGAAGGATGGGAAACTCACCGTCGTCTCCCCCATCGAGGATACCCCCGCCTGGCGGGCCGGGATCAGGAGCGGCGACCAGATCGTGAAGATCGACGGGACCTCGACCCATGGACTGACCATCACCGAGGCGGTGAAGCGGATGCGCGGCGAGAGGGGGACCCGGGTCACCCTGACGATCCTGCGCGAGGGTGAGGCGAACCCGCTGGTGGTGACGCTGGTACGCGACATCATCAAGACCAGGAGCATCAAGGCCCGGACCCTGGAGCCCGGCTACGGCTATCTCCGCATCGGCCATTTCCAGGAGCGGACCGGTGAGGACGTTGCCGCCGCCCTCGTGAAGCTGCGGCGGGAAAATGGCGGGAATCTCAGGGGACTCGTGCTGGATCTGCGGAACAACCCCGGCGGACTCCTCGACGCGGCGGTAGCGGTGGCGGGGCACTTCGTCGGCGACCGGCTCGACAACGGCCTCATCGTCTACACCGAGGGGCGGGAGCCGTTCGCCAACCGGAAGTTCAGCGCCACCGTCGGCGAGAAGGAGCCCCCGTATCCGATGGTCGTGCTGATCAACGGCGGCAGCGCCAGCGCCTCCGAGATCGTGGCCGGGGCGCTGCAGGACTACGGCCGGGCGGTGATCCTCGGAACGACGAGCTTCGGGAAAGGGTCGGTCCAGACGGTCATCCCGATGCGCGACGGCGCCGGCCTCAAGCTGACTACCGCCCGCTACTTCACCCCCAGGGGACGCTCCATCCAGGCCAGGGGGATCGTTCCCGACATCTTCGTCGAGAGCGCCGAACTGAAGGGGGTGAAGGACGGGGATGATTTCCACGAGAAGGACCTGGACAATCATCTCGATTCCGCGGGCGAACCGGCGGCGAGGGAAGGGGCGAAGAAGCCGCTTGCTGCTGCCGCTCCCCTCGACGAGGCGAAGAAGGATTACCAGATGGTGCGGGCCCTGGATCTCCTCAAGGGGTGGGAGGTGCTGCGGACGGTGGCGGCAAAGAAATAGCGGCGTCCCGGGTTCCCATCCCGGAACCTTCCCGAAACGAGTCCCCCCGCAGGGTGCGGAGCTTTTCGATCTGTCGGTCGAGGGCGATAAGGCCAGGGACGGTGAGGAGCCTGAAAATCATGGCGGTCGGTCTCCTTTCGCGGGTGGAAAAATCGTCTGGAGACCACGGTAGCAGGGGAGTGTGAAAGAAGTGTGACGGAGAAGTAACGTGTTGGCGCGCGGTGAAATAAAAGGGAGTCTTGATCGAAGGGGCGCAAGTGCGCCCCTTCGTCGTTTCTACGCTGCCGTGGTCGGCGGCGTGGTGTGGCGGATGTCCTTCCCTTTCAGCATGAAGATCACCATCTCCGCCACGTTGGTGGCGTGGTCGGCGATCCGCTCCAGGCATTTGGAGATGTAGTTCAGCTTGATGGCGCGGGAAATGGAGGAGGGGTCCTCCATCATGAAGGTGAGGAGCTCCCGCTGGATCTGGTCGTTCAGGTCGTCCACGAACTGGTCGTCGCGGCAGACCTTGATGGCGAGGTCGGCGTCGCCCCGCACGAAGGCGTCGAGGGACTCCTTCACCATGCCGCCGGCACAGGTTGCCATCCGGGGGAGGTCGATGTAAGGCTTGAGCGGCGGCTCCTCGTTCAGCTCGATGGCCCGCTTGGCGACGCTGGTGCACTGGTCGCCGATCCGCTCCAGGTCGGTCACGATCTTGAGCGCCAGGGTGATGAAGCGCAGGTCCCGAGCCGCCGGCTGGCGCAGGGCCAGGACCTGGAGGCACTTCTCGTCGATCTCCATTTCGAGGTGGTTGATCTCGTGGTCGAGGGCGATGGTCTTGCGGGCCAGGTCCGAATCACGCTCCACGAGGGCCTTCATGGAGTCGGTGATCATCTTCTCCACCCTTCCCCCCATCTCTAGGAGCTTGGCGCGGATGTCGTTCAGTTCGGTGTCGTACTGCTTGAAAATGTGTTCTCGTTCCATTGGTTCTGAGTTCTCCTCGGTGATGTCGGCATGGGGTCCAGGGGGCGGCGCAAGGTTACCCGAAGCGGCCGGTGATGTAGTCCTCGGTCTGGCTCTTCTCGGGGTTGGTGAAGATTTTTTTGGTGGTGTCGCACTCGATGAGCTCTCCCATGTAGAGGAATGCCGTGTAGTCCGACACCCGGGCCGCCTGCTGCATGTTGTGGGTGACGATGACGACCGTGTAGCGCTCCTTGAGCTCGTTGATCAGCTCCTCGATCTTGACGGTGGAGATCGGGTCGAGGGCGGAGCACGGCTCGTCCATGAGGATCACCTCGGGCTTCACGGCGATGGTGCGGGCGATGCAGAGCCGCTGCTGCTGGCCGCCGGAAAGCTCCATGGCGCTGCTCTTGAGGCGGTCCTTCACCTCGTCCCAGAGGGCGACCCGCCGCAGGCTCGATTCCACGATCTCGTCGGCGTCGCTCTTCTTCAGCCTGCCGATCAGTTTGTACCCTGCGATTACGTTATCATGAATCGACATGGCGGGGAAAGGGTTCGGTTTCTGGAAGACCATCCCGATCCGGCGGCGGATGGCGACCGGGTCGACGCCCCGGTCGTAGATGTCGCCGCCGTCGAGAAGGACCTTCCCGGTGACCCTCGCCTGGGGGAAGAGGTCGTGCATCCGGTTGAGGGAGCGGAGCACCGTCGACTTGCCGCAGCCGGAGGGGCCGATGATGGCGGTGACGGTGTTCTCCGGGACGTCGATGCTGACCCCCTTGACCGCGTGGGTCGAGCCGAAGTGGACGTTGAGATTGTCGATTTTTACCTTGGTGTTCATTCAAATACCTCGGGTGGTGATGGCGAAGGGGCGCGCGTCAGCTTTGATATTTGTTCCGCCCCAGATAGCGGGCGGTGAGGCTCAGGGCGAACATCAGCGTCACGAGGACCAGTGCCCCCGCCCAGGCGAGCCGGTGCCAGTCTTCATAGGGGGAGATGGCGAAGTTGAAGATCTGCAGCGGCATGGCGGCGATGGGCTCGGTCAGCTTCCTGCTCCAGAACTGGTTGCCCAGGGCGGTGAAGAGGAGCGGCGCCGTCTCGCCGGATATCCGCGCGATTGCCAGGAGGACCCCGGTCAGGACCCCCTTCATGGCGCTGCGCAGCGTAACCCGCAGGCTCGTGCGCCAGAGGGGGACCCCCAGGGCGAGGGACGCCTCCCGCAGGGTGTCGGGGACCATCTTCAGCTGTTCCTCGGTGGTGCGGAGCACGATCGGGATCATGATGAGCGCCAGGGCCACCGCGCCGGCAAGGGCCGAGAAACTCTTCATCGGCACCACCATCAGGGTGTAGGCGACCATGCCGGTGATGATGGAGGGGACCCCGGAGAGGACGTCGGCCGCGAACCGGATGACGTTGGAGACGCGGCTGCCGCCGTACTCGACGAGGTACATGGCGCCGAAGACCCCCACCGGGATCCCGAGCCCCGAGGCGAGCACGATCAGGATGCACGAGCCGGCCATGCCGTTGGCCATCCCCCCGCCGCTCTCACCGGTCGGCTTCGGGATATGGATGAAAAAGTCGGGAGAGAGGGAGCTGAACCCCATCTTGACGATATGGGCGAAGATGAGGACGAGGGGGAGAAGGACCGCCAGGGTTGCCGACGCCATGAAAAGGGTCATCATCCCGCTCTTGAGCCCGCGGATGGAAGGGATTCTCATTTGGCACCTCCCCTGGCCCCCCTGCGGGTCATCCCCCAGAGGAGAAGCCGGGCCAGGACGTTAATGACGAGGGTGACCGCCAGGAGGATCAGGCCGATCTCCATGAGGGCGGCGCCGTGGAGCGCAGAGGAGGCCTCGGCGAACTCGTTGGCGATGACGCTCGGCATGGTGTAGGCGGGGGAGAGGAGCGACAGGGATATCTGCGGCGTGTTGCCGATTACCATGGTTACCGCCATGGTCTCGCCGATGGCCCGGCCGAGCCCCAGGATCACCGCGCCGAGGATGCCGGAGCGGCCGTAGGGGAGGACCGCCATCCGGATCATCTCCCAGCGGGTGGCGCCGAGGGCGATGGCCGCCTCGCGCTGGCTCTGGGGAACGGCCAGAAGCACCTCCTTGGTGATGGAGGTGATGATCGGGACCACCATGATCATCAGGATGAAGACGGCGGCGAGCATGCTCACCCCGTAGGGTGCCCCCTCGAAAAAGGGGAGAAAGCCGAAATGGTCGATAAGGTAGGGCTGCACCGTCTGCTGCAGCCACGGCGCCATCACCAGCACCCCCCAGAGGCCGTAGATGACGCTCGGGACCGATGCCAGCAGTTCGACCAGGGCCGCCACCACGGCGCCGAATCTCTTCGGGGCGATCTCCGTGACGAAGATGGCGGTCCCGACGGAGAGCGGCGTGGCAAGGAGGAGGGCGAGGATCGACGAGACCACGGAGCCCCAGATGTAGGGGAGGGCGCCGAAGGATTCCTGGACCGGATCCCACTCCCGTCCGGAGACGAAGCTCCAGCCGAACTTCCTGATGGTGGGAAGGCTCTGGTCCACCATCTCCACGACCATGACCGCGATGATGACGAGGATGCTGAAAGCGAAGAGGACGGTTACTCCCTTGAAGATGAAGTCGCCGCTCACTCCCCGTTCAGGCTTCAATCTGCGGAAGGCTGCTTCCGTTGACACCGTATCCTCCCTCTTCCCTGAAGCCCGATTGATGGATGCTTCTGCGGGGTTGCTGTTCATTGGGGTTCCCGGATCCGAACAGGTTGTTTCCTGTTGTTGCGTTCGTTACGTATTCTTAACACGATCGTAATAATGCCGCGCACAGAAGAATGGCCCGGACGGACGCCGCTCTGGTAAGCGGGCCGGCCGGGCCTTCGGCATCAGTACTTGATGGTCTTGATGGTTTTCCCGACCATCTTCTTGACGTTTTCGGGAAGCGGCGCATAGAGAAGCGGAGCCGCCATCTTCTGCCCCTTCTCCAGCTCCCAGTTCAGGAACTCCACCAGTCTCCTGCCGGTCTCGCGGTTCTTCTGCTGCTGATAGATCAGGAGGTAGGTGAAGCCGGCGATCGGATAGGCGTTTTTGCCCGGCTGGTTCACCAGGGAGATGCGGTAGTCGGCCGGCATATGTTTGACGGCGCCTGCTGCGGCGGCGCTGGTGCTCTGGATGGAGGGCTCGACCCAGTAGCCGCTCTTGTTCTTCAGGGTTGCACAGGGGAGCTTGTTCTCGAAGGCGTAGGCCAGTTCCACGTAACCGATGGAGTTGGCGGTGGTCTTAACCTGGCCGGCCACCCCTTCGTTCCCCTTGCCGCCGAGACCGACGGGCCACCTGACCGAGGTCCCCGTGCCGACCTTGTGGGCCCACTCGGAGCTCACGCCGCGGAGGAAGTCGGTGAAGATGGCCGTGGTGCCGCTTCCGTCGGAACGGTGCACGACGATGATCGGCGCATTGGGGAGCCGTACGCCCGGGTTGTCGTCGGCGATGCGCGGGTCGTTCCACTTGGTGATCTTGCCGAGGTAGATGTCGGCCACGTCTTCAACCTTGAGCTTCAGCCCCTTCGGTGCGCCGGGGACGTTGTAGGTGACGACGACGGCGCCCATGACGGTCGGGATATGGAGGAGCTTGCCGGGGGCCGCCGCCAGCTCCGCATCGGAGAGGGGCTTGTCGCTGGCGCCGAAATCGACGGTCTGGGCGGTGATCTGCTTGATCCCGCCGCCGCTGCCGATGGACTGGTAGTTGAATTTCACCGACGGGTTGATCTTGGCGTACTCGCTGAACCACTTGGAGTAGAGCGGGTAGGGGAAGGTGGCCCCGGCGCCGTTGATGAGGGTCTCGGCCCCTGCCTGACCCGCCACCGCGGTGGTCGCCAGAAGCGCCAGAAGCGTGATCGCTTTGCGTACGACGTTGAACATTGCTGCCTCCTTGGAGTTGTTGTTCATCTGCCCTGGATTATACCCGGACAATTGTTACAGACAGGTTACGGCTATTGAAAGAATGGGTGAACTTGTGAAACATTTCCTCAGAGGTCCTCGTGCCGGCCCCGGGGCGAGTACCGCACCGCGATGATCCGCACCGCGGCCAGGGAGAGGACCAGGGCGATCACCATGGCGATCTTTTCCCAGGTCATCTCACGGTACCAGAACGCCATCACCTCGGTGAGGACCGTGACGAGGACCGTGTCGATGATGTAGGTTACCTTCACCCTCCCCTCAGAGAAGTAGGCAAGGGCCGTCCGGAGGATTTCCACGATGGCGAGGACGGTCAGCACATCCACGAGGATCGTCCTGAACGCCCCGTGGAAATCGGCGGAAAAGACCAGCCGGATATCGTAGAAGGTCCAGGCGATGCCGGCCAGGATCGCCAGCAGGATGGCGGTGATGAGCAGGCTCAGGAGCGCCCGCGCCGAAATCTCGAAAAACTTGGTGAGCTTCAGGTCCAGCACATCTTCTCTCCACATCTCGTTCTCCTCTCTCTTGGTGTCAGGCAGCAGGGTAACCGCCCTCTGTGACAGAAGGGTGTCCCCCGGGTGAGGAGTGGGAAACTATTGACATTGCTAGCTTTCGCGCTATTGTGCCGGTGAAGGAAAAAGCAGGGAGGCAATCCATGGACAAGGTCATAACCCATCTGCGGGGACGGTTCGTGACGGGGCTTTTCATCGTCATCCCCCTCGGAATCACCATCTTCATCCTGAAGTTTCTCTTCAGTTTCGCCGACGGCATCTTCGGCACGTACCTCGATGATCTCTTCATCGCCCTTACGCACCACAACTACTACTTCCCGGGGCTCGGGATGATTACCGGCGCCGTGGTGATCTACCTGACCGGCGTTCTCGCCGCCAACGTCATGGGGACGCGGCTCATCCGCTGGTGGGACGGGCTTCTGTCGCGCATCCCCCTGGTGAAGTCGATCTATACCTCCAGCAAACAGCTGACCCAGGTCTTCCAAGAGGGGAAAACGTCGTACCGCCGGGCGGTCTTCGTGGAGTGGCCCCGCAAGGGGGTACGGGCGGTGGGGTTCGTCACCGCCGAGGTGGAGCGGGACGGGGAGCGGCTCGTGGTGGTCTACGTGCCGACCATGCCGAATCCCACCTCTGGCTTTGCTCTCTTTTTCCGGGAAGAGGAGGTGACGGAAAGCGGCATGTCGGTGGAGGATGCGGTCAAGTTCGTCGTGTCGGGAGGGGTGGTGGTGCCGTAAGCGGTGCGCGCCTTACGCCTTCTTCAGCGTGAACCAGAAGGTCGATCCCTTGCCGTGCACGCTTTTGACCCCCACGGAGCCGCCGTGGAGCTGGACGATGTGCTTGACGATGGAGAGCCCGAGGCCGGTCCCCCCCTCCTCGCGGCTGCGGGCGGCGTCGACGCGGTAGAACCGCTCGAAGATCCGCGCCAGGTCTGCCGGCGGGATGCCGATGCCGGTGTCCTTCACCCCCACCTTCACCATGGCCCCCTCGTCGGAAACCATGAGCGAGACGGCACTCCCGGAGGGGGAGTACTTGATGGCGTTGTCGAGGAGGTTGATCAGCACCTGCTCCAGCCGGCCCGGGTCGGCAAGGACCGTCGGGGCCCCCACAAGGGGGGCACAGTCGATGGTGATCTTCTCGACGGCGGCCTTCTGCTCCAGGAGTCCGGCCACATGCCGGGCGACCCGCTCCAGGTTCACCCCGGTCAGCTCCAGGCGGAGCATGCCGGATTCGAGCCGGGAGAGGGTGAGAAGGTCGCCGATCAGGGCCGCGAGCCGGTCCGAGTGGCTGTAGATGATCTCGATGAACCGCCGGGCCCGTGCCGGGTCGCTCTCCAGCGTCCCCCCGATCAGCGCCTCGGCATACCCCTTGATGACCGTCACCGGGGTCCGCAGCTCGTGGGAGACGTTGGCGACGAAATCGCGGCGGATCTTTTCGAGCTTCTTGATGTCGGTGATGTCGTGGAAGACCGCCACCACCCCGTGGAGCTTCCCTTCCTCGGTGAGAGGGACCCAGTGGGTCAGCACGTGCCTCTCCTCTCCGAGGCCGAGGGTAAGCTCCTCCAGCCGCTCGCTCCCCGAGGCGACGACGGATCTGAACGCGTCGTGGAGGGCGGGATGGCGGGTGATTTCGATGATGTGGCGCCCCTCGACGTTTTCCGAGAGGGCAAAGAGTTCGAGGAAAGCGGGGTTCACCAGGGTGATCTCCCCCCTGGCGTCGGAAACCATGAGCCCCTCTCCCATCCCGCGAAGGATCGTGTCGAGCCGGGCCTTCTCCGCCGAGATCTGTTCCATGTGGTGCTCGATCCGGGCCGACATCTCGTTCATGACCCGGGCCAGCTCGCCAACCTCATCGCGGGTCGTCACCGGGATGCGGCGGGTGAACTCCCCCGAGCCGATCTGGGTGGCAAGGGTAGTCATCGTGCGGAGCGAGCGGGACGTGACGCGGGAGAGGATATAGCTCAGCACCAGGGCGATGGCGAGCCCGATGAGCAGGGACGCCGCCAGGAGTGTCCGGATGCTTGCCTTTGCCTTCTCCAGGGAGGTGAGGGGGAGCGCCAGGCGCAGGATCCCGCCTTCGCCGGCAGCGGTCTTCAGTGGAACCGCCGTGTAGAGCATCGGGGTCCTGATGGTAGCGGAATACCGCACCGAACTGCCGCTGCCGCTTCTGAGGGCCGCCTGCACCTCGGGGCGCTGAAGGTGGTTTTCGAGGGTCCCGAGCTGGTCGGGAGGGACCTCCGAGTCTCCCACCACCACTCCGTCGGCTAGGATGATGGTCACCCGTGCCCGGATCTCGTCCGAGATGGTGGATGCGGTGCGGGGGGCATCCCGCCGCATGTCCCCGATGTTGCGCTGTGCGATGAGCCGCGCCAGGCGGGTCTCGCTGGCGAGGTTTTCCCGGATCTCCTCGGCCAGGTGGGTGTCGAGGGTGTAGGAAAGATAGGCAAAGAAGACCCCGCCGATGAACAGGACGAGGACGAGGTAGGACGCCATCAGCTTCCACTGGATCCGGAATCTCACGGCTCCTCCATCTTGTAGCCGAAGCCGCGCACGGTCCGGATCAGGTCGCCGGCCGGCCCGAGCTTGGTCCGCAGGCGGGTGACGTGGGTGTCGACCGTGCGGGTATCACCGACGTAGTTGTAGCCCCAGACGTTTTTCAGCAGCAGGTCCCGGCTCTGGACACGGCCGAGACGCTCGGCCAGATTCAGGAGAAGCTTGAACTCGGTGGTGGTGAGAATAACCTCTTCGCCGGCCACGACCACCTGGTGCCGCGCGGTATCGATGGTCACCGGCCCGATGGAGAGAATTTTCCCCTCGGGCCGGTCGGGAAGGGAGCGGCGGAGAACCGCCTTTACCCTGAGCAACAGTTCCCTGGCGGAGAACGGCTTCACCACGTAGTCGTCGGCCCCGACCTCGAAACCGACCACCCGGTCGATCTCTTCCCCCCGCGCCGTCAGCATGATGACCGGAATCGTCGCCGTCTTTTCGGATTTTTTCAGCATCTTGCAGACGTCGATCCCCATGACGCCGGGGAGCATCAGGTCAAGGATGATCAGGTCCGGGTTTCGGGTTCGCGCCGCTTCCAGGCCGCTGGCGCCGTCGAATGCCGTGACGGCCTGGTACCCTTCCTTTTCCAGGTTGAACGCCACCAGCTCCGCCAGGTCTCGTTCGTCTTCAATGATAAGGATTGTCTTCATGGGGTTCCGTCCTCCTCGCTGCAGAGCGTAGCGAAGAGATATTGCAGTTGTGTTACAGTTGTGTAAAGTAGCAGTAAAATCGCAACTTACGCGGCTTTCCACAAAAAATGTGGATAGAGTTGTGGATAAAAATGTTGGTACGTCATAAAGCTGAAATAAAACAAATGCAAATAGCGAATTGCCCAAATTTTAGGCATGGTCCGAGGAAGCCGTTTTGGGCTAAAAACCTAACTATAACATATACTTATCGTAAGGTGTTGAAATGAAAGTGGTATCGACTTGTCAAGAATTATTGTGACAACTGTAACACGAAGTGTAAAACCGGTAAAAAAATAATACCCTGTTTGAATAACTTGACTTGCCACCAGAGGCATGGTAATTCGTAAAACCTCAAAAAATCAATAAGTTGTTTGCTTGAAATGAAATTTGAACCCCCGAAACTCAGGAGGATGGTGCATGTCGCAACCACTTGAATTCACGGTTGGAGGACTGCTCGACTCGGTGGCGGTCCGGTATCCGGACAACGATGCCCTCGTCTATGTCGACCGGGGGATTCGCTACAGCTACCGCGAGTTCAATGAGATCTGCCGCCAGGTGGCCAAGGGGCTCCTGGCTCTCGGGATCCGGAAAGGCGACCACGTATCCATCTGGGCGTACAATGTCCCCGAATGGGTCATTCTCCAGTTTGCCACCGCCAAGATCGGCGCGGTTCTGGTGACGGTCAACACCAACTACAAGTCGGCGGAACTAGAATATATCCTCAAACAGTCCGACTCCAGGGTCCTCTTCCTGGTGAGGTCGTTCAAGGATACCGATTACGTCGCGACGCTGAACGAGGTCGTGCCGGAGCTGGCGAGTTCCCGCCCCGGCGATATCGCCAGCGCGTCGGTGCCGTATCTAAGGCATGTCGTCTTCATTGGCGATGAGACGCCCGAGTGGATGATCAATTTCGACCGCATCGTCGAGCTGGGGAAAGGGGTCCCCGATGAGGATCTGGCGGTTGTCGAGCGCTTCCTTGACCGCAACGACGTGATCAATATGCAGTACACCTCAGGGACCACCGGTTTCCCCAAGGGGGTGATGCTCACCCACCGCAACATCGTCAACAACGGGTTCCTGATCGGCGAATGCATGAAGTTCACCGAGAAGGACCGCCTCTGTATCCCCGTCCCCTTTTTCCACTGCTTCGGCTGCGTCCTGGGGGTCCTGGCCTGCGTTACCCACGGAGCCGCCATGGTGCCGGTGGAGCTCTTCGATCCGCTGACGGTCCTTCGCACCATTGAAAAGGAACGATGCACCGCCGTTCACGGGGTGCCGACCATGTTCATCGCCGAACTGGAGCATCCCGACTTTCCGAAATTCGACCTCACGAGCCTGCGGAGCGGGATCATGGCCGGTAGCCCCTGCCCCATCGAGGTGATGAAGCGGGTGATCCGCGACATGCACGCTTCCGAGATCACCATCGCCTATGGACAGACCGAGTCGTCCCCCGTCATCACCCAGACCCGCACCGATGATCCGATCGAGCTGCGGGTGGCCACCGTCGGCCGCGCCCACCCCGACGTGGAGGTGAAGATCGTGGACATCGAAACCGGTTCCACCCTTCCGCCGGGCAAGCAGGGGGAACTCTGCACCCGGGGATACCTGGTCATGAAGGGGTACTACAAGATGCCCGAGGAGACCGCCAAGGCCATCGATCCTGGGGGATGGCTCCATACGGGCGATCTGGCCGTCATGGACGAGAACGGCTACTGCAAGATCACCGGCCGGATCAAGAACATGATCATCCGCAGCGGGGAGAATATCTATCCCCGCGAGATCGAGGAGTATCTCTACACCCATCCGAAGATCTCCGACGTGCAGGTTTACGGCGTTCCCGACCGGAAGTACGGCGAGCAGGTCATGGCGGCGATCATCCTCAAGAAGGGGGTCGAAATGACCGAGGAGGAAGTCCGGGAGTTCTGCCGTGGCAGGATCGCCAACTACAAGATCCCCCGCTACGTGAAATTCGTCGAGGCGTATCCGATGACCGCGTCGGGAAAGATCCAGAAATTCAAACTCCGCGAGATGGCCATCCGCGAGCTGCAGCTCGAAGATGCCGGCGAGACGGCATAAGGGGGATTCGGCGATGAGAGAGAAGGCACTCGGTATCCTCCTCGGTCTCTTCGTGGTCTGTTTTGTCGCGATCATCGTGGAGGAAGCGTTTCTCGGCGGCCGTCGCCGCCGCAGGCTGCAAAGAGAGGCGAGGCTGGCCCGCTCGCCCGAAGAACATCCGTAATCCCGGGAGGAGTCAGTGCGCATCACACCGAAAGAAGAGCTCGAACACCGCATTTCCCGTCTGCAGTCGCTGATGGCGAAGGAGGGGCTCGACGCCGTCCTCGTTCTCCAGAACGCAGACCTTTTCTATTTCACCGGTACGATTCAGTCGGGGTGTCTCTATGTCCCCGTGGCGGATGAGCCGGTCTACCTGGTGCGCAAGGAATTCAGCCGTGCCCGGATGGAGTCGGGGCTCCGGGAGATCGTGCCGTTCTCTTCCATGAGGGAGATTCCCGCCCGTCTTGCCGATTACGGCTATCCGCTTCCCGTCAGGATCGGGATGGAGCTCGACGTGATCCCGGTCAATCTTTTCGAGCGGTATCGTGCCGTATTTCCCTCATCCGCCGTCAGCGACGCCACCCCCCTCATCCGGCGGGTCCGGATGATCAAGAGCAAGTACGAAATCCACATCCTTCAGGACGCCGCCGTGCAGATAGACAAGGTCAACCGCAGGGCCCGCGAGGTTATCCGCGAAGGGATGACGGATCTGGAGCTGGCCGCCGAGCTGGAGTTCACCGCCCGGAAGGAAGGACACCAGGGACTGGTGCGGACGCGTGCGTTCAATGCCGAGCTGTTCTACGCCCATGTCTTTTCCGGTGCCGACAGCGCCGTTCCCGCCTATGTCGACACCCCCCTGGGGGGGCTGGGACTCAATCCATCCTTCGGACAGGGGGCCGGCCTCAAGCGGATTGAGCGGAACGAGCCGATCATTGTCGACTTCGCCGGGTGTGTTGACGGGTACCTCGTCGACCAGACGAGGGTTTTTTCCCTCGGGGATATCTCCGGCCTTCTGCGAAAGGCCTACTGCGATATGCTCCGGGTCCAGGAGCGGATGATGGAACTCATCAAGCCGGGAGTGCCATGGGGAGCCGTTTATGATGAATGCCTCGCACTTGCCGTGGAGCTTGGCTATGCCGACAGCTTCATGGGGAACAAGGGTGCCCAGGTCTCGTTCATCGGTCACGGGATCGGCATCGAGATCGACGAATATCCGTTCATTGCCCGAGGCTTCGGCGAAATGACCTTCGAAGCCGGCATGGTCTTCGCCTTCGAACCGACGGTCGTCGTTCCCGGTCAGGGAGCCATCGGCATCGAAAACACCTTCTACCTTTCCCATTTTGAAGGACTCAGGCAACTCACCTGCTCCGATCAGGAATTGACGTGCCTCTGATCCCCCAAGTCGCTCCATTCCCTTAAAAAAATTTTGTTGAAATTAACCAGAGAGGGTGTTATAAGCCTTTACAACAAAAACTGTATACAGTATACTAAAAAGCAATTTCCCCGCACCGTAAACTTTCAGCAGTATTTTCCCCGAAGCACCCTTGTTCCGAATCGGCGACAGCCGGATTAAACCGCAGCAGAACCGAATAACTTACCACTTGAAAGGAGGAGAGAGGGTGCGAGTATCACGGGAATAGGTTAGATTTTGTTTATTAAATTACAACCAGTCGAAAGGAGAGTCATTATGTCTAAACTCAAGGATAAGCTTGCACAGAAAGTTCAGGAGCACCGTCCCCGCACCACCAGACTCGTAAAGGAATTCGGCAAGGTCATTATCGACCAGGTGACCATCGACCAGTGCATCGGCGGTGCCCGCGACATCCGCGCCCTCGTGACCGACATCTCCTACCTCGATCCCCAGGAAGGGATCCGTTTCCGTGGCAAGACGATCCCCGAAACCTTTGCAGCGCTTCCCAAGGCTTCCGGGTCCGAGTATCCGACCGTCGAGGCGTTCTGGTACATGCTCCTCACCGGCGATATCCCGACCCAGGACGAGGTTGACGAAGTTGTGGCCGAGTTCAAGGAGCGGGGTAAGGTTCCCTCCTATGTATTCGACGTCATCAAGGCTCTCCCGAAGGACAGCCACCCCATGGTGATGCTCTCCGCCGGTATCCTCGCTCTCGAGCGGGAGTCCGAGTTCCTCAAGTTCTACAACTCCGGCAAGTTCAACAAAATGACCTGCTGGGAGCCGATGTACGAGGATGCCAGTAACCTGGTGGCGAAGATTGCACCGATCGCTGCCTTCATCTATCGCTACAAGTATAGGAACGACGAGCAGATTGCTGCCGATCCGAAGCTCGACTTCGGGGCAAACTTCGCCCACATGATCGGCCAGAAGCCTCCCTATGATGATGTGGCCCGGATGTACTTCATCCTCCACTCCGATCACGAGTCGGGCAACGTCTCCGCCCACACGACGCACCTCGTCGCCTCGGCCCTGTCCGACGCCTACTATGCCTACTCCGCCGGCCTCAACGGCCTTGCTGGACCGCTCCACGGCCTTGCCAACCAGGAAGTTCTCGCCTGGATCATGGAGTTCCAGAAGAAGCTTGGCGAAGGGGTCGAGCCAACCAAGGAGAACGTCACCAAGGCCCTGTGGGACACCCTCAATGCCGGTCAGGTCGTCCCGGGATACGGTCACGCCGTTCTCCGCAAGACCGACCCGCGCTACACCTCCCAGCGCGAGTTCTGCCTCAAGCACCTGCCGAATGACCCGCTCTTCAAGCTCGTCAGCATGATCTTCGAAGTTGCCCCGGGCGTCCTGATGGAGCACGGCAAGGCGAAGAACCCCTGGCCGAACGTCGATGCCCAGTCCGGTGTCATCCAGTGGTACTATGGCGTCCGCGAGTGGGACTTCTACACCGTCCTCTTCGGTATAGGCCGCGCCCTTGGCTGCATGGCGAATATCACCTGGGACCGCGCACTCGGCTACGCCATCGAGCGTCCGAAGTCGGTCACTACTCCGATGCTCGAGAAGTGGGCTGAGGAAGGCGGCCGGAAGTTCTGATCCAATACGACGGAGGCACCGGTGAAGGTGCCTCCGTTAAAGTGCCGTTGAAAGCAAAATGGGGAGATGTGCATTGACATCTCCCCATTTTGCTTTGCATCGTGATCGGTGATTGTTGTCGGTTAACCGAATACCTGTGCGCTGAAGACGTAGATATCGGCACCTTCCTCCCAGTCGTTTGCCCTGAGGCCTGCCTTGATGCAGGTTTGGCTGAGAAACGTGTTCCGGTCCCACCCCTGTTCCGTGGCAACCTGCGGCAGGAGTACCCCGCGGCAGAAGTTTTTTTCCAGATAGATGCCGTGGGTTCCGATCTTGATCTCGTCGCACGAATTTATCTTGACGAGAGGGCTCAGGATGGAGATTTCTAGCGAGAAATCAGCGAGGTCTTCGGTTTTCATCGGATAGAAGCGGGGATCCCGGGTCGCTGCCGAGACCGCCATCTCTTGTACAAGCTGGAACAACGGCTTGTCGGATATGAAGTTCCCGATGCAGCCGCGCAGATTCCCGTCTTTTTTGATGCAAACGAAGCATCCTCCTCTTTCGTTGAGGTTCGCGGCCGGTGCCTGCGTTTCCGATACGATGCCGTTTGCGACGTAGTTCACCACAGCTTCACGGGCAATCAGGAGGAGTTGCTGCTTGTCGGAATCCGAAAGTTCGCGTGTCACACTGTCACCCCTTGCGATAGAATCGACTAACGGTTTTTTAAATTACAATAATTGCGTTGATTGTGACAAGGGTAAATCCAGGTTGAGGAGGTTCCATGGCAAAACGTCACCGGGTTTTGATCGGCGGGGAATGGGTTGGCGACAACCGTTCGGAGATCAATGTTACCAATCCTTACGATGATTCGATTGTCGGCGTGGTTCCCGAGGCTACCGATGAAGATGTGGAATTGGCAATAGTTGCCGCCCGGAGAGGGTACCAGGAGATTTCGTCGTTTCCTGCCTTCCGGCGCTCGGAGATTCTGGCAAGAGCGTCCGATCTCATAGTGCGGGACCGGGAGGAGATTGCGGAGATCATTGCCCGTGAGGCGGGAAAGACGTGGAAGTACGCCCTCGCAGAGGCAGACCGGAGTGCTGAGACGTTCCGCTTTGCCTCCCTTGAGGCGCGAAACGAACATGGCGAACTCGTACCGATGGATGCTTCCCCCGTTTCTGCCGGCAGATTCGGGTTCTATCTGCGAACCCCCATCGGGGTGATCGGAGCCATCACCCCCTTCAATTTCCCTCTGAATCTGGTTGCGCACAAGGTTGCCCCAGCCATTGCCGCAGGGAATTCCCTTGTTCTCAAGCCTGCCACGAAGACACCGCTCACCTCGATCAAGCTCGCCGAGCTGTTGACGGAGGCGGGACTGCCGCCCGGTGTCCTCAATGTCGTTGTCGGGAGCGGGAAGACGGTTGGCAATCGCCTGGTGGCCGATGATCGGCTAGCAATGATCACCTTTACCGGAAGCCCTGCGGTGGGAGCGGAGATCAAGGCCCGCAGCGGGCTAAAGCGGGTCACGCTGGAGCTCGGCTCAAATTCCCCGACCATAATTGATGAAGATGCCGACGTTAATGCCGCCGTCTCGCGCTGCGTTGTCGGGAGTTTTGCCAATTCCGGGCAGGTTTGCATCTCTGTCCAGCGGATCTTCGTGCATCGGAGGCGATACGATGAGTTTCTGTCGAAATTCGTGGCGGCAACGAAAATGCTCAAGGTTGGTGACCCCATGGACCGGGATTCGGATATCGGTCCGATGATCTCCCGCGTCGAGCTTGAGCGCGCCGTGTCGTGGCTCGATGAAGCGAAGACGCTGGGAGCGGTGGTTGAGACAGGGGGGGGCGTCATCGGCAACTGCCTGGAACCGACGATCCTGAGCGGGGTGACGCCGGAGATGAAGGTCGTCTGTTCCGAGGTGTTCGCGCCGATCGTGTCGGTGCTCCCCTACGACACATTCGAGCAGGCCCTGGAGATGGCTGACGACTCGGTGTACGGGCTTCAGGCGGGGGTGTATACCCGTGACATCGGAAAGGCGTTTCAGGCGGTCAAGCGGCTCGATGTGGGGGGAGTCATCATAAACGACATCCCCACTTTCAGGGTTGACCATATGCCTTACGGGGGGAACAAGCAGAGCGGGCTGGGTCGCGAGGGGGTCCGTTATGCGATGGAGGAGATGACGAACATTAAACTTGTCTGCATCAATCTCTGACTCAGGTGATAAATTTTTTCGACAATTTAACGTAACAGGCTGAAATTATGTGATAGTAATACGATTTTGAACGTTAAAAAACGCTTGACTTTATTTTGGAAGCTAGTATATTCCCGTTCTGTTGCGTTACGTAATACCTTGCGCTGAGCGCACGAATGAAACTCAAAAAAGAAAAGAGGTGAGAACGTCAATGAAAAAACTGCTTTCTCTGACCCTGTGTCTTGCTATGGCCGTGGCTTTCGCCGCTGGCTGCAAGAAGAAAGAAGAAGCTCCTGCTCCGGCTCCGGCTGAGCAAGCTGCTCCGGCCGCTGCTCCGGCTCAGGCTCCGATGACCTCCGCCAAGGCTCCGGCCCCGGAGGCCCCGGCTGCTCCGGCTGAGAAGAAGTAATTTCGGTTACTTTTTCGCCAGTGAAAAGCCTGCAGAACCTAGGTTCTGCAGGCTTTTTTCATGTCTCCGGGATGGGGATTCAGGTTGACAAGCGCTGGGTCGCATGCTATCTATAACGGTCTTTTTATCAAGCAAATAGATTGACGGAGGTGTCTCGTGGAAAGAACATTTGCCATTATCAAGCCCGATGCGGTTGAACGCAATATCGTCGGCAAGGTGCTCGAAAAGGTGGAGACTGCCGGCTTCCGGATCGTCGGCATGAAGAAGATTCAGCTTTCCAAGAAGGAAGCGGAAGGATTCTACTACGTTCACAAGGAGCGGCCGTTCTTCGGTGATCTCTGCTCTTTCATGTCTCGCAGCCCCGTCGTGGTTATGGTCCTTGAGCGTGAGAACGCAATTGCCGGATGGCGTGAGGTCATGGGAGCCACGAACCCGGCCAATGCCGATGCAGGCACCATCCGCAAGGAGTTTGGCCTCGGTATCGAGGAGAACACCGTCCATGGCTCCGATTCCCCCGAATCTGCGGCATTCGAGATCCCCTACTTCTTCAGCCAGCTCGAGCTTTTCTAGCCGGGCGGCAGTAGAACGTCACCGAAGCCCTTCGCGCGAAGGGCTTTTTTTATAGTCGACAGGTATGGAAACTAAAGCAGATCTGAAAAATCTGAGTCTCGAAGAGCTGGAGCAATTTCTGGCCGGAAAGGGGAAGGAACGTTACAGGGCCCGTCAGATCTTCAAATGGATGTACCAGAAGGGGGCCACCGATTTTGAGGTGATGACCAACCTTGCCAAGGAGCTGCGGCAGGAGCTGGAACAGACAGCGGTTATCAGTACGCTGTTTCCCGAACTGACGGAGGTTTCCCGCGACGGGACGAGGAAGTACCTTTTCCGGCTTGCCGACGGCAATACCGTCGAAGCTGTCCTTATTCCAGAGGAAGATCGCAGCACGCTTTGCGTCTCCAGTCAGGTCGGTTGCGCGATGGGGTGCGAGTTCTGCCTGACGGGGACGTTCAGACTGACCCGCAGCCTTACCACGGCGGAGATCGTTAATCAGATCTGTGCCGTGATGCGGGAAGTGCCGTTCCGCAATATCGTATTCATGGGGATGGGGGAGCCGCTGGCGAACCTGGATAACGTCATCCGTGCCCTCAAGATCATCACCCACGATGACGGGCTTCAGTTTTCGACCCGACGGGTAACGGTCTCGACTGCGGGGCTGGTGCCGGAGATGGAGCGGCTTGGACGCGAGGTTACGGTCAATCTGGCGGTCTCGCTCAATGCGACCACCGATGAGGTCCGGAACAGGATAATGCCGATCAATCGGCGGTATCCGCTGCGGGAGCTTCTCGATGCCTGCCGGCGTTTTCCTCTGCCTGGCCGCCGGAAGATTACCATCGAGTACGTGATGATCAAGGGGGTCAACGATTCCCTCGAGGATGCCAAGCGGCTCGTGAAGCTGCTGAGCGGAATCCCTTCCAAGATCAACCTGATCCCCTTCAACGAGCATGAGGGGTGTTCATTCCTAAGCCCCGACCAACAGTCGGTCGATCAGATCCACAGCTTTCTGCTTGCAAAGCATTTTACGGTCATCACCCGGTCGAGCCGCGGGGCCGATATTTCGGCTGCCTGCGGGCAGCTCAAGGGGAAGCTCGAACGCGGCGGCGGCACGTAGAGACGGGGGGGCAGTATCTCAACATCAGGTGCGAATTCTTGGCGAGGTGAAGCGACATGACTGAACAGATTATCGGCGTCATCGGGGGGAGCGGGCTCTATGAGATGGAGGGGCTCTCGGATATCGGGCAGGTAAAGGTGGAGACTCCCTTCGGAGAGCCTTCGGACGAGTTCATTACCGGCGTGCTCGATGGAGTGAAGATGGTTTTTCTCCCCCGGCACGGCAAGGGACACCGCTTCCTCCCCTCGGAGGTGAATTTTCGCGCCAACATTTACGGCATGAAAAAGCTCGGGGTGACCCGCATTATCTCGGTCTCGGCGGTGGGGAGCATGAAAGAGGAGATTATCCCCGGCCATATCGTCATTCCCGACCAGTTTATCGACCGTACGAACGCCACCCGGACCAATACGTTCTTTGGCAACGGCGTTGTAGCCCATGTGCAGTTCGCCGATCCGGTCTGCACCGATCTCTCCGGCTGGCTTTACGAGGCGGCTGTGGAGGCGGGGGCGACGGTGCACCGCGGCGGAACCTATATCTGCATGGAAGGGCCTGCTTTCTCGACCCGCGCCGAGTCCAACATGTATCGTTCGTTCGGGGTCTCGGTCATCGGGATGACCAACATTCCCGAGGCGAAGCTGGCCCGTGAGGCTGAACTCTGTTACGGCGTCATCGCGCTTGCGACCGATTACGACTGCTGGCACGAATCCCATGAGGATGTGTCGGTCGAGGCTGTTCTCGCCATCATCAGGAAGAACGTGGCCATGGCCAAGGCAATCATTAAGAATTCCGTGAAACGTATCGCGGCTGAAAGGGCGTGTCCCTGTGCCTCGGCCCTTCAGTACGCCATCATAACCGATAAGCGGGTTATTGGGGATGAGGCAAAAGAGCGGCTCGACCTTCTCATCGGTAAGTATCTCTAGACATAACAAAGGAGAGCGTTCATGGGAATACTCGTTGTCGGTTCGGTCGCATTCGATTCGGTGGAAACCCCCTTCGGGAAGGTGGAAAACGTGTTGGGCGGTTCAGCAACCTATTTTTCGACGTCCGCCAGTTTTTTTACCGACGTGAATCTGGTTGCGGTGGTCGGCGACGATTTTCCCCGGGAACATGTCGATTTTCTCCGGTCGCGCAACATCGATCTTGCCGGACTCGCACGCGAGTCGGGGGAGACGTTCCGCTGGAAGGGGAAGTATGGGTACGATCTGAACGAGGCCCAGACCCTCGCGACTCACCTGAATGTCTTCGAGAGCTTCAAACCCCGTATCCCGGTTGAATACCGCGATGCCGACTACCTGTTCCTCGCCAATATCGATCCCGAGCTGCAGATGGAGGTCTTGAGCCAGGTCGAGAAACCGCGGGTCATTGCCTGCGATACCATGAATTTCTGGATTTCGTCGAAGCCGGAGGCGCTACGGCGGGTCATCGAGAAGGTCGACATATTCATCATCAACGAGGGGGAGGCCCGCCAGTTCACCGGCGAGGTCAACCTCGTGAAGGCCGCGCGGGCAATTCTGGGGCTGGGGGTCAAGACCCTCATCGTCAAGCGGGGCGAGTACGGGGTCCTCATGTTCAGCGACACGTCGGTCTTTGCCGCTCCGGCGTATCCGTTGGAGGAGGTCTTCGACCCGACCGGCGCCGGCGACACGTTTGCCGGGGGCTTCATGGGCTACCTGGCGAATACCGGTGATGTGTCCGAGGCCGGCATCCGGCAGGCGATCATCTTCGGAAGCGTCATGGCCTCGTTCAATGTGGAGGATTTCAGTCTCGAACGGTTGAAACGCCTTGGCTATCACGAGATAGAGAACCGTTACCGCAGCTTCAAGTCGCTTACCCACTTCGAGGGGCTCACGGAGGGGGAAGGAGCCCTTGGTTGAGCGCTTTCGCCGCCCCCCCTCGCGTTGACAACAAGGGGTAAATCTGCTACGTTCCACGCTACGAGACGGGGCGGCCGAAGGTGGCCCCGTCTCCGTGCCGAACCTGTCCTCATCCCCGCTGCCATGAGGTGGTCATCGTGAAACGTCACCTGGTTCTTTCCTCCCTTCTTTTCCTTGTCCTCCCTGCGTGTGCGATGAACGGAGCCGCCAAGAAGCAGGCATCCTACCATTACCAGATGGGACTCTCCTTTCTCGGCGAGAACGACGCCACGCGTGCGCTTGCCGAGTTCATCGAGGCCGAAAAGCTGGACCCGGATGACCCTGTGGTCCTGAACAGCCTTGGCCTTGCCTATTTCTACAAGAAACGGTTCGATCTGGCCGAGCAGTCGTACCTCAAGGCGATCGAACTCAAGCCCGATTATTCGGAGGCGCGCAACAACCTCGGGGTGAATTACCTGGAAATGCAACGCTGGGATGCAGCCATAACCCAGTTCACGGTGGTGCTGGCGGACCTCCTTTTTGTCGATCAGGATAACGCCAGGATCAACCTCGGCCTTGCCTACCTCGGCAAGGGTGATTACCAGCAGGCCTACGGTACGCTGCGCCAAGCCGTCGCAGCCAACCCGCGGAGCATCGACGCCCGGGTGGGGCTCGGCCGGGTTTATTTCTCCATGGGAAAGAGCGACCTTGCAGTCGAGGAGTTTCGCAAGGCGATCGAACTGAACAGGAATTCGCAGAACGCCCACTATTACCTGGCTCTGGCTTATCTCAAGGGAAAAGACTATGTTGCTGCGGCAGAAGCGTTTCGCGAGGCAATCCGGATCGCACCCGATTCGGAGAAGGGCCGCCTGGCACACGAGTACCTGGATTCCATGAAGTGAGAGGGCAGCTTGTCTGAAGCTTCAACCCCTGAAGCGGGGAATCAATCGGTCGGAACGTTGTTGCGCGAGGCTCGCGAGTCCCGTGGCCTTGCCCTCGACGATGCTGCCAGGGCCACCCGTATCGGCAGGAATTATCTTTTGGCGCTGGAGGACGAAGCATTCGGGAAGTTGCCTAGTCCCGCCTATGTCAAGGGATTCCTGCGGGCGTATGCCAACTACCTGGGACTCTCTTCCGACGATGTGGTGAGATGCTATGAGGCGGCACTGCAGCCGACGATTTCACCGGAAGAGGGGAGGGGTGCCTCCGTCACTCCGCCGGTACAGTCACCGAGGATTCCGGTCCGCAACCGATGGGCCATTCCCTTCTCCCTTCTCTTTCTGGTCATTGCCCTGTCGTACCTCACCCGCGAGCGGGAAGAGCAACCCCTTCGGCGCGAGCCCCCTTCCTCGACCAAACGAGTCCTTGCTCCATCTCCTCCCGTTCAGCCTGTGATTTCGACGGCGTCACGCGTTCGAACGGCACCACACCTTCAGCCGGACGGCGCCGCGGTTGCGGTTACAGGAGATGAACGTCCTTCCGGCACAAGCACGGACGGAATAGTGCTGAAGCTGAAAGTCAACCAGGACTGTTTGCTGAATATCACCATTGACGGAACGCTCTCCCAGCAGTACGAGCTCAAGGCCGGCGATCTGATAGAATGGAAGGGGGAGCGGGTGTTTTCCCTCGACCTCAACGACGGGGGAGGAGTGGAGGCCGAGTTCAACGGCAAGACGTTACCCCCCTTCGGCGCTTCAGGTAGTCCCGTACACGTCGACCTCTCAGCCGACGGAAGCGACGAGTAGCAGTACCAACCTTACTTTATTCAATTCAAGGAGAAGGTCTTCATGCATCTGGCACGCTGCAGAAAATGCGGAAAAGTTATGAAGAGTGAACGGATCGACACCTACCGGGTCAAGCTGAGCTGCAGCTGCGGTTTTTCCGATTTCCGCACCCTCACCGACAAGGTTAAGACGGTCAATCCTTTTTTTCAGAAAGCGAGCTTCACTCCCTTGCTCGAGAGCGAAAAGGGTAAAATGGTTCTGACGATGCAGCGGGCCAACCGCGAGCACCTGGAGATCATCTCTCTTGAAGAGATAAGCATGCTTGTCTCCTCTGATTTCGACCTGCCGGATGTCCTGCAGCTCGTGACCCGGAAGGTGGCAGCGCAACTCAAGGTGAGCGTCTGCAATATCTACCTGCTTGAGGGCGACGAGCTGGTACTTGCCGCCACCAACGGTTTCGACCCCTCGTACATCGGTGTGATCCGGATCAGGATGGGGGAGGGGATTACCGGAACCGTGGCGAAGGAGCGCCAGTACATTTCGCTCAGCCATGCATCGCAGGACCCGCGGTACAAGTATTTCCCCGAGCTCCAGGAGGAGAAGTACAATTCCATGCTCTCTTTTCCCCTCAGTGACAAGAACGATGTCTATGGCGTTATCAACCTCAACAGTACTTCCATCAAGTCGTTCCAGGAGGACGAAATCTATTTCGTCTCCATTATCGCCAATCTGATTACGACGGCGATCAAGCTTCGGAGACAGGTCGCCCTGGGGAAGAAACCCGCGTAACTGCCTGCTTGACAGGGGAGGACGCCATGTTAGACTCAAACAAGTTAACATTGATTGCAAACACGGGGTTGATCATTGGCGGAACAAGTGAAAAAGAGAATTCTGGTTGTCGACGATGAGGAGAACGCCCGGATCGGGCTGTCGAAGCTCCTCGAAAAGGAAGGGTTTGAGGTCGAGAGCGTAGCGAACGGATTCGAGGCCCTCAATTATCTGAACCACCAGCAGGTAAATCTCATCGTGACCGATATCAATATGCCGGAGATGAACGGCATAACCTTTCTGAAGGAACTCAACAAGAACTTTCCCCAGAGCAACGTGATCATGATAACGGCATATGGCGGGGTCGAGTCTTACATCGAGGCAATAAATCTGGGTGCGTTCGAGTATATCAACAAGCCGGTCAAGATTGACGAGCTGAAATCGATACTGAAAAAGATCTTCGCCGAGGGGTGCCATTAACTACCGCTGCCAGGGGGAATGAGATGATTGCCTTTACTACGATTGTTTTCCCAACCGATTTTTCCGAAAATTCCGAGTATGCATTTGAGCATGCCCTGACCCTTGCCAAGCAGTTCAACGCCCGGCTTGTCGTCATCCACGTGATCAACGAGCCGGTGGATCTCAGGGGGTTCTATGTCCCCCACGTTTCATTCGAGAAACTGGAGGAAGAGATCGTGGCCGCTGCCGAGAAGATGATGGAGAAGTTCTGCCGGACCAAGATCAAGGATTACACCAACTTCACAAGCTGCATCGTCTCGGGGATCCCCTACGACGAGATTCTCAAGAAGGCGGCCGAAGAGCAGGCGTCCCTCATCGTCATGGGGACCCATGGCCGCAAGGGGATCGATCATTTCCTGTTCGGGAGCACTGCCGAACGCGTGGTGCGCAATGCCAAGTGCCCTGTCATGACCGTGCGTCCCGCCGAGGTGTAACAACTTCCCGCCCCCGCTCCGGGAGCTGACAACAGGGGCAGCGTTTGCTGCCCCTTGTTTTTTCGGTGCAAAACCTCAACAGGTGTGCCAGATAGATAGACAGAATCAGGTTAAGGAGGACCGGCAGATTCCGATGACAACCGAACCCCTCTCCTCTAAAGGAACGATTCTCATTATCGACGACGAAAAGGTGATCCTCGATCTTACGTCGATCGTCCTCAGAAACCGCGGCTATACCGTATTCACCGCGTCAGACGCCATTGCAGGCCTGAAAGAGCTGGAGCTCCACCAGCCACAGCTGGTGCTTCTCGACTACATGATGCCGGTCATGGACGGACTCACCGCTCTCAGGGAGATCAAGGAGCGCTTTCCGGACAGCTATGTCATCATGTTCACCGGCAAGGGAAATGAAGAGATTGCCGTGGAGCTGATGAAGGCCGGTGCTTCGGATTACATCCTGAAGCCGTTCAATAACCAGGACCTCGTCGAACGGATCGAGAACGTGCTCCGGATTCGTAACGTGGAGTTGCGAAATCGCGAGCTTACCATGGAGCGCGAGCGTCTTCTGGCCGAGATCGAGGAGTGGAACCGCCAGCTGGAGGCGCGGGTCCAGGAGAAAACCGATGCTCTCCAGCGCGCCCAGGCCGAGATTGTCCAGTCCGAGAAGCTGGCATCGCTCGGGTACCTTTCCGCCGGCATGGCCCATGAGATCCGCAACCCCCTCAACTCCATCACGCTCTTCGCACAGCTCATCAAGAGCGGCTTCGACGATCCGGAGCGGGTTGGATATGTCGACAAGATCCTGAAAGAGGTGGATCGGATCGACGAAACCATGCGCAAGCTCCTCGATGCATCCAAGCGTCCCCGCTATCAGTTGAGCGAGGTGCGAATCGACCGGATCATTGAGGCGACCCTCGACGTGTTCAAACCCCAGGCATCCCTCTACCATGTCGATGTGGTCCGGGACTTCAGGAATATTCCTCCTTCTTTTCAGGCCGATCAGGCCGAGATCGAGCAGATTTTCACGAACCTCTTTCTGAACGCCATCCACGAGATGCGCGACGGGGGGGTGCTGACGGTCTCCCTCGATCACGACGGGGAGGAGCTCTCCGTCCGGGTGTCCGACACCGGTGGTGGAATTCCCCCTGAGAATCTCTCGAAGATCTTCGATCCCTTCTTTACCACCAAGGCGAGCGGGAGCGGACTGGGGCTTGCGGTGGTGCTGCGGATCGTCAAGACGTATCACGGCAGAATTTCGGTCGAGAAGAGCGATTCCTCCGGCACCACCTTCCTCATCCGACTTCCTCTGGCCGCCGATTGAGTGCCCCTTTACCCTTTCCTTTGCCGGCTCGGTTTTGTTATGATGACCGTCATTTCGCCACGAGAGCGAAGGAATTCGATGCCGCTTCTGATTCGCAATCTTGTTCTTGCCCCCGGAGAGGGGGATGAGCTGCTCCGCACCACGTTGACGCGGCGTTTTGCTCTTCGCGACGATGATATTCGGGATCTGCGCCTGGTACGCAAGAGCGTCGATGCCCGGAAAAAGCCCCAGGTGAAGTTCGTCTGCACGCTCCGGTGTACGCTGGCCGACGAGGCGGGCTTTCTCGCCCGGTATGGGGACGATCCGGATGTCCAGGTGGTCATGGAGCCACCGCGGCAGACGTTTCCACGATTGGTGCACCCCGGGAGGATTCTGATTGCCGGCATGGGACCGGCGGGGCTCTTTGCGGCGTTGAGGCTCGCCGACTACGGCCTCTGTGCGACGGTTCTGGAGCGGGGCAAGCCGGTGGAGGACCGGACCCGTGACGTACAGGCGTTCTGGGCGCGGGGAGAACTCGACCCCGAGAGCAACGTCCAGTTCGGTGAGGGGGGAGCGGGGGCCTTTTCGGACGGCAAGCTCACCACCCGTGTGAACGACCCGAATATTTCCTACGTCATCGAGAAGCTCGTTGCATTTGGCGCTCCGCCGGAGATCGGTTACCTGGCCAAGCCCCACATCGGCACTGACCGGCTCTGCACCGTCGTGGCCTCCATCCGCCGGTTTCTGGAGCAAAGAGGCTTCGATATCCGCTTCAGGAGCTGTCTGACCGATCTCGTTTCGCGAGGGGGGCGGATCGGTGCGGGGGTGGTGAACGGAACCGAGGAGATCCCTTGCCGCTTTCTCGTGCTGGCGCCGGGGCACAGCGCCCGCGACACTTACGCGATGCTTGCGCGGCGCGGAATCCTGATGCAGCAGAAACCCTTCGCCGTCGGAGTGCGGGTCGAGCACCCGCAGCCGCTGATCAACCGGATCCAGTACGGGAAGGGACACCATCCGTCGCTTCCCCCCGCAGACTACGCCCTTGCCTACAACGATCGCGCGACCGGTCGCTCCGCCTACTCCTTCTGCATGTGTCCCGGTGGTGTGGTGGTGGCGGGGAGCTCGGAAGAGGGAGGGGTGGTCACCAACGGCATGAGCACCTATCTGCGCAATTCGCCCGCCGCCAACAGTGCTCTGGTGGTGACGGTGGGGCCGGCCGACTTCGGCGACGATTCTCCCCTTGCCGGGGTGGAGTTTCAGCGGTTTCTGGAGCGGAGGGCCTTTGCCGCCGGCGGAGGGGGGTACCGGGCCCCTGCCCAGAACCTCATGGCGTTCGTGGAGGCGAAGACGGGGGGGAGGGTTGCTTCCAGCTACCGCCCCGGTGTCCGGGAGGTGCCGCTGGGGGAGATCTTCCCGGCCGCCGTGACCGACACCCTGCGGGACGGCATCCGGTTCTTCGACCGCAAGATGCGGGGGTTCCTGACAGCCGAGGCAACGCTTACCGGCGTGGAGACCAGAACGTCGGCCCCCGTGCGGGTCGGCCGCGGGGAAGATTTTCAGGCGGTGGGCCTCGCGGGGCTCTACCCCGCCGGAGAAGGGGCGGGGTATGCCGGCGGGATCATGAGCGCCGCCCTCGACGGGATCAGGGTGGCCGATGCCATCGCGAACCAGATATCAGCCCAGGAAGGGAGTTCCATTTGAACAAGGTTTTTGTCAGCAGCATCCGTGAACGCGACCAGATCGAATCGGTCTTTCTCGTCAAAGACAAGATCATGGCCATGGCCAAGAACGGCAAACCGTACATGACGCTGCGGCTCATGGACAAGAGCGGCGAGATCGAGGGGCGGGTCTGGGATAACGTCGACGAGCTTGCCGCCACCTTCGACAAGGACGACTTTATCGCCATCCGCTGCAAGGCGACCGTCTACCTCGGCAAGATGCAGCTCATCATCTCCGAGCTCTTCAGGGTTCCCGAGCACCAGGTTACCCTGGCGGATTTCCTCCCCGAGTCCGAGCGGGCCATCGAGGAGATGGAACAGGAGTTGACGGCGCTGGTGGAGAGTCTCGCCGACCCTCACCTGAAGGGGCTCATGAAGGCGTTTTTCGACGATCCGGCGCTCATGCCGCTGTACCGGGTCGCTCCGGCCGCCAAGGGAATGCATCATGTCTACCTGGGGGGGCTCCTGGAGCACTCCCTTTCGGTGGCACGGCTCGTGGACGCCATCATCCCCCTCTACACCGGGCTCAACCGCGACCTCCTCGTGGCCGGGGCCCTGCTCCATGACGTGGGGAAGGTCCGGGAGATGACCTATCTCCGCTCCTTCGACTACACGGACGAAGGGAAGCTGCTCGGCCACATCACCATCGGCGTCGAGATGCTGCAGGAGCGGATCGCCTCCCTTCCGGGATTCCCGGCCGATCTGACGATGCTCCTCAAGCATATGCTCCTCTCCCATCACGGTCAGTACGAGTACGGTTCTCCCAAGCGTCCCAAGACGCTGGAGGCGACGATCCTCAACTACCTGGACGACCTCGACTCCAAGATCAACGGCATCAGGACCCATATCCGCAAGGAGGCGGAGAACCAGAGCCGCTGGACCTCCTACCACCGGCTCTACGACCGGTACTATTACAAGGAGGGGTACTCCCCCGACGAGGAAGCGGAAGAGCTCCGCGAAGAACCGGTTCTCCCCGAACCGGCGGCTCTCGCCCCACCGGCCGAGCCGCCGGTCGAGCGCCGCCGGGAGGAGCCGAAGAAGGGATTCCGCAACAATCCCTTCGAGCAGCTGCAGGGGAAGAATCTTGACCTCTTCTAGCGAACAATTCCACACGGAGACGTTGCCATGATTTTCGATACCGTTGTCGTCGGCCCGCTGGGGGTCAACTGTTTCATCCTCGGGTGCGAGGAGACCGGAGAGGGGGTGGTGGTCGATCCCGGCGCCGATGCCGGACGGATCCTCGAACACGTCCGCTCCCGGGGGCTCGCCATCCGGTACGTTGTCAACACCCACGGGCACTTCGACCATGTGGGAGGAAACCGCCCCGTGGTAGAGGCGACCGGAGCGAAACTCCTCATCCACCGGGACGACGTCCCCTTTCTCGGCCGTGCGGCCGACGTGGCCGCCATGTACGGCCTTACGACCGAGAACTCTCCCGAGCCGGACATCTTTCTTGAGGATGGCGCGACGCTTTCCTTCGGGAACTGCACGATGGCAATCCTGCACACCCCCGGCCATACCCCCGGCGGGTGCTGCCTCTATCTGGAAAAGGAAGGAAAGGTGATCACCGGCGACACGCTTTTTGCGGAGTCGGTGGGAAGGACCGATTTCCCCGGTTCCTCCCACGAGGCATTGATGGCCTCGATCCGGACGAAACTCCTGACGCTTCCGGACGCCACCCAGGTCTTTCCCGGGCACGGCCCCTCCACCACCATCGGCCGGGAGCGGCTCTACAATCCCTACATCGCCGGTTAGCGCGCGGAGGGCGTGCCGAACCGTGGAGGCGCAATGCTCAACGGCAAGCAGATCGTACTCGGGGTGACCGGCGGCATCGCCGCCTACAAGGCGGTGGAGCTGCTGCGCCTGCTGACCAAGGCGGGAGCGACGGTTCACGTCATCATGACCAGGTCGGCCACGGAATTCGTGACCCCGCTCACCTTTCAGACCCTCTCCATGAACCCGGTCAACACGGAGCTTTTCAATCTCATCTCCGAGCGGGAGATCGGCCACATCTCCCTGGCCGACCGGGCGGATCTGTTCATCATCGCCCCGGCAACGGCCAACGTCATCGGAAAGCTTGCCGGCGGCATCGCCGACGACATGCTCACCACCACCGTCATGGCGACCAGGGCGCCGGTACTCATCGCCCCCGCCATGAACGTCAACATGTACCAGAATCCGCTTTACCGGGAGAACGAGGAGAAGCTCCGCCGCCACGGCTTCCGCCTCGTGGAGCCGGCACGGGGGATGCTCGCCTGCGGCTGGGAAGGGGAGGGAAAGTTCCAGGAGCCGGCGGTGATCGTCGAAGAGGCACGGCGGGCGCTTGCGCCCCAGGACCTGGCCGGCGAGCGGTTTCTCGTCACCGCCGGTCCCACCCGCGAGGAGATCGATCCGGTCCGCTTCGTCAGCAACCACTCGTCGGGGAAGATGGGGTACGCCATCGCGCGGGCGGCATGGCGGCGGGGGGCGGAGGTCGTTCTGGTCTCCGGCCCCACCTGCCTTGAGAATCCCTGGGGGATCGAGACGGTGCGGGTCGAATCCGCCGTGGAGATGCGGGACGCGGTCATGGCCCGGTTGCCGGCGTGTACGGTCGTGGTGAAGGCGGCGGCCGTCGCCGACTACCGCCCGGCCACCCGCAGCGCCGGCAAGATCAAGAAAGGCGCCGAGACGATGGTGCTGGAGCTGGAGAAGAACCCCGACATCCTTGCCGAAGTGGGGAGGGCAAAGGGTGACCGCGTGGTGGTCGGCTTTGCCGCCGAAACCGGTGAACTGCTGGAGAACGCCCGCATGAAACTCAAGGAAAAGAACGTCGATCTCATGGTGGCGAACGATGTGAGCCAGGCGGGGGCAGGCTTCAATGTCGACACCAACATCGCCAAAATCCTTCACCGGGATGGTACCGTCGAGGAGCTCTCCCTCATGGAAAAGGAGCTGATGGCGGAGGCGATCCTGGATCGGGTTGTGGCCTTGCGGCTGAAGATGACGCGAGGGGAGGAGTGAGGGAAGGACGTGACGGAGTTGCCGGAGGCTATTCGGCGGAGAGGATCTGGAGAAGCTTCTCCGGCGCCCAGATGGCTTCCCGCAGCCGCCACTTCATGGTATCCACCTGGGAGAAGGCGTCGTCCTTGCCGAGTTTGCCGCTGCGGTAAAGAAGGCGGAGGTTTTTCCTTACCGCCTCAGCCGTAGCGAGGGCCCGCTCCCCCGTCGGGTCCGCCAGGTAAAAGCGCGAGTGTTCCACCCGGTTGAGGAAGTCGAAGACCGCCTCCTCCGCAAGCCCCAGGTACTCGGCACGGTCCTCTTCCTCAAGGACGTAGCTCGACGACTCCGAGAGGGATTTCAGCACCTGTTGCCATTTTTCGAGACGGCTCACCAGGAGGATCGAATTGAAGATCCGCTTGTTGGTCCCGAAGGAAAAGATGGTGTCCGAGAGGACGTTACGCAACAGCGCATCGTTCGCCTTGTAATTCTCCCGGGCCACCTGCTTCCCCGTTTCCCAGATCTCGCGCTCCACGAAGGTTTCGAACCGCATCTCCCAGTAGGCGTGCTTGAGGGTGAGCGCTGAGAAACTCCGCATTACCTTGAAGGGAACGAAATAGTTATGGGCCACCGTGTCGGCGGCGAGATGGGAAAGATAGCCGTAGGCGCAGGCCTTCTGGGGCGGGTTCCATGCATATTCCAGCACCTTCATGCCGATGCGCCAGCGATGGCAGTGCTGCAGGTAATGGGTGAACTTCTTGCCGAGGGTGATGTCCGCCGCGATGCAGCCGTAGAGGAAGTCATGGGGGAATTCGCCGATGACCGCGGCAATGGCCGGGTTGATCACCTGCAGGTTGTTGATGACTGCGGTCCCGATCTGGAGATGGATGCCGGCCCCCCACGCAAAAGCTTCGGTGGGAACGAATAATGCGGCCACGAGGACCGTTAGCGGAAGAATAAGCATATGTATAAAAATATTGGAGAGTTAGTGAAAAGTAAAGGGATTTGCCATGGGGCCCGATGACAGTTATTTCGAGACAATCGCATCCCTCAGGCGTTACCTGGAGGAATTGAAGGAGAGTGGAGTGGACGGGCTTCCGCTGTTACCGGAAGCGGGAGTTCCCGGCCCGGATTCCGTGGCACCGTCTCCTCTGTCTGGTACTGGTGCCGCCGACTCCCTCTCCATGGCTGAAGCGGCCGGGTCCGCGGCGGCAGTGCCGCTGCCGGGAGGGGAAACCCTCGGCGAGATCCGGAGCGATCTCGGCGAGTGCCGGCGCTGCGCCCTCGGTGCCGGGCGCACCACCCTTGTTTTCGGCGTCGGCAACCCGAAGGCGCGGCTTCTCTTTGTGGGGGAGGCCCCGGGGCGCGAAGAGGACCTCCGGGGGGAGCCGTTTGTGGGCGAGGCGGGACAGCTCCTGACCAGGATCATCAAGGCCATGGGTTTTGCGCGCGAGGAAGTCTACATCTGCAATGTCCTCAAGTGCCGGCCCCCGGGCAACCGCAATCCTCTCCCCGAGGAGGTCGAGGCCTGCAGCACGTTCATGCTGCGGCAGGTGAGGGCCATCGCTCCCGAGGCGATCGTTGCCCTCGGCACCTTCGCCGCCCAGGCCCTCCTCGGCACCAAGGAGCCGATATCGAAGCTTCGCGGGGTCTTCCACGATTACCACGGCATCCCCCTCATGCCGACATTCCATCCGGCGTTTCTTCTGCGTAACCCCGAGCGCAAGCGCGAGGTCTGGGAGGACATGAAGCAGGTCATGGGAAGACTGGGGATCGCGACAACACCGCACAAAGGCTGACGAAAGGTGCCTGCACCTATGTACGAACATCTCTATGATGAGCCGATGGTAGAGGGGGCGCCACTGCCGTTCGCCCTGCCGGGGTGGATCGCCTGCGCTCCCTTCGAGGAGTACCTGGGGATGACCATCGAGGAAGCGGCTGCCGGCCGGGCGGTTCTCTCCATGCCGTTTACCGTGAAGCTCGCCCAGGGGAAGGGGCTCATGCACGGCGGTGCCGTGACGGCACTGGCCGACACCGCGGTGGCGATGGCGATCAAGAGCATGCTGCCGGAGGGGACCCACTTCGTGACCACGGAGATGGCGCTCGTCTTCCACGCCCCGATTCGCGGGGGAAGGGTGAAGACGGTGGCGGCCGCACAGCGGGAAGATGAGCGGACGATCCGGGGGAGGGCCGAGGTCTTTGACGATAACGGGGTAAAGGCGGCGAGCTTCACGGCGCTGTTCCGGATAAAGGCCGGCCGGGTCTGACGAAGGAAGGAAGTGACGAAGCGCCGGGAAACGACGCCCGGATGCGGTGAGTTTAGTTTTCACCGGCGGCCGGGCGTTGGTGTTTCTGCGCTATCTGTGGCGCTAGGAGCCTGTCGGACCTAGGAATGAATCTACTGCGAGAACGGCAAATCGGTCCATATTTCCGGGAATTCTTGACGAATAGAACCACTATTCGCCTTCAAATTCCCGAAAATCTGTCCTCGATCTGCCATTCTCCCGCTACGATCCCCTAAGTCCGACAGGCTCCTAGAGCGGCATGCCGAGCCGCCGCATCTTCTCCACAAGGGTTGTGCGGTTCAGGTTCAGGAGCGCGGCGGCGCGGGCCTTTACCCCGTCGGAAAGAGCAAGGGCGTCGTTGATCATGCTCCGCTCAATCTCGGCGAGGGTCTTGACCAGATCGACCCCCTTTTCGGTGACGCGGGTGAGGGATTCTTCCCGAATGTTGGGGGGGAGGTCCTGGAGGGCTATGGTGTCACTCTCGGTCAGGGCCGCAACCCGCTCCATGAGGTTTTCGAGCTCCCGGACGTTTCCCGGCCACCGGTAGCTTTCAAGGGCTTCCAGACCATCCTTGGCCAGGGTCATGGGGCGGCGGTGCATCTCTTTGCAGAACTTGGCGAGGAAGTGCTTCGCCAGTGGCAGAATGTCCTCGACCCTATCCCGCAGAGGCGGCAGCGGCAGCGGGATGACGTTGAGCCGGTAGAAGAGGTCTTCCCGAAAGGTTCCCTTTCTTACCTCCTCGACCAGATTCAGGTTCGTGGCGGCAACGATCCGGACATCGATCTTTACGGGACGGGTGGAGCCGACACGCTCCACCTCCTGTTCCTGGAGCACCCTCAGGAGCTTGGTCTGGAGCTGCATTGCCATGGTGCCGATCTCGTCCAGGAAGATGGTCCCCTGGCTGGCCGCCTCGAACTTGCCGATCTTGTCCCGCACCGCCCCGGTGAAGGCCCCCTTCACGTAGCCGAAGAGTTCGCTTTCGAGGAGGTTTTCGGGAATGGCCCCGCAGTGAACGGCGACGAAAGGCTTGTCCCGGCGCTGACCGTTGAAGTGGATCGCCTTGGCGACGAGTTCCTTGCCGGTCCCCGATTCGCCCGTGATGAGCACGGTGGAGTCGGTCTTGACGATCCGCTTCATGAGCGCGAAGACCTGCTGCATCGACGGCGAGGCCCCAATGATGTTGGCGAACTCGAATTTGTCGCGCAGCTGTTTCTTGAGGTAGACGTTCTCCGTGAGGAGGCGGCGCTTCTCGACCGCCTTGCCGATGATGATCCTGAGTTCGTCGATGTTGAGGGGCTTTGTGATGTAGTCGAAGGCCCCTTCCTTCATGGCGCGAACGGCCGTTTCGGCGGAGGCGTGCCCGGTGATGAGGATCACCTCGGTCAGAGGAGAGTCTTCCTTCACCTTCTTGAGGATGTCGATGCCGTTGGTGTCGGGAAGGAACAGGTCGGTGATGATAATGTCGAACTTTTCCCTGGCGAGCAACTGGAACCCCTCTGCCCCCGACGCGACACTCCTTATGTGGTGGCCCGCTGCCTTGAGAAGAAGGGTAAGGGCCTCTCGTCCCGCCTCTTCGTCGTCGATGAGAAGGATCTTTGTCCGTTCTTTCATGAAAACCCTCCGCTTGGCCAGAAAATAGCATTAATAGACCGGTTTTGGCAAGGTTCCTCTCCCGTTTGTCTTTGCAATCGAGGCAGCCCTTTGCTAGTATAAACCGGTTTATGAAGATCAAACGTCTCGAAATATCAGGGTTCAAATCGTTTGTCGACCGGGCGTCGCTCGATTTTCAGCAGGGGGTCACCGGGATCGTCGGTCCCAACGGCTGCGGAAAGTCCAACGTGGTCGACGCCATCCGCTGGGTCATGGGAGAACAGTCGGCCAAGAACCTCCGGGGACGGTCGATGGAGGATATTATCTTTGGTGGAAGCGAGTTCCGCAAGCCGGTCGGCATGGCCGAGGTCTCCATGGTCTTCTCCACCGAAGACGGCCGGGTTCCGGCAAAGTACCTGAACTACAGCGAGATTCAGGTGACGCGCCGTCTCTATCGTGACGGTGAGAGCGAGTATTTCCTCAACAAGACCCCCTGCCGGTTGATGGATATCACCGAGCTGTTCATGGATACCGGCGTCGGCGCCCGGGCCTACTCCATCATAGAGCAGGGAAAGATCGGGATGATCCTCCACTCCAAGCCCGAGGAACGGCGCTTTCTCATCGAAGAGGCGGCCGGGGTCACCAAGTTCAAGGCCAAGAAGCAGATTGCCCTCAAGAAGATCGACGTCACCCGGCAGAACCTTCTGCGGATCGGCGACATCCTCGCCGAAATCAAGCGCCAGCTCAACTCCCTCCAGCGGCAGGCGAAAAAGGCCGAAAAGTTCAGGGAGTATCGGGAGGAGCTGAAGGAAATAGAGATCGTCGCCACCGTCCGGCACTTTGTCTCCCTCGATGCCGAGAAGGAGCGGGTCGAGGAGTTGCTCCGAAGCGCCGTATCCCGGGAGGGGGAGCTCGCGGCCGATCTCGGCCGGCGGGATCTTCTCCTGGAGGAGAGACGCATTTCCCTCATCGAGCGTGAGCGGGGGGTTGCCGAGGCCCAGGAAGAGATCTTCAGTCGCAAGAGTGCGGTGCAATCATCTGAGAGTCGCATCGAGTTCCAGCGCAAGGAGCTTGCTGCCCTGGAGCGCCAGGAGGAACGTCTCGCCACCGAGTTGGCCGCTCTCGAAGGGGAGGTGGCCGCCTCCGAGGAGGAGCAGAAGCGCCTGCTGGAGCAGAGCGGAGCCTTTGCCGTCGAGGCTGCCGGTGAAGAGGAGAACCTGCAGACCCGGGAGAAGGAGCTCGAAGAGATTGTCGATGGCGAGCGGGAACTCGCCTCTTCCCTGGAAGAGGTCCGGCGCGAGCTCTTCTCCGTCCTTTCCGAGGTGACCCAGCTCAACAACCAGCGCAGCACCGCAGCACGGCACCTGGAAAGCCTGGCGGAGCGCGCCGAACGGAACCGTCGCGAGGGGACCCTTCTCCAGGAGCGGCTTGTCGAGAGTTCCGGCCGGGCCCACGAGCTCGAAGGGGCGGTCGGCGCCCTTTCCGGCCGCAAGGGGGAGCTTCAGGAGCGGATTCCGGTTCTTGCTCGCCGGGAAGATGAGCTCAAGGCCCGTCTCGCCGATCTCGAACGGGAGCTGGCCGGGCGGCGCGAGGAGCTCTCCCGTGTTTCTTCGCGTCTGCACTCGCTGCAGGAACTGGAAGCCCAGTTTGCCGGTTACGGCCAGGGGGTGCGGAATCTCCTTCTCGCCGAGCGTTTCTCGGGGCGGTTCGGGGGGGTCCTGGCCGACGTCGTGGAGACGGAAGGTGAGTTCGAAGCAGCCCTGGAAGCGGTTCTTGCCGAGCGCCTTCAGTATGTCCTATGCGGAGGCGATGCCGATGCCCTGGAAGCGGTGGCGTTTCTGCGGGAGAGCGGCGGTGGACGCTGTGCCCTCGTCGCCGCTCCTCTCGTGCCGGTCGACCGTCCGGCCCCCCTCCCCGATACCGTGCCGCTTCTGTCGCGGGTGGCCATAAGTGAGCCGTGGCGCGGGGCGGTGGAACCTCTTCTGTACGACGTCTATCTGGCCGAAGATCTGGCAGATGCCGTTTCGAGCTCCCGGCGCTTTCCCCGGTGCATGTTCGTCACGCTGCACGGCGACCTGGCATATGGTGGCGGGGTTGTGCACGGCGGTTCGACCGAGGGTGCGGGGCAGGGGCTCGTCCACAAGAAGCGGGAAATCCGTGAGCTTTCGGGGACGACCGAACGGCTGGCCTCCCGGGTCCGGCAATTGGAGGGCGAGCGCAACGGGTTGCGCGAGGAGCGGGCGCGCGGCGAAGAGGAACTGCACGATCTGAGACAGGAGCTTCATCAGACCGATCTGCAGCTCGTGAATGCGGATAAGGATCTGCAGCGGGTCCGCGAGGAGTGTCAGCGGATCGAGGAGCGGATTGCGGTCGCCGGCATGGAAGACGATCAGCTCCGGGAGGAGCGGGATAGCCTTGAAGCCGAGATGGCCGATGCCGACAGCCGCCGCTGCGCCCGGGACGAGCGGAAGGTGGTGCTTGAAGAGGAACTCGCCCGGCTCCAGGAGAGTCTTGCGGTCCGCAAACGGCAGATAGATTCCGCCCGTGAGGCGGTTACTTCCCTCAAGGTTCGCAGTGCGCAGCTCCGGGAGAAGAAAGAGGCGGCAAACCGCGCCATGAGACGAACCGAGGAGCTTCTCGGCGACCTGCGGATGCGGATCGAGCGTCATCGGCGCGAGCGGGAGGTCTGCGGCACCGAGCGGGAACGGGTGGCGGCCGCGCTCGCGGCGGGCGAGGAGGAGCTCAAGTCGCTTCTTGCCGACCATGCCGAGGCGGAGGTCGCCTGTGCGGCAGTGAAGCGGGAGTTCGAGGCGCAGGCGGAACTGCTCCGCTCCGAGGAGGGGAGCCTTCGGGAGCTGCGCACGAGTTGCGAGGAGGCGAAGGGACTTGTTTCCGGCCATAAGCTGAGACTCTCCGAGCTGACCCTTGAGCTAAACCACCTCGTGACCTCTCTTGCCGACAAGTACCGGCTGGAGCTCCAACCGCTCCTCGACAGATATGCCGACCACCCCTTCGACGCGGATGTGGCCGGCCGGAGGCAGGCAGAGCTTGCCCGCCTCATCGACGAAATGGGGGAGGTAAATCTTACCGCCATCGAGGAATACCGGGAGCTGGAAGAGCGCTTTACCTTCCTGTCGGGGCAGAAGGATGACCTGGAGGAGTCGCTTCATGCTCTCCAGCAGGCAATTCAGAGGATCAACCGGACTACGCGCAAGCGGTTTCTGGAGACCTTCCATCAGGTAAACGAGAAATTTCAGGAGGTCTTTCCGCGTCTCTTCTGCGGTGGGCGGGCCGAGCTCAAGCTGACCAACGAGGAGGATCTCCTGGAAACCGGGATTGACATCATCGTCCAGCCCCCCGGCAAAAAGCTCCAGAATGTGACGCTCCTCTCCGGTGGAGAGAAGGCTCTCACGGCCGTAGCACTCATTTTTTCCATCTTCCTGATCAAGCCGTCCCCCTTCTGCCTTCTCGACGAGGTGGATGCGCCGCTCGATGATGCCAATATCGGGCGGTTCAATGATATGGTCCGGGAGATGAGCGAAATATCGCAGTTCATCATCATCACTCACAACAAGGCGACCATGGCGGTTGCCGACACCCTCTACGGGGTCACCATGGAGGAACCGGGTGTCTCCAAGCTTGTTTCCGTCAAACTGAACTGAGGAGAGTGCATCAGTGCCATTCAAAGCGATTCTGGCTGACCTCGTTGAGTCGGTCCCCGGCGCGACCGGTGCGATACTGGCCGACTGGGAAGGGGAAGCGGTGGAGCAAACCGCTCTCCATGACGACTTCGAGCTCAAGGTTGTCGGTGCCCACAAGGGGATCATACTTAACCAGATGAAGGATCTGCAGAGCAAGCTTTCCGGTGATACCGTAAGGGATGCCATAATCACCACCGCGCACCAGCACGTAATCGTGGGTGCAGTGGGGAAGGATTACTCGCTGGTCATGACGCTGGTCCGCGAGGCGATTCCCGCAAGGGCGCTCTTCAGGTTCCGGCAGACGATTGAGCTCTTGGCGAAGGAGATATACTGATGTTGGAGGAAAAAAAAGGTTTTTTCAAGGGACTCTGGGGAAAACTCGCCGGAGGTGGCGAAAACGGAGAAGGCGCATCGCCGCCGCTGCAAGCAGAGTCCCTTCCGCCATCCCCTCAGGGCGAAGGTGAACTCCCCGAGGCCGGTTTCTTTGAACGTCTCAAACAGGGACTGAGCAAGACCCGTGACAGCCTCGTGGGACGAATCGACCGCTTGGTTTTCGGGAAGAAGGAGATCGACGCTGATACGCTGGAGGAGTTAGAAGAGATCCTGATCACGGCGGATCTCGGCGTGCAGACCACGGTGGATCTGATCCGAACACTGGAGCAGCGCCTTTCCCGCAACGAGCTCAAGGATGGCGCCGCCCTCAAGGAGGCCCTCAAGGAAGAGATTCTGAAGCGTGTCGCCCGCGAGGCCGCACCCCTCGACATAACCACGGCGACTCCTTTCGTCATCATGGTGATCGGCGTGAACGGCGTCGGAAAAACCACCACCATCGGTAAACTTGCGGCCCGGTACACACAGGAGGGGAAGAAGGTCGTTCTGGTCGCGGGGGACACATTTCGGGCCGCGGCAGCAGAGCAGTTGCAGGCTTGGGGTGAGCGGGCCGGTGTGGACGTAGTCCGCCACCAGGAGGGGGCCGACCCGTCGGCGGTTGTATTCGATGGTATCAAGGCCGCCGTCGCGCGTAAGGCCGACATACTGATTGTCGACACGGCGGGGCGGCTCCACACCAAGGTGAACCTCATGGAGGAGCTGAAAAAGGTCCGTCGCATCATGTCCCGAGAACTCCCAGGTGCCCCCCACGAGACATTGCTTGTTCTGGACGCGGCCACGGGACAGAACGCCATTTCACAGGCCAAGCTCTTCAAGGAGGCGGCCGAAGTTACCGGTATTGCACTGACCAAGCTTGATGGTACCGCGAAGGGAGGGATCGTTGTGGCGATCTGCAACGAGTTTCGGATCCCCGTCCGCTACATAGGTGTAGGAGAGGGGGTCGAGGACCTTCGAGACTTTGATCCCGCCCAGTTTGTGGAGGCGCTTTTCCAATAATGCCTTGACTTAAGGGGGGGGCTGAAATATTATTTGATTCCAAAAAAAGGTGCTCCATGGATAAGGAATTGTTTGCCGCCCTTGAGGGCCGTATAGAAGCGCTTATCGAAAAACATGCCTCGCTGAAGCACGAAAATGAGATTCTGCGGGAGGAAAACAGTCGGCTTGTTCGTGAGCGCGACGGCATAAAGGAAAGGATTGACCGTATCCTCAACAAGCTTGAGGGGATCTGACGACCATGAAGTCGTCTCATCGCATCAAGGTGCTCGGCAAAGAGATAACGGTCAGAAGCACCGCTTCCCCCGAGCAGGTGCAGAAAATCGAATCCCTCGTGAATATGAAGGTGGCCGAAGCCCAGGCTTCGGTGCCGGTAGGCGATCCTCAGATACCGATTATCCTTGCGCTCATGAATCTGGCGGAAGGGTATCTCTCTCTCGCGCAGGAAATGGAAGAGCGGAAGCGCCTTGAGCTAGATGTGGTAGGCCGGTTGGGTAAGCGGATCGACAGTGTATTGCTGTAACATAGGCTGGAATCCCATCGGTGTTGCAGTTTGCTACAGTCTCCTTCGGGAGATTTAACCATAGAGCGGTCTGGAAGGTTTGTTCAGTGCCTACAGGCGAGTTTGCGTTGCGAGTGAAAGCAGGCTCGGCTGTCTGCCGATAACATCTGCAGAATTCATCCAAACGGAAAGGGTAAATCTGTCGCCGTAACGAAACAGCCGTCACGTCAAATCCGTTACCCTTGAGCCGGTCCCTTTTCTGCAGCGCAAGCATTTCACCCCTTCCGGATCCCCCCTGCGGCGGGTAGTCCCCGCTCTATGTGGCCCATCGTGGCTTCGTTCGTCCTTAACCTTCTATGCCTAAAAGAGCCCTGAGGCAGTATCTGATTGCCAGGCGCAAGTCTTTACCTGTCTGCGAGGCACAGTGCGCGGGCCAGCGTGTTCAGCGAGCGTTCATGGCGACCCCGGAGTTTGATTCGGCCCGGAGAATTATCCTGTATTCGCCGATACATGGCGAAGTGGATACACGGGAGGTCATGGAGACTTCCTGGGCTGGAGGCAAGGACGTGTATCTCCCCGCGGTTTGTGGTGCAGAGCTGCGTTTTACAAGGGTTACCGCCGAGGACAATTGCAGAAGAGGGGCTTTCGGAATTCTCGAACCATGCCCGACTGGCGATGTGTTGTTGCCGGAACTGGCCGATGTCATCGTAGTGCCTGGGGTAGCTTTCGATCTCTCGGGCAGACGAATCGGTTATGGCAAGGGATTCTATGACCGGGCACTTCACCGGTTGGAAGGGCAGGGAAGGTTCGTCGGCTTTTGTTACGATTTTCAGCTGGTCGACGAAATTGCCGGTGAACCTCACGATGTGGCCGTAGACGTAATTATTACCGACAGGCGTATGATTCGCCCGTCCGTTACCAATAGATCAGAGGAGGTACAGGGAAATTGAAGATAGAAATCGCCATTATCCTTATTCTTGCCGCTGCGGGAGCAGGTTTTTTTATCGGCAACATGCTGCGTCGGAAGCTTTCCGACTCTCTTGTCAGCAAAGCGGAGGAGCTTGCATCCAAGATAGTCGACGACGCAAAACGTGAAGCGGAAACCATCACCAAGGAAGCCGAACTGCAGGCCAAGGATGCGATCTATCAGTCAAAAGCCGAGGCCGAGCGGGAGTCCAAGGAGAAACGCAAGGATCTCCAGGCCCTCGAAAAGCGGCTTCAGCAGAAGGAAGAAAATCTCGATAAGAAAATGCTTCTTTTTGATCAGCGCGACGCCGATTTGACCAAGAAGGAGCAGTCGCTTCTTAACCGCGAGCAAATGCTGGTGCAGAAAGAAGAGAGGCTCGATGGGCTGATCGCGGAACAGCGGAGCAAGCTGGAGAGCATTTCCGGCATGACCTCTGCCGAAGCCAAGAAGGTCCTGATGGACAACCTGGAAAGCGAGGCGAAACTTGATGCAGCCAAGCGCATAAAGGCCATCGAGGAGGAGGCCCGCGAGATCGCCGACAAGAAGTCCAAAGAGATTATCTCCCTTGCCATTCAACGCTATGCCGGTGAATATGTCGCGGAAAAGACGGTTTCCGTCGTCGCACTTCCCTCTGATGAGATGAAGGGGAGGATTATTGGCAGGGAGGGGCGCAACATCCGTGCCCTGGAAGCGGCAACCGGCATCGATCTCATTATCGATGACACGCCGGAGGCGGTCATCCTCTCAGGCTTCAATCCCATCCGGCGCGAGGTAGCGAAGATCGCACTCGAAAAGCTGATTGCCGACGGGCGTATTCACCCGGGCCGCATTGAGGAGGTAGTGGCTAAGGCCGAAGAGGAGGTTGAGCTGGCCATCAAAGAGGCTGGTGATCAGGCCGCCTTCGATCTTGGTGTACATGGAATCCATCCGGAGATTTTGAAGCTGATCGGTCGCCTCCGGTACCGTACCTCCTACAGTCAGAACGTGTATCAGCACTCGCTCGAAGTGGCGTTTCTCTGCGGCATCATGGCGTCGGAGCTCGGGATTAACGTCAAGCAGGCAAAACGCGCAGGTCTTCTCCATGACCTCGGCAAGGCGGTCGACCACGAGGTGGAGGGATCCCATGCCGTTATCGGTGCAGATCTGGCAAGGAAGTATGGCGAATCTCCGAAGATTGTCCATGCAATTATGGCACACCATGAAGATGAAAAACCGTCGTCGGTGCTCGCAGTGCTTGTACAAGCCGCGGATGCGCTCTCCGGAGCACGTCCCGGTGCGCGTCGGGAAATGATGGAGACATACGTAAAACGTCTGGATGATCTCGAAAGAATAGCGGGGTCGTTCACCGGGGTTAATAATTCATTCGCCATTCAGGCCGGCCGTGAAATCCGTGTCATGGTTTCGAGCGACGAAGTTAACGATGAGCGGGCAGTCCTCCTCGCAAAGGATATCGCCAAGAAAATAGAGGCTGAAATGACATACCCCGGGCAGATCAAGGTGAATGTCATCAGGGAAACCCGGGCGATCGAATATGCCCGTTAAGATCCTTTTTGTAGGAGACATCGTGGGAGCACCGGGCAGAGAGGCCCTCTCCCGCGAACTCCATCGCCTGGTCGACCATCATTGTGTTGATCTTGCCATTGCGAACGGCGAGAACGCTGCCGGAGGTTTTGGTCTCACCGAGGATACCGCACGGGAACTTTTTGCCCTCGGGATAGATGTACTTACGAGCGGGAATAACATCTGGGACAAGAAGGATGCACTCCCTTTCATCAGGCGGGAAGAGCGCCTCGTTCGTCCTGCAAACTACCCCCCTGGTACTGCAGGAAAGGGTAGCGTCGTCGCCCGTACCGCAGGGGGGGTAAAAGTAGGCATCCTCAATCTCGAAGGGCGCGTCTTCATGAGCAATCTCGATTGTCCGTTCAGGGTTGCGGACCGTGAGATTGAACTGCTCCGTGAGCAGACGGGAGTAATTATCGTCGACTTTCATGCCGAAGCCACATCGGAAAAGATGGCACTCGGGTGGTATCTCGACGGGCGCGTAAGCGCCGTATTGGGGACGCACACGCACGTGCAGACCGCTGACGAAAGAATCCTTGCGGCCGGGACCGCATATCTCACGGACGCGGGCATGACCGGGAGCTTCGATTCAGTCATCGGAATAAAGAAGGAACTTGCGATTGAAAAGTTTGTGACGCTCATGCCGACCCGATTCGAGGTGGCCAAGAAAGACCTTCGCCTGAACGGTGCGGTGATCGAGATTGATGAGACAAGCGGCAAGGCGCTCGGTATTGAGCGTATCTCACTCTTGTGTTCCTGAGGAGAGAAATGGTTATGTCTGTTGCAGAGCAGATGATGGTTGTTAAGCGGGGTGCGGTTGAAATTCTCCTCGAAAAAGAATTGAAGGAAAAGCTTGCCAAGTCCGTAAGGACGGGTATTCCCCTCAAGATAAAGGCCGGCTTTGATCCGACCGCGCCGGACCTTCATTTGGGGCATACGGTTCTTCTCCATAAAATGCGTCAGTTTCAGCAGCTTGGGCACGAAGTGTATTTCTTGATCGGTGACTTCACCGGGATGATTGGTGACCCGACCGGAAAGTCGGAAACCCGCAAGGCACTCACCCGTGAAGATGTCCTGCGTAACGCTGAAACCTACAAAGAGCAGGTTTTCAAGATCCTCGATCCCGAAAGAACTAAGGTCGTCTTCAATTCCCAATGGCTTGGAGCTCTTTCGGCAACGGACATGATTGGACTTGCTGCAAAATATACCGTAGCACGGATGCTAGAACGTGATGATTTTGGCAAGCGCTTTGCGACCCAGCTTCCCATCAGCATCCATGAATTTCTCTATCCACTCATTCAGGGATACGATTCCGTGGCCATGAAGGCCGACGTTGAACTTGGCGGTACCGATCAGAAGTTCAACCTACTCGTGGGGCGGGAACTTCAACGAGAGTGGGGGCAGGAGCCTCAAACCGTCATCACAATGCCGCTTCTAGAGGGGCTGGACGGCGTAAATAAGATGAGCAAGTCGCTTGGTAATTATATCGGCATCAACGAGCCGGCCGACGAGATATTTGGAAAGATAATGTCGATCTCTGACGAGCTGATGCTTCGCTATTATGAACTTCTCAGCGATATGACACTGAGCGAACTGGACGGGCTCAAGGCTGGCATCAGGGAGGGGGTGGTGCACCCCATGGAGGCGAAAAAACGGCTCGGAAGGGAGATAGTTGCTCGCTATCATGGCTCTGCCGCCGCAGTGTCGGCAGAAGAGAATTTTGTGAAGCGGTTCCGCGACAACCAAGTGCCCGACGAGTTGCCGGAAGTATGCATCAATGCGGTCACGGATTTGAATGAAGCAAAAGTGCCTCTCTGCAGACTCTTGGCTATGACATTACTGGTCAAGTCAAATGGCGAAGGACGCCGGGCGATACAGCAAGGAGGGGTTAAGGTCAATGGGGAGCGCGTAGCTGACGATTCAGCGGAAGTATCTTGTACTGGTGAGTACGTACTTCAGGTTGGAAAGCGTCGCTTTGTTAGGGTGAAATTTGTGTAATTTTTAATCTTTTTCCTCCTTGACCCTCACGGGACGATTTGTTATAAACACACCTCCCTGACGCAGGAGGGGGAGTTGAGAAGAAAGAGGCGTCCCCTTGAAAAAAACAATTGACAGGGTAATCTGGTTGATGTAGATTGCGAAGTCTGCTGCGAGAG